>NZ_VDAG01000028.1:0-271 GCF_019584505.1 Kluyvera sp. EC_51 | reverse complement strand
GGGGAGACCCCACACTACCATCGGCGCTACGGCGTTTCACTTCTGAGTTCGGCATGGGGTCAGGTGGGACCACCGCGCTACAGCCGCCAGGCAAATTCTGTTTATCAGACCGCTTTTGCGTTCTGATGTAATCTGTAATCAAGCTGATAATCGATATCTCTTTCGCCAAAACATCTTCGGCGTTGTAAGGTTAAGCCTCACGGTTCATTAGTACTGGTTAGCTCAACGTATCGCTACGCTTACACACCCAGCCTATCAACGTCGTCGTCTT
>NZ_VDAG01000027.1:0-108460 GCF_019584505.1 Kluyvera sp. EC_51 | reverse complement strand
GGGTGAAAAACCCGCACGCCGGAAGACCAAGGGTTCCTGTCCAACGTTAATCGGGGCAGGGTGAGTCGACCCCTAAGGCGAGGCCGAAAGGCGTAGTCGATGGGAAACAGGTTAATATTCCTGTACTTGGTGTTACTGCGAAGGGGGGACGGAGAAGGCTATGTTAGCCGGGCGACGGTTGTCCCGGTTTAAGCATGTAGGCGGAGCGTTTAGGTAAATCCGGACGCTTACTAACGCTGAGGTGTGATGACGAGGCACTACGGTGCTGAAGTAACAAATGCCCTGCTTCCAGGAAAAGCCTCTAAGCATCAGGTAACATCAAATCGTACCCCAAACCGACACAGGTGGTCAGGTAGAGAATACCAAGGCGCTTGAGAGAACTCGGGTGAAGGAACTAGGCAAAATGGTGCCGTAACTTCGGGAGAAGGCACGCTGATATGTAGGTGAAGTGGTTTACCCATGGAGCTGAAATCAGTCGAAGATACCAGCTGGCTGCAACTGTTTATTAAAAACACAGCACTGTGCAAACACGAAAGTGGACGTATACGGTGTGACGCCTGCCCGGTGCCGGAAGGTTAATTGATGGGGTTAGCGGCAACGCGAAGCTCTTGATCGAAGCCCCGGTAAACGGCGGCCGTAACTATAACGGTCCTAAGGTAGCGAAATTCCTTGTCGGGTAAGTTCCGACCTGCACGAATGGCGTAATGATGGCCAGGCTGTCTCCACCCGAGACTCAGTGAAATTGAACTCGCTGTGAAGATGCAGTGTACCCGCGGCAAGACGGAAAGACCCCGTGAACCTTTACTATAGCTTGACACTGAACACTGGTCCTTGATGTGTAGGATAGGTGGGAGGCTTTGAAGTGTGGACGCCAGTTCGCATGGAGCCAACCTTGAAATACCACCCTTTAATGGCTGGTGTTCTAACGTAGACCCGTAATCCGGGTTGCGGACAGTGTCTGGTGGGTAGTTTGACTGGGGCGGTCTCCTCCTAAAGAGTAACGGAGGAGCACGAAGGTTAGCTAATCCTGGTCGGACATCAGGAGGTTAGTGCAAAGGCATAAGCTAGCTTGACTGCGAGAGTGACGGCTCGAGCAGGTGCGAAAGCAGGTCTTAGTGATCCGGTGGTTCTGTATGGAAGGGCCATCGCTCAACGGATAAAAGGTACTCCGGGGATAACAGGCTGATACCGCCCAAGAGTTCATATCGACGGCGGTGTTTGGCACCTCGATGTCGGCTCATCACATCCTGGGGCTGAAGTAGGTCCCAAGGGTATGGCTGTTCGCCATTTAAAGTGGTACGCGAGCTGGGTTTAGAACGTCGTGAGACAGTTCGGTCCCTATCTGCCGTGGGCGCTGGAGAATTGAGGGGGGCTGCTCCTAGTACGAGAGGACCGGAGTGGACGCATCACTGGTGTTCGGGTTGTCATGCCAATGGCATTGCCCGGTAGCTAAATGCGGAAAAGATAAGTGCTGAAAGCATCTAAGCACGAAACTTGCCCCAAGATGAGTTCTCCCTGACTCCTTGAGAGTCCTGAAGGAACGTTGAAGACGACGACGTTGATAGGCTGGGTGTGTAAGCGTAGCGATACGTTGAGCTAACCAGTACTAATGAACCGTGAGGCTTAACCTTACAACGCCGAAGATGTTTTGGCGAAAGAGACATCGATTTCAGCTTGATTACAGATTACATCAGAACGCAAAAGCGGTCTGATAACAGAATTTGCCTGGCGGCTGTAGCGCGGTGGTCCCACCTGACCCCATGCCGAACTCAGAAGTGAAACGCCGTAGCGCCGATGGTAGTGTGGGGTCTCCCCATGCGAGAGTAGGGAACTGCCAGGCATCAAATTGCAGTAAACCGGGATGAATAATCCGGGTAGTGACAAAGAAATTCGGTGGAGCGGTAGTTCAGTCGGTTAGAATACCTGCCTGTCACGCAGGGGGTCGCGGGTTCGAGTCCCGTCCGTTCCGCCACTTATTTAAAATTAAGCCTGCTACATTAGCAGGCTTAATGATAAGAAAAATTAAGAAGTCTTTAGGGGCGTAGCTCAGTTGGTAGAGCACCGGTCTCCAAAACCGGGTGTCGCGAGTTCGAGTCTCTCCGCCCCTGCCATATATAATCCTTTGCTTAGGCAAAGGATTTTTTTTGCCCAAAATTTGCCTTTCTAAAGACCCGTCGCTGTTCACTCCGGGCCGCTCATTATTTCCTGCTTATTAAAAAACGTTGTTTTTCAGTATGTCGCGAATTTGCGCGTGTTTGTCGCTATTTTGCAGCCAGATCGCGTATAAAGGCCGCGAAATTGATGAACCATCCGCAACCGGATATATACCGTTTTGCTCCTGAGCCCATGACGTTGGCAACCAGGTACAGCCTTTCAACGGCAGCAGCTGTCGATAGGCCAGGCTAGCCGAACTGGTGGTTAATAACGGAATGTCATCACTGGCGATAAGCCCGGTTTCATGCTGCTGAAAATCTGCCCCCCACTCAAGGCGAAGGTAATTCAGATCGGCTTTGATGGTGGCCGGTGATGCACAGAACAGCTCAAGGGTGAAATGTCCCAGCAGTTGGCTGCTAAATTCATCCATCTTCGGCGTTTCGGTAGTGATCAGCAGATCGAGCTGGCGCTCATGCAGTTGCTTCACCAGCGACTGCCGCTGTGCAATTCGCGCTTCAAACTGCAGGGCATCATCTGCCTGGTAGAGCCTTCCTAGCCACTCATTGAGCATGCACTCCCACAGCGAAGCGCTGGCGCCAATCGAAAACTCGTTATGTCGTGAGGTACTGGCGACCTCCTTACGCGCGGCCTGCCATGTACTCATCAGCGTCTCGGCGTAAGGCAGCAGCTTTTCTCCCGCAGCCGTCAGCCGTATGTTATTGCGGTGACGGGTAAATAAATTTACGCCGAGCTGATTCTCTAACTGACGAATGCGAAAGCTCACCGCAGATTGTGTCAGATAGAGCGCTTCTGCGGCTCGCCCGAAGTGGCGAGTTCTGCTCACTTCGAGGAAAGTTTTCAGCAATTCGGTATCCACAGCTTTCTCCGCAAAATTTTTTGTCGTAATGATTTAAATCTTTTGTTTTACACTCTGTCAAGCGTATCTAATACTCCGCGCCATAAATAGCTCGGCCAAAGAATTAGGAGCGTGTAGGATGGCGGAAAGCTTTACGACGACTAATCGTTTTTTTGATAATAAAAATTATCCGCGCGGGTTCTCTCGTCATGGTGACTTCACCATCAAAGAGGCGCAGCTGCTGGAGCGTTATGGCTTTGCCTTTAACGAACTCGATCTTGGCAAGCGTGAGCCTGCAACCGATGAGGAACACCAGTTCGTCGCGGTATGTCGCGGTGAGCGTGAACCGGCTTCAGAAGCTGAACGCGTATGGCACAAGTATGTGACTCGCATTAAGCGTCCTAAGCGTTTCCATACGCTGTCTGGTGGTAAACCACAGATGGAAGGCGCTGACGACTACACTGAAAGCGACGACTAAGAGAAAGGGGCTCCGGCCCCTTTTTTATTGCAGTAAGGTTTGCAGGTGGCTGAGCATGCGGTCAATTCCTCGGTAGCTCAACGCTTCCTGCAAATGTCGACGCTCAATGGCGTCAACGCCCTCCATGTCGGCCAACGTACGCGCAACCTTAAGCAGCCGCTGCCACGCCCGAATAGAAAGCCCCAGCTGCGTGAGCGTCTGTTCCAGCCAGCGTGAATCCTCATCGCAGAGAACACAATGTACCCTTGCTTCGCCGCTACCGAGATGGGCATTAAGCTTTCCCTGCCGGGAAAACTGGCGCTGATGGGCAGCAATCACGCGACGCTGTACCTCCAGGCTACTCTCTTCATGGCGGACGGGCTGGCTCAGCAATCCTGGCGGAGGCATGGGGATCTCAAGCGATAAATCGAAACGGTCGAGGAAAGGCCCCGACAGGCGATTGAGGTAGCGCAGCGTCTGTTCTGGCGTGCAGCGATTGTGTTTTCCCTCATAGTGCCCGGTCGGGCTGGGATTCATGGCAGCAATAAGCTGGAAGCGAGCAGGGTAGGTGATTTTGGCGCGCGTCCGTGAAATATGGATCTTGCCCGACTCGATAGGCTCCCGTAATGCATCCAGCACCCGGCGTTCAAACTCCGGTAATTCATCCAGAAACAGAATCCCGTTATGGGCCAGCGAGACCTCGCCAGGGGCAGGTATTGATCCTCCGCCCACCATCGCGGTTAAAGACGCGCTATGGTGTGGTGCGCGGAAAGGCCGACAGCGCCACTCTGCCTGCACGCGGCGACTATTTTCCAGACTGATGATAGCTGCACTTTCCAGCGCCTCGCGATCGTTAAGCGGCGGCAGTAGCCCCCTGAGTCTCGAGGCGAGCATGGTTTTCCCGGTTCCCGGTGGACCAATCAGCAATAAATTATGCCCGCCTGCAGCCGTCACCTCTAACGCGCGCTTCCCCTGCTGCTGGCCGATGACTTCGCTCAGGTCGTCAACGGTCTCGGTAATGACGGGCGTCTCCACTGGTGGAAGCCGCAGTTCCTGCTTCCCTTCCAGAAACGCACATACCTCCAGAAGATGGCTGGCGATGAGGCAATCATTGCCGCCGAGCAGCCCAACCAGTGGGGCATCGTCTTCGGAAAGCACTATCTGCCGTCCGGCGCTGATGGCCTCCATTGCCGCAGAGATAGCCCCAGGAATGCCGCGTAACGCGCCTGTAAGCGCCAATTCCCCTACGAACTCATATTGACCCAGTTTCTGGGTGCTAAGCTGCTCAGAGGCTGCCAGGAGCGCAATAGCGATAGGTAAATCATATCGACCGCCTTCTTTCGGCAGGTCGGCGGGCGCCAGGTTGATGGTGATCTTTTTCGCCGGAAAGGTATAACCGCTGTTGATGATTGCGCTGCGAACCCGATCCCGGGACTCTTTGACGGTCGTTTCCGGCAGACCCACCATCACCAGCCCCGGTAGCCCCTGGCTGATATGGACTTCAATGGTAATAAGTGGCGCATTCACGCCGAGCGCTGCGCGCGTATAGACGACGGATAGTGACATAATTCCTCCCTGATGAAGGACATTATGCATCGGCGTATTGTCGCATTAATCCGTTACTTCGCGTATTTACGCGTCTTATCCTGCTATTTTTGCTACTTTTCATGCATTTTCATTTTTCACGGAAGCACGCCCGCATTTTTTTACGCAATCGCCCTGTGACACCCGCTTTTGTGGGTGGCGGACGTCAGATGGTGAAATATTTTCATTTCATATTTTTTCTATATAAAACAAATCTTTTTCTAATAATCCTTAGCATGGTAATCAATGGCGTCATAAAAAAAACTTGTGCTTTTTGTGATGTCTGTGGTAACTCTGTAGGTATTCCTTCGAACAAGATGCAAGAATAGACAAAAATGACAGCCCTTCTACGAGTGATTAGCCTGGTCGTGATTAGCGTGGTGGTGATTATTATCCCACCGTGCGGGGCTGCACTTGGACGAGGAAAGGCTTAGAAATCAAGCCTTAACGAACTAAGACCCCCGCACCGAAAGGTCCGGGGGTTTTTTTATGACTAAAAAACAATAACGAGGAGCAGAGAATGTCGAGTAGCACAAAATTCTGTTTCTTACGATCTAAGGCGGGGAACTAACTATGAATGGCGCACAGTGGGTGGTACATGCGTTGCGAGCGCAGGGAGTCGAAACGGTATTTGGGTATCCAGGTGGTGCCATTATGCCCGTTTACGACGCTCTGTATGACGGCGGCGTAGAGCATCTGCTGTGTCGACACGAGCAGGGCGCGGCGATGGCGGCCATCGGCTATGCCCGCTCTACCGGTAAAACCGGCGTCTGTATCGCCACTTCAGGCCCAGGAGCAACCAACCTGATCACTGGCCTGGCGGACGCGCTGCTCGATTCCGTTCCTGTTGTTGCCATCACCGGCCAGGTTGCCGCACCGTTTATCGGTACGGATGCCTTCCAGGAAGTGGACGTCCTCGGTTTGTCGCTGGCCTGCACCAAACACAGTTTCCTGGTGCAATCCCTGGAAGAGCTGCCGCGTGTAATCGCTGAAGCTTTCCAGGTGGCAAACTCAGGCCGTCCTGGCCCGGTTCTGGTTGATATCCCTAAAGATATTCAGATTGCACAAGGCGATCTGGATCCGTACTTCTCCACCGTAGAAAGCGACGACAGTTTCCCGTATAGCGAAATGGCGCAGGCGCAGCAGATGCTGGCCGAATCGCAGAAGCCAATGCTGTACGTCGGCGGCGGCGTAGGGATGGCGCAGGCGGTTCCCGCGCTGCGTGAGTTTATGGCGGTCACGAACATGCCCGCGACCTGCACGCTGAAAGGCCTGGGTGCCGTGCCTGCGGATTATCCGTACTATCTCGGTATGCTGGGTATGCACGGTACCAAAGCGGCGAACCTGGCGGTGCAAGAGTGTGATCTGCTGATCGCCGTTGGCGCACGCTTTGATGACCGCGTAACCGGCAAGCTGAACACCTTCGCGCCGCATGCCAAAGTTATCCATATGGATATCGACCCGGCAGAAATGAACAAACTGCGCCAGGCGCATGTTGCCCTGCAGGGCGACCTGAATGCGCTGCTGCCCGCGCTGCAGCAGCCACTGGCGATTGACTCCTGGTGTGAACATAACGCGGCGATGCGCGCCGAGCATGAGTGGCGTTACGACCATCCGGGCGAGGCTATCTATGCGCCGTTGCTGCTGAAGCAGCTCTCCGATCGTAAACCGGCGGAAAGTGTGGTGACGACTGACGTCGGCCAGCACCAGATGTGGTCCGCTCAACACATGACCTACACCCGCCCGGAGAACTTCATCACCTCAAGCGGCTTAGGCACGATGGGCTTCGGTCTGCCGGCGGCCGTTGGTGCGCAGGTCGCGCGCCCGAACGATACGGTTATCTGTATCTCCGGTGACGGCTCTTTCATGATGAACGTACAAGAGTTGGGCACCGTAAAACGCAAGCAGTTGCCGCTGAAGATCGTACTGCTCGATAACCAGCGGTTAGGGATGGTTCGACAATGGCAGCAGCTGTTCTTCCAGGAACGTTATAGCGAAACCACCCTGACCGATAACCCCGATTTCCTCACGCTGGCCAGCGCCTTCGGCATTCCTGGCCAACACATCACCCGTAAAGACCAGGTAGAAGCGGCACTCGACACCATGCTCGCAAGCGAAGGCCCGTACCTGCTTCATGTCTCAATCGACGAACTTGAGAATGTCTGGCCACTGGTGCCACCTGGCGCCAGCAACTCACAAATGCTGGAGAAATTATCATGATGCAACATCAGGTCAACGTGCAGGCCCGCTTCAACCCGGAAACCTTAGAACGCGTCTTACGTGTGGTTCGCCATCGCGGCTTTCAGATTTGCTCGATGAATATGGAAACGGCTAGTGATGCACAGAACATAAATATTGAACTGACCGTTGCCAGCCCACGGTCAGTCGACTTACTGTTTAGTCAATTAAATAAACTGGTGGACGTGGCCTCGGTTGCCGTTCAGCAGTGTACAAGCACATCACAACAACAGATTCGCGCCTGAGCGCAATAGGAAGAGAAATGACGACGAAAAAAGCGGATTACATTTGGTTCAACGGTGAGATGGTGCGTTGGGAAGATGCGAAAGTACACGTCATGTCCCACGCGCTGCACTACGGTACCTCCGTATTTGAAGGCATCCGCTGCTACGACTCCCATAAAGGCCCAGTTGTATTCCGCCACCGCGAGCACATGCAGCGCCTGCGTGACTCCGCCAAAATCTACCGTTTCCCGGTTTCTCAGAGCGTTGACGAGCTGATGGAAGCCTGCCGCGAAGTGCTGCGCAAAAATAACCTGACCAGCGCCTATATTCGTCCGCTGGTCTTCGTCGGCGACGTGGGCATGGGCGTTAACCCGCCGGACGGCTACACCACTGACGTGATCATCGCGGCGTTCCCATGGGGAGCATACCTGGGCGCAGAAGCGCTGGATCAGGGGATCGATGCCATGGTCTCCTCCTGGAACCGTGCGGCACCGAACACCATCCCAACGGCGGCAAAAGCGGGCGGTAACTATCTTTCCTCACTGTTGGTGGGCAGCGAAGCGCGCCGCCACGGCTATCAGGAAGGTATCGCGCTGGACGTGAACGGCTACCTGTCTGAAGGGGCGGGCGAAAACCTGTTTGAAGTGAAAGATGGTGTGATCTTTACCCCTCCGTTCACCTCGTCCGCGCTGCCGGGCATCACCCGTGACGCCATCATCAAGCTGGCGAAAGACCTCGGTATTGAAGTGCGCGAGCAGGTGCTGTCTCGCGAATCCCTGTACCTTGCAGATGAAGTATTCATGTCCGGTACCGCCGCTGAAATCACGCCGGTGCGTAGCGTTGACGGCATCCAGGTTGGTGAAGGTCGCTGTGGCCCGGTCACCAAGCGCGTTCAGCAAGCATTCTTTGGCCTCTTTACCGGTGAAACCGAAGATAAATGGGGTTGGTTGGATCAGGTTAATCCATAAGCATAAAAAGATGGGGTGTCACGCAACACCCCATTTAACAAGATAAAGACTGGGAGTACTAAAGCATGCCTAAATACCGTTCCGCCACCACCACTCACGGCCGCAATATGGCGGGCGCCCGCGCACTGTGGCGCGCCACCGGGATGACCGATGATGACTTCGGTAAACCGATTATTGCCGTCGTAAACTCGTTTACCCAGTTCGTGCCGGGCCACGTGCACCTGCGCGACCTCGGTAAACTGGTTGCCGAGCAGATCGAAGCCTCCGGCGGTGTTGCTAAAGAGTTCAATACCATTGCGGTGGATGATGGTATCGCTATGGGCCATGGCGGCATGCTTTATTCACTGCCGTCCCGCGAGCTGATCGCTGACTCCGTTGAGTACATGGTGAACGCCCACTGCGCCGATGCGATGGTCTGTATCTCCAACTGCGACAAAATCACCCCGGGGATGTTGATGGCCTCTCTGCGCCTGAACATTCCGGTTATCTTCGTTTCCGGCGGCCCGATGGAAGCCGGAAAAACCAAGCTCTCTGACAAAATCATTAAGCTCGACCTGGTCGATGCGATGATTCAGGGCGCGGACCCGAAAGTCTCTGACTCACAGAGCGAACAGGTTGAACGTTCTGCCTGCCCAACCTGCGGCTCCTGTTCCGGCATGTTCACCGCCAACTCGATGAACTGTCTGACCGAAGCGCTGGGTCTGTCTCAGCCGGGTAACGGCTCGCTGCTGGCCACCCACGCTGACCGCAAAGCACTGTTCCTCACCGCGGGCCAGCGCATCGTTGAGCTGACCAAACGCTACTACGAGCAGGATGATGCATCCGCACTGCCGCGCAACATCGCGTGCAAAGAAGCGTTTGAGAACGCCATGACGCTGGATATCGCCATGGGCGGCTCCACCAACACCGTTCTGCACCTGCTGGCGGCGGCACAGGAAGCCGAAATCGACTTCACCATGAGCGATATCGACAAGCTGTCCCGCAAGGTGCCGCAGCTGTGTAAAGTGGCGCCAAGTACCCAGAAATACCATATGGAAGATGTGCACCGCGCCGGCGGCGTGCTGGGGATCCTCGGTGAGCTGGACCGTGCAGGCCTGCTGAACCGCGACGTGAAAAACGTTCTCGGTCTCTCCCTGCCGCAGACGCTGGAGCAGTACGACATCACCGTTACCCAGGACGAAGCGGTCAAGAAAATGTTCCGCGCAGGCCCGGCCGGTATCCGTACTACTCAGGCGTTTTCGCAGGATTGCCGCTGGGATACGCTGGACGATGACCGCGCCGAAGGCTGTATCCGTTCTCTGGAGCACGCCTACAGCAAAGACGGCGGCCTGGCCGTGCTGTACGGTAACTTTGCGGAAAACGGCTGTATCGTAAAAACTGCAGGCGTAGATGACAGCATCCTCAAATTCACCGGCCCGGCAAAAGTGTACGAAAGCCAGGATGACGCGGTAGAAGCCATCCTCGGCGGCAAAGTTGTCGCAGGCGACGTGGTGGTCATTCGCTACGAAGGGCCGAAAGGCGGGCCGGGCATGCAGGAAATGCTCTACCCAACCACCTTCCTGAAATCGATGGGTCTCGGCAAAGCCTGCGCCCTGATCACCGATGGTCGTTTCTCCGGCGGTACCTCTGGCCTCTCTATCGGCCACGTTTCTCCAGAAGCGGCAAGCGGCGGCAATATCGCGATCATCGAAGATGGCGACATGATTGCTATCGATATCCCGAACCGTGGTATTCAGCTGCAGCTGAGCGACGCGGAAATCGCCGCACGTCGTGAAGCGCAGGAAGCCCGTGGCGACCAGGCGTGGACGCCGAAAAATCGTGAGCGTCAGGTCTCCTTCGCCCTTCGCGCTTACGCTAGCCTGGCAACCAGCGCCGACAAAGGCGCCGTACGTGATAAATCGAAACTGGGTGGCTAATCATGGCAGATTCACAACCCCTATCCGGCTCCCCTGAGGGGGCCGAGTATCTCAGAGCGGTGCTACGCGCACCGGTCTATGAAGCGGTGCAGGTGACGCCGCTGCAGAAAATGGAAAAGATCTCTTCGCGCCTCGATAACGTGATTCTGGTGAAGCGCGAAGACCGCCAACCGGTGCACAGCTTTAAGCTGCGCGGGGCCTACGCGATGATGGCGGGTCTGACGGCCGAGCAGAAATCGCATGGCGTGATCACCGCATCCGCGGGCAACCATGCGCAGGGCGTGGCGTTCTCATCCGCCCGGCTTGGCCTGAAATCGCTTATCGTCATGCCGGTGGCGACGGCCGATATCAAAGTGGATGCGGTACGTGGTTTTGGCGGCGAAGTGCTGCTGCACGGCGCGAACTTTGACGAAGCGAAAGCCAAAGCCATTGAGCTGGCGCAGCAGCAGGGTTTCACCTGGGTTCCGCCTTTCGATCACCCGATGGTAATTGCCGGGCAGGGCACGCTGGCGCTGGAATTGTTGCAACAAGACGCTCACCTCGACCGCGTGTTTGTGCCGGTTGGCGGTGGTGGTCTGGCGGCGGGCGTGGCGGTGCTGATTAAACAGCTGATGCCGCAAATCAAAGTCATTGCCGTAGAAGCCGAAGATTCTGCCTGCCTGAAAGCGGCGCTGGATGCCGGTCATCCGGTTGACCTGCCGCGTGTGGGTCTCTTCGCTGAAGGCGTGGCGGTTAAGCGCATCGGTGATGAAACCTTCCGCCTGTGTCAGGAGTACCTCGACGATATCGTCACCGTGGATAGCGATGCTATCTGCGCGGCGATGAAAGACCTGTTCGAAGATGTGCGTGCGGTGGCGGAGCCTTCCGGGGCGCTGGCGCTGGCGGGTATGAAAAAATATATCGCCCAGCACAACATTCGCGGCGAACGCCTGGCGCACGTGCTGTCCGGTGCGAACGTTAACTTCCACGGCCTGCGCTACGTCTCTGAACGCTGCGAGCTGGGGGAACAACGTGAAGCGCTGCTGGCGGTGACGATTCCAGAAGAGAAGGGCAGCTTCCTGAAGTTCTGTCAGTTGCTGGGCGGGCGTTCGGTTACTGAGTTCAACTACCGTTTCGCCGATGCGAAAAATGCCTGCATTTTTGTTGGTGTTCGTCTGAGCCGGGGTCTGGAAGAGCGTAAAGAGATCCTGCAGTTGCTCAACGAGGGCGGCTACAGCGTGGTGGATCTCTCCGATGATGAAATGGCGAAGCTGCACGTACGCTATATGGTCGGTGGTCGTCCGTCTAAGCCGCTACAGGAACGCCTTTACAGCTTTGAGTTCCCGGAATCTCCGGGCGCGTTGCTGAAGTTCCTGCACACCCTAGGCACGCACTGGAATATCTCTCTGTTCCACTACCGCAGCCACGGCACTGACTATGGTCGCGTACTGGCAGCGTTTGAGCTTGGCGAGAACGAGCCGGACTTTGAAACCCGACTCAACGAACTGGGTTACGATTGTCATAACGAGACCAATAACCCTGCGTTCCGCTTCTTCCTCGCGGGCTAAGCGCCGCTTAACGGGAGATAATCTGTCTGGATTATCTCCCGATCTCCTTTTTATTTGTCGTAACCTGCCAAATTATTTCGCTGCCAACGAATCTCAACGATAAAAATGTGATGTAATTCATAATAAAACGCTCACCGCGTTGCGCCAGCCTGCGCACATCTTTTGGGGGCAATATTTGTCGCCCGCTTGCTGCTCCTGAATTAACATTGTCTCTAGTTAATTCTTAGCGGTTAGAGAGGATATTCGGATGAGAACGGATATAATTGATGCCCCGAATGAAAGTGCGCAAGGATGTGAGTATTTTACGCCTCAGCTCACGTTTCTGGATAAACACTATAATAATTCCACGGACTTTTTTTCTTCGATATTTTTGCAGCTGAAAGAGCAAGGCTATGTCCGGGACTCTTTTCTTGACGCCATCATCGCCCGTGAAAAAGCGTACCCTACCGCGCTGCCAACGCTGCCGGTGGCCATCGCGCTTCCTCATACCGACCCTCAGCACGTTATTCGCCCTTTTATCTCCGTAACGCGGTTGTCTACGCCTATTGCCTGGCAGGAAATGGGCAATGATGACAACACGCTTTACGTTCATTTTATTGTTTTACTTGGTTTTGTTGACCACAGCAGCCACCTGACCGCGCTGCAAAAGCTCATGGACTGCCTTGCGGATGAAGAGGTTGTCCAGACCCTACGCGAAATAGACGATGTAGAAACCTTTCTCTGTACCCTCACATCAAGACTGCAATTAGATAAGGATTTATAAGATGAAAAAAGTCATTGTTGCATGTGGAAGCGGCGTTGCTACCTCACAAACGGTTGCCAGTAAAGTGACCCGCCTATTGAATGAACGCCAGCAGTCGCATATCAAAGTTGAAGTCATCGACCTGAAATCGCTTGATAGTCATATAAAAGATAGCGCGGCTTATATCGCCATCACCAAAGTTGATAAGCAATATCCTATCCCTGTAATTAACGGGATTGCTTTTTTGACCGGCATGGGGATGGAGCAGGAATTACAAAAGGTCATTGATGCCTGTAAATAAGGTGTAGCTCTTTAATCCGTATAATTATTTTAGTGGAGAAGTGCTATGGACTTTCTTGGTGTAGTCATAAATTATATTCTGAATTTAGGCGCGCCGGTTTTTGTGCCTTTTATTATGTTATTAGCCGGGCTGGTGGTGCGGATGAAATTCCGCGATGCGGCCTCGGCGGCCATCACGCTGGGCGTCGCCTTCGTCGGGATGAGCATGCTGATTGGCTTTATGGTTGATGCCATCGGCGTTGCCGCGCAGACCATGATGAACCGTACCGGCCTTGAGTTAAGTATCGTCGACGGCGGCTGGACGACGATGGCGAATATCTCCTGGGCCTGGCCTTATGCGTTCGCCATGTTCCCGCTTCAGGTTGGCGTAAACATTGTGATGTTGATGCTGAACAAGACCAATACCTTCAACGCCGACCTTTGGAACGTGTGGGGGAAAATCTTTACCGCGTTTATCGTGGTGAGCGTCACCACCCCATTGTTCGGCCCGGTCTGGAGCCTGGTACTGGCGTTCCTTGTTGCCGCTTTCCAGATCATTATGGAACTGAACGCGGGGGATATTCACCAGCATCGTATTGAGAAGCTCACGGGGATCCCTGGGGTAACCTGTACGCACCGTATGGTCTTCTTTGGTGCTATCTATTACCCGTTCGATCTGCTGCTGCGGAAAATTCCGGTCTGCAATAAGCCGATGGATGCCAGCGCGCTGCGTGCCAAAGTCGGGGTCTTTGCCGAAAACCACATCATCGGTTTTATTCTGGGGATCCTGTTTGGGGTGATTGCGGGCTATAGCGTTGCGAAAACGCTGATGCTGGGGGTGCAGGCCTCAACGGCGCTGGTTCTGTTCCCGATGATTTCCAAGCTCTTTATGCAGGCGCTGTCGCCGATCTCAGAGGCCATCAGCGACTATATGAACAAGAAATTCTCCGGGCGTAAGCTGTTCGTGGGTATCGACTGGCCGTTTATGGGCGGCGCGAGCGAGATCTGGTTTGCCATTATCGTTGCCATCCCGTTCACCCTGCTGTGGGCGCTGATTCTGCCGGGAAATAAGATCCTGCCATTTGCTGGCATCATCAATATTGCGTTGATTGTTCCGGCCTACCTGGTGACGCGCGGTAACACGCTGCGCATGGTTATCCTGAGCATTATTGGCGTGCCGTTCTTCCTGTTCGTGGGGACGCAGTTCGCGCCAATGATTACCGACCTCGGTCTGGCCACTAAAGCGATCACCATCCCGGCAGGGCAGCTGATTTCGAACAGTTCGATTGATGCACCGGTCTTCACCTATGCCTTCTCCTTCCTGTTCAAATTCCTGGAAGGCAACTTTATCCCGCTGGTCTTCGCGCTGTGGTGGGGATGTGGCTACTTCTTCTACTCCCGCGAACTGCGTCGTGAAAGCAATCTGGCACAGCAGGAGGCCGAACAGCAGGAGAAGGTTCAGCAGGCGTAATTCTGGGTTTCATGTTCATGTCTGGCGGCAGGCGTCGCCGCCAGGCTTTTCATTGCAGGAGAGTTGGCATGGCTATGGATAAACGCGTGGTTGCAGTGCTGGATGCCATTGTGAACGATCCCGGCATCACGGGGACGAAGCTTGAAGAGCAGTTTTGCCTGACCCGCAAACAGCTGAGCTATACGCTGAAAAAGGTGAATGACTACCTGGAGTCGAACCACTTTGACCGGATCAACCGTCTGAAAACCGGGAAGCTGCATATCCCGCGCCATGTGATTGAGCATTTTCGTCAGAATCAGACCTCTGAAACCGAGCACCGCTATCTCTACTCGGAAGAAGAGCGCGGACAGATGATTATCTTTATGCTGCTGACCCGTAGCGAACGGCTGTCATTGCTGCATCTCTCCTCTTCGCTGGGCGTGAGTCAGAATACGATTATCAACGACCTGAAAAAGGTGCGTACAGAGGTTATCGAGCACGGGCTGGAGATAAGCTACGACCGGGGCAACGGCTACCATATTCTGGGTGAGGAGCTGGAAAAACGTTATCTGCTGCTGAACTGTTTACGTCGGGTGCTGGAAATTCCGGTCGCCAAAAATATCCTCGCCCACTACAACAACGTGATGAGCGACTATCTGGAAAAGGTCGGCAACGTTTTTAGCGAAATTGAAAAACGTTTTAAAATTCAGTTTACCGATCGTCAGCTTCAGGAGCTTATTTATTTTATCTGCTTTGTCCTGCACCGTATTGATTCAGGAAAAGGTCTGGTTAATATTCCGAGCAGCTACGCCGATATTATTGGCAGCAGAGAATTTACCCTGATGCAGAGCGTTATCAGTAAAATCAATATCAATAGCGAAAATGAACTGGTTTTCCTGACGGCACTGATCCAAAGCTCCAATATTCAAAGTATTGCCGATAAATATTTCCACCTGGATACGCTGCTGCTTGAAAGCGTAGTGGCGGTAGTCGACAACTTTGAAAAAATAAGCTGTGTCACCATCAAAGAAAAAAATGAGCTGATTGAAAAAATCTATCAGCACTGGAAACCGGCCTATTACCGTATTCGTTATCACCTGACCAATACCAGCAGCGTTTACGATCTGGTGGTGAAAGAGTTCAGCCATCTGCATGAGATGGTTCGCCGCGCGGCGGTGCCGTTCGAGACGGTACTGCACTGCGAAATTCCCGATGAAGAGATGACGTTTTTGACGGTGCTTTTTGGCGGTTGGCTGACCCGCGAAGGGGTAATCCATCAGATTAAGCTACAGAAAACGGCGGTGGTGGTGTGCGAAAATAGCGCCACGATTTCTACCTATCTGTTCCTGACGCTGCAGGTGCTTTTCCCGGAGCTACACTTTACCGAAGTGATGTCACGGCGCGAATTTGAGCGCTATACCGGGCACTACGACGTGGTCTTTTCGACCACGCATCTGAATACCAGCAAGATGGTATTTGTGGTCAATCCGTCCATCAGCAGCATTCACAAAAGTGCGTTCCGCAATCATGTGATCGGTGCGCTGCAGGGCGTGGATCCGAACATCATTCAGATAGAGCAACTGCTGCTTATCTTCGAGCGCTTCGGCAATATCATCGACCACAAAGGGCTACAGCGCGCCCTCGCCAGCTACATCTATGATGAGAACAGCGCCGCGAGCGCAGCGGGCAACATTGAGCCGCCGACGCCGTCGCTGACGGACTTGCTGCAGCGTGAACACGTTCAGTTTGCCACGTCGCTACCCACTGACTGGCAGCAGGCGATTACCGAGGCTTCAGCATCGCTGCTGGAAAACGGGGTGATTGAACCGCGCTACCTGCAAATTATGCTGAATAAAATCGCCGATGAGCAGCCCTATATCATGCTGGCCGACGGCGTGATTATCGCCCATGCGGGCGTCGATGATGGCGCGCTGGAAACGGGGATGACGCTATTACGCCTGCCTTCAAAGATTGATTTCGCCGGTTATATGCAGGCCGATATTATTATTGTCCTGGCGACGAATAATCCGCAAAAGCATCTTAAGGCACTCGCGCAATTGAATGAGTTTCTCGAATTCTATGATGGCGGCAATGTTATTCGCCGCGCACAGGATGAATATGCACTGATAAATGAATTTGTCCGTCATTCGTAATCATTAATTAAACGCCGTTGCAGCGTAAAAAACTGCAACGTTATTTCCCGGCAATCATTGTCGCGACATCGCTCGCCCCTACAACCGTATACAGGATAAATATTATGTTAGACATTCAGAAAAAACACGTCGTTGAAATGGCCAGAACCGCTCAGCAATGGGGGCTCTGTAAACATAAAGCGGGTAATTCCAGCGTACGGGATAAAGAGACCGGGCTTATTCTGGTAACTCCAACCACTATCGACAAAATGCATTTAACGCCGCGCGATATCGTGGTGATGGACGTTGAAGCCAATGTGATTGAAAGCGAAGCGGGATTGCGTCCAACCAGCGAATGCCTGATGCATATTGAGATTTATAAAGCGCGCCCGGACGTGTTCGCCATCTCCCACACGCACTCCCTCTACGCGACCTCTTTTGCCGTGCTGAATAAGCCTATTCCGGCGGTGGTGTACGAGTGCGCCATTCTCAACCTGAAAGACGGGGTGATCCCGGTTGCGCCATACGGCCGTCCCGGCACGCCAGCGCTTTCTGAGAGCGTGATCGAACCTATCAAGCGTGCCGATGCCATCCTGATGGAAAAACATGGCGCAATCGGCGTGGATAAAGACCCGTATGAAGCGGTGCTGAAATCCGCGTACCTGGAGGAGATGGCGCAGATTTACTACCACGCGCTGGTGATTAACGGCGGCAAGGAGCCTGAATCCTTCGCCCCGGAAGAGCTGCAGCGCTGGGCCTACCCGTCACAGATCAAATTTGCCCGTTAATTGACGCGCCCGCCCGTTCGGGCGGGATATTCATGGAGAGAACGCATGAAAAAATTTCTGAATCAGGCGGAGGACTTTATCCCGGAGATGCTGGAAGGCATCTATCTGGCGCACCCTGATAAATTCCGCTTTGTGAATGAGGATCTGCACTGCCTTGCCACGGCGCACCCGCTGCCCGGCAAGGTGGGGATTGTCACCGGCGGCGGCTCCGGGCACCTGCCGCTGTTTCTCGGCTACGTGGGACAGGGCATGCTGGACGGCTGCGCCATCGGCGATGTGTTCCAGTCACCGTCGCCGGAGCAAATTCTGGCCGTTACGCAGGCGGTAGACAGCGGTGCGGGCGTGCTTTACCTGTACGGCAACTATAACGGCGATATCTTCAATTTTGACATGGCGGCGGAAATGGCCGACATGGAGAGCGACATCCGGACCTGCACGGTCGTTGCCGCCGATGATTCTGCTGGTGCCGTGCCGGGCGGTGGTGCCACCACGCGACGCGGCGTGGCGGGGATTTTCTTCGTCTACAAATGTGCTGGCGCATCGGCCGCCAGAATGGATGACCTTGACACCGTCCAGCGTATCGCGCAGAAGGCCGGTGATCGTGTGCGGACGCTGGGGGTGGCGCTGTCGCCGTGCATCGTGCCGCGTATCGGTAAGCCGGGTTTCCATATTGGCGACAACGAGATGGAAATCGGCATGGGTATCCATGGCGAAAGCGGCATTCGTCGCGGGCCGCAACTGAGTGCTGAAAATATTGCTGAAGAGATGATGTCCTGGTTGATTGCCGACTCCTCCTGCCAGCAGGGCGATGAAGTGGCGGTGCTGATTAACGGCCTCGGTGCGACGCCGCTGGAAGAGCTGTACCTGATGTATCGCCATGTGCACCAGATTCTGGCGCAGAGCAACATCCGTGTCTTCCGCGTGTGGGTGGGGGAATTCGCCACGGCGATGGAGATGACCGGCATGTCCATCAGCCTGATGCCGGTAGACGATGAGCTTAAGGTGCTGTTGAACGCGCAGGCCGACACGCCGATGTTCCGGCAGTTTCCCGCCTAAGGAGGCGCTATGACGTTAAACAGCGAGAGCTTACGCCCGCTCTTTGCCGAGTGGGCGCGGGTGATGCAGGGCAACAAGACGGTGCTAACTGAACTGGACAGCGTGGTGGGCGATGGCGATCTGGGCCTTACCATGAGCGACGGTTTTACCGCGGCGTCGGACTATGCACAGCACAGCGGCGAACCCGATCTGGGACGGTTTTTTTATCTGGCGGGTAAAGCGATGGCCTCGGCGGTACCCTCCACGATGGGGACGCTGATGGCTTCCGGCCTGATGCAGGCGGGAAAAGTCTTTAAGGGACGAGAAGCGATGACGCTGCAGGATGCAGGCGACTTTTTCCAGGCCTGGTTTGATGGCGTGCAGCAGCGCGGCAAAGCGCAGCCGGGCGAAAAAACCTTTCTTGATGGGATGGCTCCCGCGCTGGTGGTGCTGCGTGGTCAGGGCGAGCCGCTGAACGTGGCGCGGGAAGCGTTGTTAGCGGCACAGCAGGGCATGCAGCAGACTACCACCATGGTGGCGAAGCACGGGCGTGCGGCTATCCACGGAGAACGGTCCCGTGCGTTCGTCGACCCGGGCGCGATGGTCGCCCAGCTTCTGATTCAGGGCTATTTTAACGTCGTTCAGGCGATGTACCCGGCTAACGGACAGTAAGTAAGGAACCGCAATTATGTTGAAAGAAGTGGTGAAAATCAGCAACCTGCACGGTATTCATGCCCGCCCGGCGGGCGTGCTGGCAAAGGCGTGCGCGCAGTATCAGTCGCGGATCGAGATGATCTACGATGGTAAAACCATCAAGGGAAAAAGCATCATGAGTATTCTGGGGGCCGGGATCAAAGGCCGAGGATCGCTTGAGATCATCTGCAGCGGCAGCGACGAGCAGGAGGCGATGGCGAAGCTGAAGGTGTTGTTCGCGGAGGGCTTTGGTTTCGATTAGCCTCAACAAAAACCGCCGTTACCGCGGCGGTTTATCACGCTTACCGATAATAGGCGTTAGCAAATAGGTCCTGGTTATCCTCCCCCTCTTTGAAAAGGCCTGTGTAGGTGCCTTCGGGTAACAGCAGCGCTTGCTTTGGGCCGTTGAGCAACGTGATGATTTTACGGCCCGTCGATAGGGTTATAGGGGGAACGAGTGCGCTCCCGTCCACGTTGATTTGTGCGGAAATGGGCGCACCGGTTTCGCTGTACAGCTGATATCTTCCGGCGAGCGGCACCTTGAACACAACCTGACGGTCGAGGTGCACTCGTTGCCCCATCATCCTGATATTCGGCGCAACCTGGACATAGCTGTTATCGATGGCGTCGGCGATGGCAGGATAGATATTACTCAGTCGGTAGGACCATAAAACAATCTTCGGCGGGGATTGGGTAAGTACCTGCCAAGCTTCGGAGCTTTTACCTTCACGCAGCGTCTTTAAAACATACCAGGTATCGAGCCACAGGGTTGTCGGTTCCAGCCTGTTGGGCAATATCCCTATACCATCGAAGTATTTTTCATCAGGTTTAAGCAGTGCTTCTGCCCGGCTAACCAGTTCAAGCTGCCGCACATTGCTGATTTTCAGATAGCTGAAATTGGTACGGTAGCTTGAAAGCAGAAGGAATATAGCCACCGCTAGCATAAATAATCTCAGGCTTGGCTTACGGTGATGAGCGAAGAGAACGTCCAGCGGAGCAAGAGACCAGAGCGATAAAAACGGTAGTGCCATAATAAAGACATAGGGCCATGGCTGACTATGCGTGAACACCAGCGTGGTAATCACGAGCGAAAATATCAGAGCGATACGGTTTTTTTCATGTAAAACGCGAAAGCGTTTCACCGCAATGGCCATGCCGCTAAAACAGAGCAGATAGAGCCACGCATTTTCCATCAGAGTTTGTAAGACGAACGTGCGAAGCGCGCCGCTATAGGCTTCGCTACCGCTTACCGCCACTTCTAGCGGGCCAAAGATCAAACCATCAGCAATACGCAGTGGGTCGCTGCCGCCGAATATCAAGCAATAGACCATTGCGGGAAATAGCCATCCGACGGTTAAGTAAAAACCGCGAACGAGAGCCGTGATGACATCTTTTCGCAGCGTAGCGTCAACCACTAAGCCAAGCCCAAGGGCCAGATTGAAGAAGGCTGATTTTTGGGTAACCAAAAATGCCAGCCCGCTTAAGATCCCGGCGATGAAAATTTTTCTGGCGTTGAGGGTTGGGCCGCGCAATATCACCAGCATGGCAGCCAGGGCGAAAAACAGCGCCAGGGGCTCGGAGCGGGTACGGAAGATGCGCTCCATAAAATTAGTAAAGCACAGTAAAACCAGAACAATCAGCAGTGAGCGTAAACGCTGCTCGCCCAGCGCACGCGCGCAGGCGTAAACCAGGAGTAGCGTTGCGCAGGCGAGCAGGGCCATCTGCATTCGCCCGATATGAATAATCGAGGCGGCGTTCCAACCAATCAGATGAGCCAGTTTATAAAACACCGCAAAGCCCACGGCCTTTGGCGGTTGAATGGTATCGAATAGCCCATTGGCAAAATATTTGGCGTAACCAAGCTGGGCGAACTCATCCATGATCAGACGAATATGCCAGGCAAAAATGAAAATAAGCGCCACTTTAATGGCAATACTCGCGCCGAGGAGCAGCGTAACGCTCCGCGGGTTATCGCGAAAAAAGTGCTGACTGGATGTATCCATTTTATTCTCTTCCGGTTTGGTCCTTCGCCCTGACGGCATTTTGCGCCAGCCTGAGTATTTCCTGCGCCATGGTTTGCCAGCGATAGCGCTCCCTGGCGTAACCAATCATCGCTTCACGTTCGCGGTTGGTCAGCCCACCGCTATCTATTGCGGCAGAACAACGCTGTGCCGAACCCTGTGGATCGCTAAGGTCGATGTTCACGCCACGTAGCCAGCTTGCTGCCTCGGGGTCCGCTCTATGCGCCGGGGCGCCGCAGACGACCGGTAGCCCGGAGGCCATCGCTTCCTGGATAACGAGGGGATAGCCTTCACCGACGGTAGGCAATAGCAGCAAATCTGCACCGCGATAAAGTTCTGCCAGCGCGGCGGGAGGCTGAACACCAAGATCGTAAACGTTGCCTAACCCCCATTCTGCGGGCCGAAGAGGGCCGCTTCCGACCAGCAAGAACTGACACTCCGGCCTGGCCGCAGCCAGGGCGCGTAATACAGCCAATCCTTTCTTTTCAACATAGCGGCCAACGAAAAGTATCCGCCGGGCACAGGGAGAAAGGTGAGTGTTTGCTGGCAGGTTGCGTCCGGCTTCTGAGGGCGTTGGTGGATAAAAAATGGCGCTATCAACGCCGTTAAACAACAACTTATAGGGATAGCGTGCAGGCGTTCCGAGCAGGTCGTGACGAACCGTATCGCTAATAAAAATTCGGACATCGGCAGCCCATAGCATGGGGCGCGTTACGACCAGGTTAGCCAGTCGCATAAGCAGACGCAGCGCGGGGGAGCGGAAAGGAATCGCGGCAATATGTTGAATCAGAACGACGGGTTTCCCGTGGAGTTTGGCGATTATCATGCCAAGGATTGAGGTGGCATAGAGCGCATCGTGGATCACCACCGCGTCGCTACGCTGTACCGCGTCCTGGAGTGCCCAAATAGCCCCTGGGCCAGGTAACGGCATGGGCAGGCCGGTCAGTTTTTCCAGCGGATCGATGCAGCGTAACGCGATGATTTTGAGATCACCTGCAGGCAAAGCATCGCTGGCGCTGGCTGCCCATTGCGGTGTTGCTCCCTGGCGAGCGAACTGGCGGCACAACTGCCCGGCAACGCGTTCAATTCCACCACCGTGCGCCTCATAGAAATGGCTTATCGTCAGGATATTCAAGATGATACTTTCTCCAGCCGCATCGTTATTTCCAGACGGTTGGGGAAGATGAGGGCATACGCGCCTTACGGCCTGATACGCTTATCGCCCAGCGGCTGAGGAAAAAATTCAGCGCGATCGTGCAGCACGAAGCAAGCGGCGCGGCAGCGAGCATTGGAAATCCCAGCCAGTGGTACCAGAACCAGGTGGTGGCATAAGCCAGTGGGATATTCAGCAGCATGCCGAGGGTATAGCGCCCAAAGGCGCGCGGCGAGAGCGCCTGTTTGAAGGTGAATACGCTGTGCAACACATAACCGATAGTCACGGTGATAACGAAAGATAAGAGGATCGCTAACCAGAGCGCTGCGTATAAATGCTCCGCCGCAATCATGATGGCATTATGTCCGAGGAAGCACCCGCCAGAGACGCAGATATAGGCAAAAGAGGTGCGTATTTTCGTCATAGCAGCCCTCACTCCTTCCATATCGACGGCCCTTTTTTTGATGCATCTGAATCATGTCGGTTCAGGATGTCCAGCAGCAACTGCAGTACGAATCCGGCCAGCACCATCAGCACACCGGCGATACAAACCGTGCTGATGATAAAAACAACATGCACCGACTGCTCCATTGAACCGTGAGATAAAAGCCATTGAAAGGCCAGAAGGAGGTCGGCGCAAAAACCTGCTATAGCAAGCGCAGAGCCGCTGAAAACCAGCCACTCCAGAGTGTGCGCCCGTCTCAGCCAGCGAATCATCCGACTTTGTGCAACCGGGTGATAAATGGCGATAGCGACCTTAGCTAACACACCTAGCAGAATTGAGATAAGGCCAATGAGCGTCGACATGGTCGCGAGGGCGACGAAATGAATACCAAAATAGTGGCCGTAGATTTCGATAGGACCAGGGGCAAGCAGCGCAAGGCCTATCGTTCCGAGCAGAAGCAGCGTAAATCCGGGGATCAAATAGAGTCTATCCGGCGCGTGGGCAATGAGAAGGCGTAGGTGTCGCCAGCCATCACGAAATGAGCGTAAATGAGGCGGGCGGTTACGTTTATCCGGGTAGAGCTTAATTGGTACTTCACGGATGGTAAGCCCCGCGCGGTGCGCGTTAATGATCATTTCGGAGGCAAATTCCATACCGGTAGCGTGGGCGGATATCTTCTGGAATGCCTCGCGGGTAAAGGCCCGCATTCCACAGTGAAAATCACGAATAGGAGAGTGATAAAGCAGTCGGGCAATGCCCGAAAGCAGCGGATTGCCGAGATAGCGATGCAGAGGGGGCATAGCCCCTGGTTCTATTCCCCCGGCAAATCGATTACCCATCACGAAGTCTGCGCCACTTTCCAGCGCATCAACAAAAATGTCAATCTGACTCCAGTCGTAGGAGTCATCGGCGTCAGCCATGATGAGATACTTACCCTGCGCCGCCCCGGCAGCGGCGCTTATTGCTGCACCATAGCCTTTGATGGGCTGGTGAATAACCCGGGCGCCCAGCGATTGGGCAATGTCGACGGAGTTGTCCGTTGAGCCATTATCCCCCACGATGACTTCACCCCGAATACCCCGACGGTCAAAGGCAACCATTATTTTATTAATGCAGATAGCAAGCGTCATTTCTTCATTCAGACATGGAATGATTGCTGAAATTAAGGGGCGGTTGTCTGCTGTAGCGATATCTTCCGGGGATGAGAATAGCTGTTCTTGAATATATTTCGGCGTTTCTAATAAACTACCTGAATGGTTAAGTTGATGTAGAACCGTTGAGTACATAATATTAAGCTCCAATCCATGAGCTGGATTTAGAGTCTATCCCAATAGGCCATTCTATAGTTTGCCGGTGATTGCTTAAGGACCAATAAGGCTTCCGAGCCCAGTATGGCTGGGAAGGCACCTTGGATCAAACTGACTGCAACAATGGTGTCTATTAGGATAGACTCTCACTATTTAATGGAAGTATTCCGTTAAATTCATTCTATTAATTATTTGGGGAAACTACAGGTTATCCAGTGATATATAATTAATCTTGATGGTGATTATAAATCACATTCAATGCTTAATTAACATTATATATTGGAAATTGGGTTGAATCGTACAGGAGTGGTTGTTATTAAGTCCAGCCCTTATTAGTTAAAAGCCCCGGCTTTTTGGCCAGGGCTTTATCAAGTGTTGCGTTTGTTACGACATCAATAAATTACAGCGTGATCACGTCGAATTCGACTTCGGTGTTCACGTCGGCGTCGTAGTCCACGCCGTCGAGGCCGAAACCGAACAGGTTCAGGAATTCCTGCTTGTAGCCTGCATAGTCGGTTTCTTGCGCCAGGTTTTCAGTGGTGATCAGCGGCCACAGGTCGCGGCAGGCCTGCTGAATGTCTTCACGCAGTTCCCAGTCGTCCATACGGATACGCTGGTTGTCATCAAGCGCCACTTTGTCGCCGTACAGGCTGGTGGTCATCAGACGGTTGATCTGCTCGATACAACCTTCGTGAATCCCCTGCGCTTTCATCAGCTTGAAGACCATGGAGATGTACAGTGGCATCACCGGAATGGCGGAAGACGCCTGGGTGATAACGGACTTCAGTACCGCAACGTTGGCAGAACCGTTCAGTGGAGCCAGTTGGTTACGCAGTTCACCCGCCGCACGGTCGAGGTCTTCTTTCGCTTTGCCCAGCGCGCCGTGCCAGTAGATTGGCCAGGTCAGGTCGGTACCGATGTAGGAGTAGGCCACGGTTTTCACGCCTTCAGCCAGCACGCCAGCTTCGCTCAGCGCACCCATCCACAGTTCCCAGTCTTCGCCGCCCATGACGGTAACGGTGTTCTGAACTTCTTCTTCGGTTGCCGGCTCAATGCTGGCAGTCATGATCTGATCTTTGTTGGTATCAATCGCTTTAGAGGTGTAAACCTCGCCGATTGGCTTCAGCGCAGAACGGACGACTTCACCGGTTTTTGGCATTTTACGCACTGGGGAAGCCAGTGAGTAAACCACCAGATCAATCTGACCCAGGTCTTCTTTGATGAGCTTGATCACTTCATCACGGCATTCGTCAGAGAACGCGTCGCCGTTGATGCTTTTGGAATACAGACCTTCACGCTTTGCCGCTTCGTCGAAGGCGGCAGAGTTATACCAGCCTGCGGAACCGGGTTTGGACTCCGTGCCTGGTTTTTCGAAAAATACGCCGATAGTGGCGGCGCCGCTGCCAAAGGCGGCGGAAATTCTGGATGCAAGGCCGTAACCGGTGGAAGCACCGATCACCAGCACGCGGGAAGGGCCGTTCTCGATTTTCCCGTTTTGCTTAACGTACTCGATCTGTTTTTCCACATTGACTTTACAGCCAGTCGGATGGGTCGTTGTACAGATGAATCCACGAATTTTTGGTTTGATTATCATAATGATGGCTAATTAAGTTTGTATTTTCGCTGTCAAGTGCGCAATGACACCGTCTGTTCTGGCTTGCTTAACGACATGGTTAACAAGCCCCCCACTACAATGGATCGCAACATTATACAGAAAAGGAGCGCCAATACTGAATCTACCACTGATTTTAGCCTTCAGGCTCTGTGTTGGTAGCAAAGCAAAAGGATTCATGTCTGGATGCGAACCTTTTTTACACTGTTCATGGAGAGGCTGTCGTGGTTTGGTAGTCGTCGAACGACGAATTTTGCTTACTGATTATGATGCGAATGCTATGGAAAAGGATTTTCAATAATGACTCAACGCTCTGTTCTTTTCGCCTTAATATTTTTTTACTTTTTCTCCCTGCCAACACTTGCTGTTTCTTTTGATTGTACAAAAGCCAGCACTGACATTGAGCATGCCATCTGCAGTTCATCTGCCCTCGGCGTTTCAGACAACTCTTTAGCTAGCAACTTTCGGCAGGCAATTGCTAATTTGCCTGTTATTGAGGGTGATGAGTTACGTAAAGAGCAACTGGTGTGGCTAAAAACACGAAATGCCTGCGCAGAAAAGCCAGAAGAGTTATTCCGCTGTCTGATGAAAAGCATTGAGCAGCGAAGTCGTGAGCTCGAGCTTATTTATATTGCGGGAGCTACTTCTTTAGACAATGTTATCCGTACTATTCCTTTTGCTCCTGCGAGTGCGGCGCAAACGCTACGAAAATATCGTTCATCGCTAACATCGGCCTGGCTGGTTTATCTCTATCAATTCGAGCCAGGCAGTGGGGTGGCTTCCGACGAGGCCATTCAGTACCAACAGCATGCTCTTGATAAGGTGATGGGTCGTCACATAACCGATGTACCCGCCATAGATACGACGTCTACTCTTGATTTGTTGCGAAGAGGCATTGAAGCGGCTAGCTACGAGAAAGGATATACCGGTGGCACGCAGAGAAAGTATGTGCACTGTTTTATCTTTGAACGTCATGGCGAGGCGGCCCTCGAGGCTTTTGGCCCCCAACATGCATCATATAGGGATGCTTTTTCACCAATATGTTCACCTCAGGGCTCGTTTTTCAAATCATATGCGTGGGACCTATTGCACAAAGCTATTAGGCCTGCAGTCGAACGAGCTCAATACAGTGAGGGGTCAATTAGATATTCATTTTATGCTTCTTGGGATTTGTTCGAGCTGGATGTGAGTGTGCTGCCAAAAAAATACCTGTTGCCTGATCCAGAAAATGCTCATCCAGAAAGAGCTCAGCTTATTGCCAGCTATGGGGACCTCGAAAATAATATCCGAGCTGGGGATTGGGATGAAAAGTTGTGGCCGCTGGAGGAACGTAAAGCAGTATTGAAAGAGATACCTCATGCCCGTAAGGATATGGAGTATTGGTTACAAACGGAGAAGTATTTCTCTACAGCAGATGCAAAAAAAGCGGCTGATAAAATAGTCTCTCTCTGGTTAATACAGCGCGTTCTTTATATTGATGGTCATGGTGCTCATCGCGCTCATAAAGACAGTCATTGAGTAGGCCGGAGTTAGTACAGACGCACATCATCCGGCTCTACCGATCATTGCTCCTGATGGGCAAATTCCGCCATAAACTTCAGGATCAGCGCCATCGATACTGCGCCAGGGTCGCAGTGGCCAATGGCCCGTTCACCCAGATTCTTCGCGCGCCCGAAGCGGGCAACCATCGCGCTGGTGCCCTCTGCGCCTGCCATTGCCGCCTGTGCGCAGTGGGCCAGTGCTGCCGGCAGCGTTAGCGCGGCATTTGCTTTGGCACACTCGGCGGCGGCGGCCAGCGCATCGACCATCGTTTTATCCCCCGGCTCGGCACCGCCGCGCTGGTGGATGGCCTGCATGCCGATCGCCAACCACTCGGCGAGGGTGGCGGCGTCCAGCTCAGCGCGGCCTGCCAGACCTTTACCCCCGGCGCGGAAAAGGGTACCGAAAATAGCCCCGGAGGCGCCGCCCATGCTGGTCATCAGGCGGGTACCGCTTTGCAACAGGGCATCGCCAATATCCGTGGCGGTAAATTCGGGTGCGCTGAGCAGCGCGTTGAGCGCGGTAAAGCCGCGTTTAATGCCGATACCGTGGTCGCCATCGCCAATCACCTGATCGAGCGCGGTCAGCCGTGGTTCACTGGCGATCATCCCCTCAGCGACGTACCGCAGACAGGCGATAAATTGTGTGGTGTTCATCTTAGTTTCTCCAGCCGAGGGTGCGGATTGGGTGGTCGTACAGGCGCTGCATCTCGTCATCCAGCCGCAGCATACTCAGAGAAAAACCGGACATCTCCAGCGAGGTACAGAAATGGCCAACCTGCACGTCGTAGGTTTTGATGCCGCGGGCCGTCAGCGCCATGCCGACTTTGCGGGTGACCACCATCAGCTCGGTATTGCTCAGCGCACCGAGGTTGTTAACGCACACGCACACGCTGTCGCCCTTCGCGAAAGGCAGGTCGTTGCACAGGCGTTCAATCATCATCTCGACCAGCTCATCGCTCTGCGGCATCGGAATACGGCACAGTCCCGGTTCGCCGTGGATGCCAATACCCAGTTCTATTTCGTTATCGGCCAGGGTGAAGTTAAAGGCGTCGGCCTGCGGCAGCGCGCAACCGCTGAGTGCGACGCCAATGGTGCGGGTGTTATGGTTGGCTTTGTTCGCCAGCGCTTCCAGTTCCGGCAGGGCGTAGTGCTCAAACTGGGCTGCGGCGCCGGTCAGCTTGTACAAAAACGCCAGCCCGCCCACGCCACGGCGGTCGGACATTCTTTCCGGCGGCGCCGAGGCAATATCATCCGTGGCGCGCACAGTGCGGCACTCAATCCCTTCTTCCGCAAGGATTTCAGCCGCGATATCAAAGTTCATGCCGTCGCCGGAATAGTTGCCGTAGAGGAACAGCACGCCGTTGCCCTGATGAACGGCCCGGCTGGCTTCAATGATTTGGTCGGGAGAGGGGGAGGTGAAGACTTCGCCCAGTGCGCAGGCATCGATGCCGCCTTCGCCGACGAACCCGGCAAACGTCGGCTCATGGCCGCTGCCGCCGCCGCTGACGATAACGGTCTGGCCGTTTTGCGCCATCGTGCGATAAACCGCGCAATACTCCGGCAGGGCGTGGATCTTACCGCGCCCGGCGTACACCAGCCCTTCCATGATTTCGCTACGAATATTATCGGTGTTGTTGAAGATCTTTTTGGGTTTTTGCATCGTCACTCCCTCTCGTAAGGTCCTGTTTCTTTGGTGACGATTTTACCTGCGGCGCCCGTTTACACCTGGCACCTTTGATACCAATTAATCTCCCGAACCTGGGGCATGACTGGGGGCTGAAAATATCAACGCTATTCGGCGATTTTGCGTTCCAGCACAATCTTCCAGAAGGCATCCACCAACGGTTCATGCAGCCGCTTTTTCTGCACGCAGACGCCTAGCTCGAACGGGGTCTTCTCATCGCTGCGCTCTAAAATCATCACGCGATTGCGCACCGGTTCCGGGCTGTTTTCCAGCACGATTTCGGGAATCAGCGCCACGCCGCAGCCCAGCGCAACCATGGACACCATCGCTTCATGTCCGCCGACGGTCGCGTAAATCGATGGGTTACTGATTTTATGGCGGCGGAACCACAGCTCGATACGGCGGCGCACGGGCCCCTGGTCGGCCATGATAAACGGCACCGTTGACCAGTCAGGCTCATCGACGGAAACCTGATTGCGCACCGGGCAGGGCAGCGCCGGGGCAATCAGCACCACCGCCAGATTCTCCAGCATTGAGAAGGCGACGGCGCCGGGCAGCGTTTCAGGCTTACCTGCGATGGCCAGATCGGCCTCATTGGTGGCGACTTTCTCCATCGCATCGGCGGCATCACCGGTAGTGAGCTTGATTTCAACCGAGGGATGTTCGGCGCGGAAGCGGTCAAGAATCGGCGGCAGGTGGCTATAGGCGGCGGTGACCGAGCAGAAGATATGCAGCTCGCCGGATAACGATGGCCCCTGCTGGTCCAGGGTATGGCGCAGCTGCTGATACTGCAGCAACGTCTGCTGAGCAAAGACGCGCAGCTCCTCACCGGCTTCGGTCAGCGTCACCGTGCGGTTATCGCGAACAAACAGCGGCTGGCCGAGGTCCTCTTCGAGGCGCTGAATCTGCCGGGAAAGTGTGGACGGGCTGACGTGCATCGCCCGCGCGCTGCGGCCAAAATGGCGGCTTTCCGCCAGATGCAGGAAGGTTTTCAGATCGCGTAAATCCACAGACGAGTCTCCGGTTTTCAACGTTGCATAAATTGCAATGTAACGTTGTGAATATATCAATTTCCGCAATAAATTTCCTGTTGTAATGTGGGTTCATTCTCGCTGAAACGCGAACCGAACAATATACTCGTCGTCTTTCAAGTTGCAGGCGCGTTGGCTGCGTCAGCTCACCCCAGTCACTTACTTGAGTAAGCTCCTGGGGAATCGCTGACTTGCCGCCTTCCTGCAACTCGAAATCCATAGAGTAACGACACACAACATCACGGAGTACACCATCATGGCTAACTACTTTAATACACTGAATCTGCGTCAGCAGCTGGCTCAGCTGGGCAAATGTCGCTTCATGGGCCGCGAAGAATTTGCTGACGGCGCAAGCTACCTTCAGGGTAAAAAAGTGGTCATCGTCGGCTGTGGCGCTCAGGGTCTGAACCAGGGCCTGAACATGCGTGACTCCGGTCTGGATATCTCCTACGCCCTGCGTAAAGAAGCGATTGCTGAGAAGCGTGCTTCCTGGCGCAAAGCGACCGAAAACGGCTTTAAAGTCGGTACCTACGAAGAGCTGATCCCGCAGGCTGACCTGGTGGTTAACCTGACGCCAGACAAACAGCACTCCGACGTTGTGCGTTCCGTACAGCCGCTGATGAAAGACGGCGCGGCGCTGGGTTACTCCCACGGCTTCAACATCGTCGAAGTGGGCGAGCAGATCCGTAAAGACATCACCGTAGTGATGGTGGCACCGAAGTGCCCGGGTACCGAAGTACGTGAAGAGTACAAACGTGGTTTCGGTGTACCAACGCTGATTGCGGTTCACCCGGAAAACGATCCGAAAGGCGAAGGCATGGCCATCGCTAAAGCCTGGGCTGCGGCGACCGGCGGTCACCGTGCGGGCGTACTGGAATCTTCCTTCGTGGCGGAAGTGAAATCTGACCTGATGGGCGAGCAGACTATCCTGTGCGGTATGCTGCAGGCCGGTTCTCTGCTGTGCTTCGACAAGCTGGTGGCTGAAGGCACCGACGCGGCTTACGCCGAAAAACTGATTCAGTTCGGCTGGGAAACCATCACCGAAGCGCTGAAGCAGGGCGGCATCACCCTGATGATGGACCGTCTGTCTAACCCAGCGAAACTGCGCGCTTATGCGCTGTCAGAACAGCTGAAAGCGATCATGGCGCCGCTGTTCCAGAAACACATGGACGACATCATCTCCGGCGAATTCTCCTCCGGCATGATGGCTGACTGGGCTAACGACGATAAGAAACTGCTGACCTGGCGTGAAGAGACCGGTAAAACTGCGTTTGAAACCGCACCGCAGTTTGAAGGCAAAATCGGCGAGCAGGAGTACTTCGATAAAGGCGTTCTGATGATTGCGATGGTGAAAGCGGGCGTTGAGCTGGCGTTCGAAACCATGGTGGATTCCGGCATCATCGAAGAGTCCGCTTACTACGAATCACTGCACGAGCTGCCGCTGATCGCGAACACCATCGCCCGTAAGCGTCTGTACGAAATGAACGTGGTTATCTCCGACACCGCAGAATACGGTAACTACCTGTTCTCTTACGCTTGCGTTCCGCTGCTGAAAGAGTTCATGACTACCCTGCAGACCGGCGACCTGGGCAAAGCGATTGCTGAAGGCGCGGTAGACAACGCTCAGCTGCGCGACGTGAACGAAGCGGTTCGCGGTCACGCTATCGAGCAGGTTGGTAAGAAACTGCGCGGCTACATGACCGATATGAAGCGTATCGCCGTCGCTGGCTAATAAAACCTCGTTATTATCCGGCCCGGTCAGCGCCTCGCTACCGGGCCGTTTTTTTATCCGCGTTTTAACGCGACAACCGCATCTGACACCTCGTCCTGCTGTCCTTCCGGCCCCGTCATCGTTCGTGAGACTTCCTCGCAAAACTGCACTTCCCAACCCGGTGGCAAACTACCCAGAGAGGCCAGTACTTCATGCGCAGGCAGGAACGGGCGAACGTGCTTTGACCAGCTTGGGACTTTGCCGTGTGAGGTGATAAGCAACATGCCGCCTGGCGCAACGTGATCGAGCGCGGCGCGGAATATCGTGGCCCGATCGAACGCCAGCGGCGACTCGAGGAACGAGGCGGCAATCAGTGAAAATTCACCCTGCGGAAAAGCCTGAGTGAGATCGCACTGCTGGAAGGTGACATCGACGCCAGCACGTTCGGCGTTGGCCGCCGCGTATTCAATTGCCCGGTGCGAAAGATCGACCGCCGTCACCTGCCAGCCCTGTTTTGCCAGCCAGACTGCATCATCCCCACGCCCGCAGCCCAGTTCCAGCGCTTTACCCGGTGCCAAACTTTCGGTGAAACGCACCAGAATTTTGCCCGGAATACCGTTGGAGCGTGGAGACATCGCATCGTAATGCGACTCCCAGAAGGTTTCGGGCTGTTGCTCAACGTCGTGCATAGCTACCTCATTTGTTGACGATGAATTTCATGTAACATTCAAAGTAACATAAGATAATTTTTGATCAATAGCGTTGCTGAAAAATATAAATAATCATATTTATCAATAAACTATATCAATTTATACACAAATTTTAGCATTCAGGATTGCTCATCATGGACTTAATGTAATATCGTAAGTTACATGAAAACAAACAACTCATTCTCAGCCACGCTGCACATCCTGCTTCATCTGGAGCAGATGGATAAACCTCTGACGTCCGAACAGATGGCCGCCTTTATCGACGGTAATCCGGCATTCATCCGCAAGCTGCTTGCCGGGCTCAGGGAAAACAACATTGTCTGTGCCACTAAGGGGCACCACGGCGGCTGGCGGCTGTGCCGGCCGGTCGGCGATATCACGCTTTACGATATCTACATGGCGCTTGGCGAGCCGGCGCTGTTTGCGTTAGGCAACCGCAGTGAAAACCCACAGTGCCTGGTGGAACAGGGGGTAAACCGGGTGATGTCAGAGACGCTCGCCGATGCGCAGACGCTGATCCTCGATCGCTTTAAGCGTCTGACGCTGCAGGATATCGGCAGCGAATTTATCAGCTACTTCAACGACAAAGGTCACGACCATGATTGAAACTTTAACCACCTGCCTGATGATTGCGATGGCGGCGAGCAGTATTTCGATGACGGTGACGCAGACGGAGTTGTTTGCCGCGTTTCGTGAATGGACGGCGAAAAAGAATGCGCTGATGGGCCATTTGTTCCACTGCTTCTACTGCTTAAGCCACTGGGTGGTATTTGGCGGGATGGCGGTCTATCGCCCGGCGCTGTTAAACAGCGGCTTTGCGCTGATTGATTGGGTGATGACGGCGTTTATCGTCATTACCATTACCACGCTGATTAACGGCCTGATGTTTAAGGTGTTCCAGGCGGCGATTAGCACCCATGTGATGAAGCATAACGCCCAGCAGACGCTGCAATCGCAGAAATAAAAAAACCGGCGTCGCTGGCTAATTACCGAGCACGCTGGTGCCCTCACCCCGGCCCTCTCCCACGGGGAGAGGGTGCAAACACGAAACGCCTTCTCCATGAGAAGGCGTTGCTGTTTATTTCCGGTACAGCACCTTAATGATGTGGTAACCGAACTGAGTGTGCAGCGGGCCGGTTGGCTCCAGCACCGGGCAGGAGAAGACGACTTTATCGAACGCCGGAACCATCTGGCCCTGGCGGAATTCACCTAAGTCACCGCCGCGTTTGCCCGATGGGCAGATGGAGTGCTTCTTCGCCAGCTTGCCGAAGTCGGCGCCGTTTTTAATCTGTTCCAGAAGATCCAGTGCCAGTTTCTCTTCTTTCACCAGGATATGCACTGCTGCTGCTGTTTTTGCCATGATCGTGCCTTTCTATAAGCGAGTCTGTAAGGCTGGCGATTTTAGCATGGCTTATCGCCGATACAGCACCTTGATGATGTGATAGCCAAATTTGGTTTTGACCGGCCCGAAAGGTTTGAGCAGCGGGCAGCTAAAAACGGCGGCGTCGAACGGCCCCACCATCGCACCCTGCTTAAACTCCCCCAAATCGCCGCCGTTGCGTCCGGAAGGGCAGCGGGAATAGCGTTTTGCCAGATGATCGAAGCTGATCCCTCGCTCCAGTTTGCTGAGGATCTCCAGCGCCAGTTTTTCTTCTTTTACCAGGATATGCAGGGCTGCCGCGCTCTTTGCCATAAGGTCACTCTTATCGTTGGGTTGCTGCCCAACACTTTACCATTCGGCGGGTAAATCTCAGCCTGACTTTCTGCTACAATCCACACCCCCGTGTTTACAGATTGAGCAATGCCCCTATGCGTTTAAACCCCGGACAACAACAAGCCGTCGAATTTGTCACTGGCCCTTGCCTGGTGCTGGCGGGTGCTGGCTCCGGCAAAACCCGCGTGATCACCAATAAAATTGCGCACCTGATCCGCGTTTGCGGCTATCAGGCTCGTCATATCGCTGCCGTCACCTTTACCAACAAGGCCGCGCGCGAGATGAAAGAGCGCGTGGCGCAGACGCTGGGGCGTAAAGAGGCGCGCGGGTTGATGATCTCTACCTTCCACACCCTGGGGCTGGATATCATCAAGCGCGAATACGCGGCGCTTGGCATGAAGTCGAACTTCTCGCTGTTTGACGATACCGATCAAACAGCGCTGCTTAAAGATCTGACCGAAGGGTTGATCGAAGACGATAAAGTGGTATTCCAGCAGCTGATCTCGACGATCTCCAACTGGAAAAACGATCTGATGACCCCACCGCAGGCGGCGGCCAGCGCGAAGGGCGAGCGCGATCGCATCTTCGCCCACTGCTACAGCCTGTACGACGCCCATATGAAGGCCTGCAACGTGCTGGACTTCGATGACCTGATTCTGCTGCCAACGCTGCTGTTGCAGCGTAATGAAGAGGTGCGTGAGCGCTGGCAGAACAAGATTCGCTACCTGCTGGTGGATGAATATCAGGACACCAACACCAGCCAGTATGAGCTGGTGAAGCTGCTGGTAGGGCAGCGCGCGCGGTTTACTGTGGTCGGCGACGATGACCAGTCGATTTACTCCTGGCGCGGCGCGCGTCCGCAGAACCTGGTGCTGCTGAGCAAAGACTTCCCCGCGCTGCAGGTCATTAAGCTGGAGCAGAACTACCGTTCTTCCGGGCGTATTCTGAAGGTTGCGAACATCCTCATCGCCAATAACCCGCACGTGTTTGAAAAGCGCCTGTTCTCCGAGCTGGGCTATGGCCCGGAACTGAAAGTGCTGAGCGCCAACCACGAAGAGCATGAAGCAGAGCGCGTTACCGGTGAGCTGATTGCCCATCACTTCGTCAACAAGACGCAGTACAAGGATTACGCCATTCTTTATCGCGGCAACCACCAGTCGCGGGTGTTTGAAAAATTCCTGATGCAAAACCGCATCCCGTACAAAATTTCCGGTGGTACGTCGTTCTTCTCCCGCCCGGAGATTAAAGACCTGCTGGCCTATCTGCGCGTGCTGAGCAACCCGGACGACGACAGCGCGTTCCTGCGCATCGTCAACACGCCGAAGCGTGAGATTGGTTCGGCGACGCTGCAAAAGCTCGGTGAGTGGGCGATGACCCGCAACAAAAGTCTGTTCACTGCCAGCTTCGATATGGGGCTGAGTCAGACGTTAACCGGGCGCGGCTATGAATCTCTCACCCGTTTTACCCAGTGGCTGGGCGAAATCCAGCGCCTGGCGGAGCGTGAGCCAATTGCCGCCGTACGCGATCTGATTCATGGTATCGACTACGAGTCCTGGCTGTTTGAAACCTCACCAAGCCCAAAAGCCGCCGAAATGCGCATGAAAAACGTCAACACGCTGTTTAGCTGGATGACGGAGATGCTGGAAGGCAGCGAACTGGAAGAACCGATGACCCTGACTCAGGTGGTCACTCGCTTCACCCTGCGCGATATGATGGAACGCGGCGAAAGTGAAGAAGAGCTGGATCAGGTTCAGCTCATGACGCTGCACGCCTCGAAAGGGCTGGAGTTCCCGTACGTCTTCCTCGTGGGGATGGAAGAGGGGCTGCTGCCGCACCAGAGCAGCATCGACGAGGACAACGTCGATGAAGAGCGCCGCCTGGCCTACGTGGGGATCACTCGCGCGCAGAAAGAGCTGATTTTCACCCTCTGCAAAGAGCGCCGCCAGTACGGTGAACTGGTGCGCCCGGAACCGAGCCGTTTCCTGCTGGAGCTGCCGCAGGACGATGTGGTGTGGGAGCAGGAGCGGAAGGTGATTACGCCTGAAGAACGGATGCACAAGGGGCAGGCAAACGTCGCCAACATTCGTGAAATGCTGGCGAAGGCGAAAAAATCATAATGCAATAAGTGGTAGCCCGACCGAACAGAGCGACGCCGGGAATATGCACAGTACCTTCCCGAAGCCGACGTTACAAACTATCCGGTAGCCCGATGCCAGCCACCTGCAGCGGCCAGTGGATATAGCTTTGCCACTGGCACTCTTGATCAATCATCTCACGCCCTAGCGGATGCTGTTCCAGCCAGCTCTCCGGCAGTGTCAGGGTCAGATTTTCCCCATCGGCTGTCAGCGTAATGGTTGGCAGAAGATCATCGCGGCGACGGCTGGCAAACAGAATCGCCAGACGCAGCAGGCGACAGAGATGCTCCGCCACGCGCGGCGGTACGGCGTTCTGCTGGTGGAGCGTGGGCAGATTCACGGTGTTGGTCTGATTCAGCAGCAGGGTAGCGAGCAGCTTTTTCTGTGCAGGAGTGAAGCCCGGCAGGTCAAGATTGCGGACCAGATAGGCCGCGTGCTGCGGAGCCTGTTTAAAATCGACGCTAAGGCCAATTTCATGCAGTGCGCAGGCGCTTAACAGCAGTTCGCTGCTTAGCGGCTCCAGATCCCAGCTATCTTTCACCTGTTCGACAAAATTCGCCGCCAGTTGGGATACGCGATTTGCCTGCTCGATATCGACCATAAAACGGCGCTGGATATTACGTAGCGTGCGGCTGCGAATATCTTCATCGACCGCCAGATGTAGCATGCCGTAGACCAGCCCTTCGCGCAGCGCGCCGCCGGCCAGGGTCATGCACTGGATATTCAGCTCGGTGAAAATGGCGATCAGAATGGCGAGCCCGCTTGGGAAGACCAGCGCGCGCTCCAGCGTCAGCCCTTCAATTTCCAACTCTTCCAGGCGGCCGCACTGAATGGCGCGCTGTTTAAGCTGTTGAAGCTTAGCGAGGGTAATGCGTTCATCCATCCCCTGCGCCATCATGATTTCCTGCAGCGCCTGTACCGTACCGGACGCGCCGACACAGACTTTCCAGCCATGCTGACGCAGTTCATCGGCAACCGGCTTAAGCACTTCACGGGCGGCACGTTCCGCTTCGTCGAAATGTTCTTGCGCCAGATTGCGGTCGGTAAAGTAACGTTCAAGCCAGGTGACGCAGCCCATTGAGAGGCTAAACAGCGAGGTCGTTTGCGCACCGGTGCCGGTAACCAGTTCGGTACTGGCCCCACCGATATCGACCACTAAACGACGATCGTCGCCGCCGGTGGTGTGCGCCACGCCCTGATAAATCAGGCGCGCCTCTTCTTCGCCGCGGATAACCTGCACCGGGCAACCTAGGATTTCCTGGGCTTTGGCGATAAAGACGTCGGCGTTAACGGCAAGACGCAGCGTCGCGGTAGCCACGATACGAATTTGCGTTGGGGGAATATCCTGAAGACGTTCAGCAAACAGACGCAGGCATTGCCAGCCTCGTTCCATCGCTTCCGTCGAGAGGGTGTTATCGCGGTTAAGCCCGGCGGCCAGACGTACTTTGCGCTTAATGCGCGTCAGCGTCTGGATGCTGCCCGCCACCTCGCGAACAATCAGCATATGAAAACTATTGGAACCGAGATCGATAGCTGCATAGAGCGAGGTGGTAGTGAGCATAACTTAGTTAACCTGAACGACGACGATTACGCGGAGCGCCCGAACGACGCGGACCGTTACCCTGGCGAACGCGCGTCAGACGCAGCGGTTTCGGCAGTTCAGTTAACAGCGCATCCGGGTTGTACTTGCTCACCGGAATAGAGTGACCGGTGTAGGTCTCAATGGCCGGCAGGTTGAGCGCATACTCTTCACAGGCAAGGCTAATTGAGTGACCGCTTGCGCCTGCACGACCGGTGCGACCGATACGGTGTACGTAGTCTTCACAGTCGTCCGGCAGGTCATAGTTAAAGACGTGCGTAACGGCAGGAATATGCAGGCCGCGTGCCGCAACGTCGGTCGCGACCAGGATATCGATATCACCACGGGTGAAATCTTCCAGAATACGCAGACGTTTTTTCTGCGCCACGTCACCGGTCAGCAGGCCGACGCGATGACCATCGGCAGCCAGGTGGCCCCAGATGTCTTCACAGCGGTGCTTGGTGTTGGCGAAGATAATCGCGCGGTCTGGCCACTCTTCTTCCAGCAGCGTTTGCAGTAAACGCATCTTCTCTTCATTGGAAGGGTAGAACAGCTCTTCTTTAATACGGTGGCCCGTTTTCTGCTCTGGCTCGACTTCCACGTATTCGGCGTTGTTCATTTGCTCGAACGCCAGTTCGCGTACGCGGTAAGAAAGCGTCGCGGAGAACAGCATGTTCAGACGCTGGTTGGCCGCAGGCATGCGGCGGAACAGCCAACGGATATCTTTAATAAAGCCCAGATCGTACATACGATCGGCTTCGTCCAGCACCACGACCTGGATCGCGCCCAGGTTGATATGGTTCTGTTTTGCATAGTCAATGAGACGGCCGGTGGTGCCGATCAGAATATCGACGCCGCTTTCCAGCACTTTCAGCTGTTTATCATAGCCGTCACCGCCGTAGGCCAGGCCCAGTTTCAGGCCGGTCGCCTGAGCCAGCGGCTCTGCGTCAGCGTGAATCTGTACTGCCAGCTCACGGGTTGGCGCCATAATTAAGGCGCGCGGTTGGTTCACCTGGCGGTCAGCAACTGCCGGGTGAGAAAGAAGATAATGAAACGTCGACGTCAGGAACGCCATCGTTTTCCCGGTACCGGTTTGCGCCTGTCCAGCCACATCGCGTCCAGCAAGCGTCAGCGGCAAAGCCAGCGCCTGAATGGGCGTGCAATTATAAAACCCTTTAGTTTCAAGGGCTTCAACCACTTTAGGGTGCAGGGCGAAGTCGGAAAACTTCTGTTCTGTTAAATGTGTTTTGCTCATAGTGTGGTAGAATATCAGCTTACTATTGCATTAAGAAAGCGTATCCGGTGAAATAACGTCAACCTTTGTTGGCGAAGTCAACATCAACACCTCGTTGGTTAATGCTACACCAACACACCAGGCTTATTCCTGTGGAGTTAAATATGAGCGATAAAATTATTCACCTGACTGACGACAGTTTTGACACGGACGTACTCAAAGCTGACGGGCTGACACTCGTCGATTTCTGGGCAGAGTGGTGCGGTCCGTGCAAAATGATCGCCCCGATTCTGGATGAAATCGCCGAGGAGTATCAGGGCAAACTGACCGTGGCTAAACTGAACATCGATCAGAACCCAGGTACTGCACCGAAGTATGGTATCCGCGGTATCCCTACGCTGCTGCTGTTCAAAAACGGCGAAGTTGCGGCGACTAAAGTTGGCGCACTGTCTAAAGGCCAGCTGAAAGAGTTCCTCGACGCTAACCTGGCGTAAGAGATTCAACGTAGGCGTTCAGGGTTCCTGTGTTCTTAATTTGAGCGGAACTCTGGACGCTTGCCATCAGTCGTGCTAAGTTAACTTTGACTTCGTTTTAAACATACCTTGTTTGAATCTGTTTGACCCAAACCTCCCGTTGTCGTTAACAGCGCCAGAGGTTGAAAAATTCCAGGCTTGTCACTCTTTTCCGTCTTGTCGTTTCAGTTCTGCGTACTCTCCTGTGACCAGGCAGCGAACAGACATGAGTTGATGGCCGTAAACAGGCACGGATGACCCTGCCATACCATTCACAAATTAAGTTCGAGATTTACCCCGAGTTTAAGAACCCACACCATTATGAATCTTACCGAATTAAAGAACACGCCGGTTTCTGAGCTGATCACTCTCGGCGAAAATATGGGTCTGGAAAACCAGGCACGTATGCGCAAGCAGGACATCATTTTCGCCATCCTGAAGCAGCACGCGAAGAGTGGCGAGGATATCTTTGGCGACGGTGTGCTGGAGATACTGCAGGATGGATTTGGTTTCCTCCGTTCCGCAGACAGCTCCTACCTCGCCGGCCCTGATGATATCTACGTTTCCCCTAGCCAAATCCGTCGTTTCAACCTCCGCACTGGTGACACCATTTCAGGTAAGATTCGTCCTCCAAAAGAGGGTGAGCGTTACTTTGCGCTGTTGAAAGTTAACGAGGTTAACTACGATAAGCCGGAAAACTCGCGCAACAAGATCCTGTTCGAGAACTTAACCCCGCTGCACGCAAACTCTCGTCTGCGTATGGAACGTGGTAACGGTTCTACCGAAGACTTAACCGCTCGTGTCCTGGATCTGGCATCGCCAATCGGTCGCGGTCAGCGTGGTCTGATTGTAGCGCCGCCGAAAGCCGGTAAAACCATGCTGCTGCAGAACATCGCGCAGAGCATCGCCTACAACCACCCAGACTGCGTTCTGATGGTTCTGCTGATCGACGAACGTCCGGAAGAAGTGACCGAGATGCAGCGTCTGGTGAAAGGTGAAGTGGTTGCTTCTACCTTTGACGAACCAGCATCTCGCCACGTTCAGGTTGCGGAAATGGTTATCGAGAAAGCGAAACGTCTGGTTGAACATAAGAAAGACGTTATCATCCTGCTCGACTCCATCACTCGTCTGGCACGTGCGTACAACACTGTGGTTCCTGCGTCTGGTAAAGTCCTGACCGGTGGTGTGGACGCCAACGCCCTGCACCGTCCGAAGCGTTTCTTCGGTGCTGCGCGTAACGTGGAAGAGGGTGGTAGCCTGACTATCATCGCGACCGCGCTTATCGATACCGGCTCTAAAATGGATGAAGTTATCTATGAAGAGTTTAAAGGTACCGGCAACATGGAACTGCACCTCTCTCGTAAGATTGCTGAAAAACGCGTCTTCCCGGCTATCGACTACAACCGTTCCGGTACCCGTAAAGAAGAGCTGCTCACCACGCCTGAAGAGCTGCAGAAAATGTGGATCCTGCGCAAAATCATCCATCCAATGGGTGAAATCGACGCGATGGAGTTCCTCATCAATAAACTGGCCATGACCAAAACCAACGACGATTTCTTCGATATGATGAAACGCTCGTAAAATAAGGTTTTTGCTGACAAACGCCACACAATCGTGTGGCGTTTTTGTTTTTAGGAGTTTAGCCAATGGGGAATCGCATTTTTTTCATGGATACTTGGAGTTTGTGGCTACAATGATAGTTAGTTTGCAAAATCGGTTATAAATCAGGCAAGTTTCCCCAATATTCATCAGGCTTCCTCTTCTGATGCGTTGCTATCGTGGGTATACTTTCGCTATTAATATTCGCAGCGAGTATAAATTGTGAGTTTACTGACCGTCGGTACTGACCTGATCAGTATTTTCTTGTTCACCACCGTATTCCTGTTTTTTGCCCGCAAAGCGGCAAAATGGGTCGGTTTGGTGGATAAACCAAACTTTCGTAAACGTCACCAGGGGCTTATCCCGCTTGTTGGCGGCATCTCTGTCTATGCAGGGATCTGCCTCACTTTCGCGATTGCCAATTACTATATCCCACACGCTTCCCTGTACCTTGCTTGTGCCGGTGTTCTGGTGCTAGTGGGGGCTCTGGATGACCGTTACGACATCAGCGTCAAAATTCGTGCCACCGTTCAGGCAGCAATAGGCATCGTCATGATGACGGCGGCTCACCTGCATTTGCAAAGTCTGGGCTACATATTCGGTTCGTGGGAACTGGTGTTGGGGCCGTTTGGTTACTTCCTGACCCTCTTTGCGGTGTGGGCGATGATTAACGCCTTCAATATGGTTGATGGTATTGACGGTCTGCTTGGCGGTCTGTCGAGTGTCAGCTTTGCCGCTATTGGCCTGATCCTGTGGTTTGACGGCCAGACGAGCCTCGCCATGTGGTGCTTCGCGATGATTGCCGCCATCCTGCCTTATATCATGCTGAACCTGGGCGTGCTGGGCCGCCGTTACAAAGTCTTTATGGGCGACGCCGGCAGTACGCTGATTGGTTTTACCGTTATCTGGATCCTGCTGGAAACCACTCAGGGAACGCACCATCCGATAAGTCCGGTTACGGCGCTGTGGATTGTGGCGATTCCGTTGATGGACATGGTTGCCATCATGTATCGTCGTTTACGCAAAGGGATGAGCCCGTTCTCTCCTGACCGCCAGCATATTCACCATCTCATTATGCGCGCGGGCTTCACCTCGCGTCAGGCGCTGGTGCTGATTACCCTCGCCGCTGCGCTGTTGGCAGCCATTGGTGTTGTCGCAGAATACACTCGCGTGGTGCCTGAGTGGGTCATGCTGATACTGTTCCTGCTGGCCTTTGGCCTCTACGGTTACTGCATCAAGCGGGCCTGGAAAGTGGCGCGCTTTATTAAGCGCATGAAGCGCAGAATGCGTCGGAACAGCGACAACAATCCAAAATTAACCAAGTAAAACTGGGGTAGTAATGACACAACCATTACCGGAAGCACAGTTGGCTAGTGCTGAGAATGAACTGGATATTCGCGGCCTGTTTCGCGCGTTGTGGTCAGGAAAACACTGGATTATTGGCTTTGCGGTGCTGTTTGCCGCCGTGGTGCTGATTTATACCTTTTTTGCCCGGCAGGAGTGGAGCGCCACGGCAATCACCGACCGGCCGACCGTAAACATGCTGGGTGGCTACTATTCGCAGCAGCAGTTCCTGCGCAATCTGGATGTGAAGGTCAACCCGACTAGCGCCACGCCGCCTTCGGTGATGGATGAAGTCTACAAAGAGTTCGTTATGCAACTGGCTTCCTGGGATACCCGTCGTGATTTCTGGCTGCAGACGGATTACTACAAGCAGCGGATGGTGGGTAACTCGCGCGCCGATGCTGCGTTGCTCGATGACCTGATTGACGATATTCAGTTTATCCCTGGCGATGCGCAGAAAAGCGTCAGCGACAGCGTGAAGCTGACGGCGGAAACGGCACCGGACGCGAATAATTTGCTGCGTCAGTACGTGGCTTTCGCCAGCCAGCGGGCTGCGGGGCACCTGAATGACGAACTGAAAGGCGCCTGGGCCGCCCGCACCATTCAGGTGAAGGCGCAGGTAAAACGTCAGGAAGAGGTCGCGCAGGCGATTTTCAACCGCCGTCTGCACAGCATTGAAGCCGCGCTGAAAATCGCGCAGCAGCACAATATTAATCGCAGCGAAACCGACGTGCCGTCCGATGAGTTGCCGGACTCTGAGCTCTCTCTGCTTGGCCGCCCGATGCTGCAGGCGCGTCTGGAGAATCTTCAGGCCGTAGGTCCGACGTTTGACCTTGATTACGATCAGGGGAGGGCTATGCTAACGACCCTCAACGTAGGCCCGACGCTGGCGCCAAGTTTCCAGACATATCGGTATTTGCGCACGCCGGAGGAACCGGTAAAACGCACTAGCCCACGTCGTGTATTCCTGATGGTCATGTGGGGCATTGTCGGCGCATTGGTTGGTGCTGGGGTAGCGCTGGCGCGTCGTCGCACGCAGTAAATACCCATCAATTGATGAAGGGCGATGGGCCTGTTTCATCTATAGAAGAGAATCGATGTGAAAGTACTGACTGTATTTGGCACACGCCCGGAGGCGATCAAAATGGCGCCTCTGGTCCACGCGCTAGCAAAGGATCCTCATTTTGAGGCGAAGGTCTGCGTCACCGCGCAGCATAGGGAAATGCTTGATCAGGTGCTAAGCCTCTTCTCCATCGTTCCGGATTATGATCTCAACATCATGAGCCCAGGACAGGGTTTAACGGAAATTACCTGCCGAATTCTGCAGGGGTTAAAGCCCGTTCTGGAGTCGTTTAAACCCGACGTCGTGCTGGTGCATGGTGATACGACCACGACTGCAGCCGCGAGCCTGGCGGCCTTCTATCAGCGTATCCCCGTAGGGCACGTTGAGGCAGGCCTGCGTACAGGTGATCTCTATTCACCGTGGCCGGAAGAGGCCAACCGGACGCTGACCGGGCATCTGGCGATGTATCACTTCGCACCAACCGAAAACTCACGACAGAACCTGCTGCGAGAAAATCTGTCAGGTAAGCGGATTTTTGTTACCGGCAATACGGTGATTGATGCGCTGTTCTGGGTACGCGATCGGGTGATGAACGATAAGGCGCTGAATGCAGATCTCTCCCAACGTTACCCTTTCCTGAGCCAGGGAAAGAAGATGATCCTGGTCACCGGGCATCGTCGGGAGAGCTTTGGTCAGGGCTTTGAACAAATTTGCCACGCGCTGGCGGAAATCGCTGCGAACAACCCGGACGTACAGATTGTCTACCCAGTGCACTTGAATCCGAATGTCAGCGAGCCGGTTAATCGTATTCTGGGGCATATCGATAACATCATGCTGATTGAGCCGCAGGAGTACCTGCCGTTCGTCTGGCTGATGAACCATGCCTGGCTTATCCTGACCGACTCTGGCGGTATTCAGGAAGAAGCGCCGTCGCTGGGTAAACCGGTGCTGGTGATGCGCGAAACCACCGAACGCCCGGAAGCCATTGATGCCGAGACGGTACGTCTGGTGGGCACCGATAGCCAACGCATCGTGGATGAAGTCACGCGACTACTGCGTGACGAAGATGAATATCAAAGGATGAGCCGGGCCCATAACCCATATGGGGATGGCCGGGCATGCGAACGTATATTGTCAGCATTAAAAAATAATCAGGTAACGCTATGAGTTTCTCAACCCTCTCGGTGATCGGTCTGGGCTATATTGGCCTTCCAACTGCGGCGGCGTTTGCTTCGCGGCAAAAACAGGTGGTGGGTGTAGACATTAATCAGCATGCGGTCGATACCATCAACCGCGGCGAGATTCATATTGTTGAGCCCGATCTCGACAGGGTGGTGAAAACGGCGGTGTCCGCCGGTTATTTACGCGCCACCACCACGCCGGAAGCGGCAGATGCCTATTTGATTGCCGTGCCAACGCCGTTCAAGGGCGACCATGAGCCGGATATGGTTTACGTCGAAGCGGCAGCGCGCTCTATTGCGCCGGTGCTGAAGAAAGGGGCGCTGGTGATCCTCGAATCCACCTCACCGGTGGGCGCAACCGAGCTGATGGCCGGTTGGCTGGCCGAGATGCGTCCGGACCTGACCTTCCCGCAGCAGGCGGGTGAGCAGGCGGACATCAATATCGCCTATTGCCCGGAGCGCGTGCTGCCAGGGCAGGTGATGGTGGAACTGATTAAAAACGATCGCGTGATTGGCGGAATGACGCCGGTATGCTCCGCGCGTGCCAGTGAACTCTATAACATCTTCCTCGAAGGTGAATGCGTGGTGACTAACGCCCGTACCGCCGAGATGTGCAAACTGACGGAAAACAGCTTCCGCGATGTGAACATCGCCTTTGCCAACGAACTGTCATTTATCTGCGCCGATCAGGGGATTAACGTCTGGGAGTTGATTCGTCTGGCGAACCGCCATCCGCGCGTCAATATTCTCCAGCCGGGTCCAGGCGTCGGTGGGCACTGTATTGCCGTCGACCCGTGGTTTATCGTGGCGCAAAACCCGGATCAGGCGCGTCTGATTCGCACCGCGCGCGAGGTTAACGACCATAAACCGTTCTGGGTTATCGACAAGGTGAAGGCTAACGTCGCCGACTGTCTGGCGGCCAGCGATAAGCGCGCCAGCGAGCTGAAAATTGCCTGCTTTGGCCTGGCGTTTAAGCCAAACATCGACGACCTGCGCGAAAGCCCGGCGATGGAAATTGCACAGCTGATTGCCCAATGGCACAGCGGCGAAACGCTGGTAGTGGAACCCAATATTCATCAGTTGCCGAAAAAGCTCGACGGGCTGTGCTCTCTGGTCTCGCTTGAAACCGCGCTCGCCAGCGCTGACGTGATTGTGATGTTGGTCGATCACAGCCAGTTTAAAGCTATCAGCGGTGACGCGATTGCTCAACAGTACGTGGTTGATACCAAAGGAGTCTGGCGTTGAAACGCATTCTGGTAACCGGTGGCGCAGGCTTCATCGGTTCGGCGGTCGTCCGCCATATTATCAACCACACCTCTGACAGCGTCGTCGTTGTGGACAAACTAACCTACGCCGGTAACCTGGCGTCGCTGGCACCGGTGGCACAAGACCCGCGCTTTGCATTCGAGAAGGTGGATATCTGCGATCGCGCAGAGCTGGACCGCGTGTTTGCGCAGTATCGCCCGGATGTGGTGATGCACCTGGCGGCCGAGAGCCACGTTGACCGTTCTATTGATGGCCCGGCGGCGTTTATCGAAACCAATATCGTCGGCACCTACACGCTGCTGGAGGCCGCTCGCGCCTGGTGGTTTGCGTTGGATGACGACGGTAAAGCGGCGTTCCGCTTCCACCATATTTCAACCGATGAAGTGTACGGCGACCTGCATTCGGTGGATGACTTCTTCACTGAAACCACCCCGTATGCGCCAAGCAGCCCTTACTCTGCATCTAAAGCTAGCAGCGACCATCTGGTTCGTGCCTGGCTGCGTACCTACGGCTTGCCTACGCTTATCACCAACTGTTCAAATAACTACGGCCCGTACCATTTCCCGGAGAAGCTGATTCCGTTGACCATTCTCAACGCGCTGGCCGGGAAACCGCTGCCGGTGTACGGCAATGGTCAGCAGATCCGCGACTGGCTCTACGTTGACGATCACGCCCGTGCGCTCTACCTCGTTGCCACCGAAGGCGGCATCGGGGAGACCTACAATATCGGCGGTCATAACGAGCGTAAAAATCTCGATGTGGTCGAGACTATCTGCGCCCTGCTTGAAGAGCTGGTGCCGGAAAAGCCGCAGGGCATCGCGCATTATCATGACCTGATTACGTTTGTCGCCGACCGTCCTGGCCACGATTTACGTTACGCTATCGATGCGGCGAAAATCGCCCGCGACCTGGGCTGGACCCCAGAAGAGACCTTTGAAAGTGGGATGCGTAAAACGGTCCAGTGGTACCTCGCCAACGAAAGCTGGTGGAAGCAGGTACAGGATGGTAGCTATCAGGGTGAACGTCTGGGTCTGAAGGGGTAATCACCCCAGAGGAGGAAAGCAATGAAAGGTATTATTCTTGCTGGCGGATCGGGCACGCGCCTGCATCCGATCACCCGCGGCGTGTCAAAACAGCTGCTGCCGATTTACGACAAACCGATGATCTACTACCCGCTGTCGGTGCTGATGCTGGCGGGAATCCGTGAAATCCTGATCATCACCACGCCGGAAGACAAAAGTTACTTCCAGCGCTTGCTGGGCGACGGCAGTGAATTTGGTATTTTGCTGCAGTATGCTGAGCAGCCAAGCCCGGACGGCCTGGCGCAGGCGTTTATCATTGGCGAAGCTTTCCTCAACGGCGAGCCGTCATGCCTGGTGCTGGGCGACAATATCTTCTTCGGCCAGGGCTTTAGCCCGAAGCTGCGCAACGTGGCGGCGCGTACCGAAGGGGCGACGGTGTTTGGTTATCAGGTGATGGACCCGGAACGCTTTGGCGTGGTGGAGTTTGACGATAACTTCCACGCGCTGTCGCTGGAAGAAAAACCGAAACAGCCTAAATCCAACTGGGCGGTGACCGGCCTCTATTTCTACGACAGTAAGGTGGTGGAGTACGCAAAGCGCGTGAAGCCTTCCGAGCGCGGCGAGCTGGAGATCACCTCCATCAACCAGATGTATCTGGACGACGGCAAGCTGACCGTTGAACTGCTGGGCCGCGGTTTTGCCTGGCTTGATACCGGCACGCACGACAGCCTGATTGAGGCGAGCATGTTTGTGCAGACGGTGGAAAAACGTCAGGGCTTTAAGATTGCCTGCCTGGAAGAGATAGCCTGGCGCAACGGCTGGCTCGACGACGACGGCGTTAAGCGCGCCGCCGCGCAGCTGTCGAAAACCGGCTACGGCCAGTATCTGCTGGAGCTGCTTCGTGCTCGTCCGCGCCAGTATTGATCCCCTGACGTGGGAAAACCAATTCTTCGGTGTGAACAGCGCCATTGTTCGCATTGCCGACGATGCGCCGCAGCTGACCGCTGAACGACTAGCGGGATGGGCGCGGGTGCAGGCGAAAATCGCCGCACATCAGGTGGAACATCTTGATGCGCTCCAGCAGTTGGGTTTCCGGTTGGTCGAGGGGGAAGTTGACCTGGCGTTGCCGGTGACTGCGGGTGGAACCACGCTGGCACAGGTTGCCACTGATGATGATATCCCCGCGCTGCGAAGCCTTGCCGCTCAGGCTTTTGCCCAAAGCCGTTTTCGCGCGCCGTGGTATGCGCCGGAGGCGAGCGGTCGTTTCTATGCACAGTGGATTGAAAACGCGGTAAAAGGCACCTTTGATAACCAGTGCCTGGTGTTTCGCGATGAACGCGGGGCGATTCGCGCCTTTGTCTCCTTAAGAGAATTAAACGCCTGTGACGTGAGAATCGGCCTGCTGGCCGGGCGCGGTGCGGGTGCAGAACTGATGCAGGCGGCGGTGTGCTGGGCGCATACCCGCGGTCTTTCGACGCTACGGGTGGCGACGCAAGCCGGCAATACCGCAGCACTTCAACGCTATATTCATAGCGGCGCTAACGTGGTTAGCACCGCGTACTGGCTATACAGGTGACTCCATGATTCCATTTAACGCCCCACCGGTAGTGGGTACTGAACTCGATTACATGCAATCCGCGATGGGCAGCGGGAAACTGTGCGGTGACGGCGGCTTTACCCGTCGCTGCCAGCAGTGGATGGAACAGCGCTTCGGTAGCGCCAAGGTGCTGCTGACCCCGTCCTGTACCGCGTCGCTGGAAATGGCGGCGATCCTGCTGGATATCCAGCCGGGCGACGAAGTGATTATGCCGAGCTACACCTTTGTCTCCACCGCCAACGCCTTCGTGCTGCGCGGCGCGAAGATTGTGTTTGTCGACGTGCATAAAGAGACCATGAATATCGATGAGACGCTGATTGAAGCGGCCATCACCGACAAAACCCGCGCCATCGTGCCGGTGCACTACGCGGGCGTGGCCTGTGAGATGGACACCATCATGGCGCTGGCGAAAAAATACAATCTGTTCGTGGTGGAAGATGCCGCGCAGGGTGTGATGTCGACCTACAAGGGCCGCGCGCTGGGCTCCATCGGCCACATCGGCTGCTTTAGCTTCCATGAGACCAAGAACTACACTGCTGGCGGTGAAGGCGGCGCGACGCTGATTAACGATCGCGCGCTGGTGGAACGCGCGGAAATTATCCGTGAGAAAGGCACCAACCGCAGCCAGTTCTTCCGTGGCCTGGTGGATAAATACACCTGGCGCGATATCGGTTCCAGCTACCTGATGTCTGACCTGCAGGCTGCCTATCTTTGGGCACAACTGGAAGCCGCCGAACGGATCAATAAACAGCGTTTATCCCTGTGGCAAACCTACTATGACGCGCTGCTGCCGCTGGCAAACGCCGGGCGTATCGACCTGCCGGTGATCCCGGAAAACTGCGGCCATAACGCGCATATGTTCTATATCAAACTGCGCGACGTAGAAGATCGCAGCGCGCTGATTAGCTGGCTGAAAGAGGCGGAAATCCTCGCGGTGTTCCACTACATTCCGCTGCACTCCTGCCCAGCGGGCGAGAAGTTTGGCGAGTTCCACGGCCAAGACCGTTTCACTACGCAAGAAAGTGAGCGTTTACTTCGCTTGCCACTGTTCTATAACCTGTCGCCGGTTGACCAGCGCACGGTCATTAATACCCTGCTGAGCTACTTCGCCTGATATGTCACTGGCAAAAGCTTCGGTGTGGACCGCCGCGTCCACGCTGGTAAAGATTGGCGTTGGGCTGCTGGTGGTCAAGCTGCTGGCGGTATCATTTGGTCCTTCAGGGGTGGGTCAGGCGGGTAACTTTCGCCAGCTGGTGACTGTACTTGGCGTGCTTGCCGGGGCGGGAATCTTTAACGGGGTGACGAAGCTGGTCGCCCAGCATCACGATGACCCGGCGCGACTGCGCCAGGTGGTGGGCACCTCGTCAGCGATGGTGCTCGGCTTCTCCACGCTGTTGGCGGTGATTTTTTTGCTCGCGGCGGCACCGATAAGCCAGGGGCTGTTTGGCCATACTCACTATCAGGGGCTGGTGCGACTCGTCGCGCTGGTGCAGTTAGGTATCGCCTGGGCTAACCTGCTGTTGGCGCTGATGAAAGGCTTCCGTGACGCGGCGGGCAATGCGCTGTCGCTGATTGCCGGTAGCCTTATTGGCGTGGTGGCTTACTACGCTTGCTACCACTTTGGCGGCTATCAGGGCGCGTTGCTGGGGCTGGCGCTGGTACCGGCGCTGATCGTGATTCCTGCGGCGGTCATGCTTAGCAAGCGCGGCGTCATTCCCTGGGGCTATCTCAAACCGCAGTGGGACCGTTTGCTGGCAGGTCAACTGGGTAAATTTACCCTGATGGCGGTGATTACCTCGGTCACCATGCCCGTGGCCTACGTGATGATGCGAAACCTAATGGCGGAGCACTACAGCTGGGATGAGGTAGGGATCTGGCAAGGCGTGAGCAGTATCTCCGATGCTTACCTACAATTTATTACCGCCTCGTTTAGCGTCTATCTGTTACCTACGCTTTCGCGGTTAACTGCCAAGCAGGATATTGGTCGCGAAATTGGCCGCTCGCTGAAGTTTGTGGTGCCGGCGGTGGCGGCGGCAAGCCTGACCGTCTGGCTGCTGCGCGATTTTGCTATCTGGCTGCTGTTTTCATCGAAATTTGTCGCCATGCGCGACCTGTTCGCCTGGCAACTGGTGGGTGATGTACTGAAAGTAGGCGCTTACGTTTATGGCTATTTAGTGATCGCCAAAGCCTCGCTGCGTTTCTATATTCTGGCCGAACTGAGCCAGTTTACGCTGCTGACGGTGTTCTCCCACTGGCTCATCCCGGCGCACGGCGCATTGGGGGCAGCGCAGGCCTATATGGCGACCTATATTGTCTATTTCACGCTGTGTAGCGGCGTATTTTTAATTTGGCGTAAACGGCAATGACCGAACTGATACATATCCTGGGATCGGATATCCCTCATCATAACCAGACGGTGCTACGGTTTTTTGCCGATGAGCTGGCCGCAGAGTCCGCGCACGCCCGTCAATTTATGGTGGTAAGCGGTGATGAGAGCCTGGTGAAGGCATTTCCTTCGCTGGAGATAGACCGCTATAACGATAAATCCGCGCTGGCAAAGGCGGTGGTGGCAAAAGCGAAGGCCAACCGGCAGCAGCGCTTTTTCTTCCACGGTCAGTTTAATACCGGTATCTGGCTGGCGCTGCTCAGCGGCGGCCTGAAGCCATCGCAGGCGAGCTGGCATATCTGGGGGGCGGATCTGTATGAAGTCTCCCGCGGCCTGAAGTTCCGTCTGTTTTATCCGCTGCGCCGCATGGCACAGGGGCGTGTGGGCCGTGTCTTCGCAACCCGTGGCGACCTCAGCTATTTTTCTGCCCGTCACCCGCAGGTGCCCGGCGAGCTGCTTTACTTCCCAACGCGAATGGACCCTTCGCTGAATGGGCTGGCAGACGCCGCGCCGCGCGACGGCAAGCTGACGGTACTGGTGGGTAACTCCGGCGATCGTAGCAATGAACATGTTGCGGCATTGAAGGCCGTGCATCAGCAGTTTGGCGATACGGTTAACGTCATTGTGCCGATGGGCTACCCGGCGAACAACGCGGCCTATATTGCGGAAGTAAACGAAGCCGCGCTGTCGCTATTCAGCGCCGAAAATGTGCAGATTCTTCGTGAAAAGCTGGAGTTTGATGCCTATCTTGCGCTGTTGCGCCGCTGCGATTTGGGCTATTTTATTTTTGCGCGCCAGCAAGGTATCGGCACGCTCTGTTTGCTGATTCAGGCGGGGATCCCCTGCGTACTCAACCGGCAGAACCCGTTCTGGCAGGATATGGCCGAGCAGCATATTCCGGTGTTATTCACCGACGATGCGCTGACCGTCCCGGTGGTGCGTGAAGCGCAGCGTCAGCTGGCGCTGGTGGATAAAAACGCCATCGCCTTTTTCAAACCTAACTATCTGGCGCCGTGGCATCGGGCGCTGCAACTGGCGGCGGGGGAAGCGGTATGAGCGAAATGCAGTTTACCGGGCTGCTTGCCGTCTGGCTGTTGTCGACGTTGTTTATTGGCACCCTGACCTGGTTTGAGTTTCGCCGTGTTCGCTTTAATTTCAACGTTTTCTTCTCGTTGCTGTTCCTGCTGACCTTCTTCTTCGGCTTCCCGCTGACCTGTACGCTGGTGTTCCGCTTTGGCGTCGGCGTGTCGCCGCCGGACGTGCTGCTGCAAACGTTGCTGATCTCGGTCTGCTTCTATGCGGTCTACTACGTAACCTACAAAACGCGTCTGCGGCCTGCGCAGACCAACGTTGCGCGGCGACCGTTGTTTACCATGAATCGCGTTGAAACGAACATCACCTGGATTTTGCTGATGGTGATCGCGCTGTTTACGGTCGGCACCTTCTTCATGCATAACGGTTTTCTGCTGTTTAAGCTGCGCTCCTACAGCCAGATTTTCTCCAGTGAAGTCTCTGGCGTGGCGCTTAAGCGCTTCTTCTACTTCTTTATTCCGGCAATGCTGGTGGTCTATTTCCTCAATCCGAGCTGGAAGCGGTGGATAGGCTTTTTGATCGCGACGACGGCCTTTGGCCTGCTGACCTACGCGATTGTCGGCGGTACTCGCGCCAACATCATTATCGCCTTCGCCATCTTCCTGTTTATCGGCATCATTCGCGGCTGGATTTCGCTGTGGATGCTGGTGGCTGCCGGGGTGATGGGGATTGTTGGCATGTTCTGGCTGGCGCTGAAGCGCTACGGCATGAATGTTAGCGGCGATGAAGCGTTTTATACCTTCCTCTATCTGACGCGTGATACCTTCTCGCCATGGGAAAACCTGGCGTTGTTGCTACAGAACTACGACAAGATTGACTTCCAGGGGCTGGCGCCGATGGTGCGCGACTTCTACGTCTTTATCCCAAGCTGGATGTGGCCATCGCGGCCAAGCATCGTGCTGAACACCGCCAACTACTTTACCTGGGAAGTGCTGAACAACCATTCCGGGCTGGCTATCTCTCCGACGCTTATCGGTTCACTGGTGGTGATGGGCGGTATGTGGTTTGTGCCACTGGGCGCGGTGGCGGTGGGTCTGATTATTAAATGGTTCGACTGGCTGTATATGCTGGGCAATCGGGAAACCAACCGCTATAAATCGGCGATTCTGCACAGTTTCTGTTTTGGCGCGATCTTCAATATGATCGTGCTGGCGCGTGAAGGGCTGGACTCCTTCGGCTCTCGCGTCGTCTTTTTCATGGTTATCTTTGGGGTGTGCTTGCTGGTGGCAAAACTGCTGTACTGGTTGTTTGAAAGCGCGGGGCTGATTCATCAGCGGCTAAAACGTCCCTCGCACGTTGGAGAGGGACAAAATGGCTGACTCATTAACCGCGCCGACTTATACCCTGCGTGGGCTGAAGCTTATCGGCTGGCGCAACATGCAGCATGCGCTGGACTATCTGTACGCGGACGGCAATCTGAAGCAGGGCACGCTGGTGGCGATTAACGCTGAAAAGATGCTGACGCTGGAAGATAACGCCGAGGTGCGGGAACTGATTAACGCGGCGGAATTTAAGTACGCCGACGGTATTTCCGTGGTGCGCTCTGTCCGCAAGAAATATCCCGAAGCTAACGTTTCGCGCGTAGCGGGAGCAGATCTTTGGGAAGCTCTGATGGCGCGCGCCGGGGCAGAGGGCACGCCGGTGTTCCTCGTGGGTGGTAAGCCTGAGGTGATGGCGGAAACGGTGGAGAAGCTGCGCAAACAGTGGAACGTGAATCTGGTCGGCACCCAGGATGGTTATTTTACGCCGGAAGCGCGGCCGGCGCTGTTCGAGCGTATTCGTGAGAGTGGGGCCAAAATCGTTACCGTGGCGATGGGCTCACCGAAGCAGGAAATCCTGATGCGCGATTGCCGGCAGGTTTACCCCGACGCGCTCTATATGGGCGTGGGTGGCACCTATGATGTCTTTACCGGCCACGTGAAGCGTGCGCCGAAGGTGTGGCAGAACCTGGGGCTGGAGTGGCTTTACCGCCTGCTATCCCAACCAAGCCGAATTAAACGCCAGCTTCGTCTGCTGCGCTATTTACGCTGGCACTACACCAATAATCTCTGAATTTCCTGCGCGTTACCCGTGATGCATCACGCAGAATATGCGTGATGCATTCACAACTCCGATACTTTATTCCTCATTTCTATTTGCCATTTCAGCCAAATTGTTAAACCATTCGCCTGCCCTGACGATATCTACGTATTTTCTACGGCGGTATCCGTATCCGACAGACATCTATTTTTCTATAAAAAATAAAACCGGCATCGACCGGACAAATGCAAACACAAGAGGATCTATGGCAGAGAATAAACCGGAGCTCCAGCGCGGTCTGGAAGCCCGTCATATCGAATTAATTGCCCTTGGGGGCACCATTGGCGTGGGCCTATTTATGGGTGCGGCAAGCACCCTGAAGTGGGCCGGGCCGTCGGTGCTGCTGGCCTATATTCTGGCCGGGGTATTTGTCTTCTTCATTATGCGCTCGATGGGTGAAATGCTGTTTCTCGAGCCGGTAACCGGTTCGTTCGCCGTCTACGCGCACCGTTATATGAGCCCGTTCTTCGGCTATCTCACCGCCTGGTCATACTGGTTTATGTGGATGGCGGTGGGGATCTCGGAGATTACCGCGATAGGGGTTTACGTCCAGTTTTGGTTCCCGGATATGGTGCAGTGGATACCGGCGCTGATTGCCGTGGGGCTGGTCGCGCTGGCAAACCTGGCGGCGGTGCGCCTGTACGGTGAAATTGAGTTCTGGTTCGCGATGATTAAGGTCACGACCATTATCGTGATGATTGTCATCGGCCTCGGCGTCATTTTCTTTGGCTTCGGTAACGGCGGCACCTCTATTGGTTTTAGCAACCTGACCGAGCACGGCGGTTTCTTCGCCGGCGGCTGGAAAGGCTTCCTGACGGCGCTCTGCATCGTCGTGGCATCCTATCAGGGCGTTGAGCTTATCGGCATGACCGCCGGTGAAGCGAAAAACCCGCAGGTGACCCTGCGCAGCGCGGTAGGCAAAGTGCTGTGGCGTATCCTGATTTTCTACGTGGGCGCGATTTTCGTTATCGTCACCATCTTCCCGTGGAATGAAATTGGTACCAACGGCAGCCCATTTGTCCTGACCTTCGCTAAAATCGGGATCACCGCGGCGGCGGGTATTATCAACTTCGTGGTACTGACGGCGGCGCTCTCCGGCTGTAACAGCGGCATGTACAGCTGTGGCCGTATGCTCTACGCGCTGGCGAAAAACCGTCAGCTGCCGTCGGCGATGGCGAAAGTGACCAAAAGCGGTGTTCCGGCGGCGGGCGTTAGCGTATCGATTGTTATCCTGCTGATTGGCTCCTGCCTGAACTACATCATTCCTAACCCGCAGCGCGTGTTCGTCTATGTCTATAGTGCAAGCGTACTGCCAGGCATGGTGCCGTGGTTTGTGATTCTGATTAGCCAGCTGCGCTTCCGTCGAGCACATAAAGAAGCGATTGCCAGCCATCCGTTCCGCTCAATTATGTTCCCGTGGGCCAACTATCTGACCATGGCGTTCCTGATTTGCGTGCTGATCGGTATGGGATTCAACGATGACACCCGGATGTCGCTGTTTGTTGGCGTGATCTTCCTGGCCCTTGTGACGCTGGTTTATAAGGTTTTTGGCATGAGCCAGGGCGCGGAAGTGCAAGATTTGCAGAAATAAGCGACAAAACGCGCAAAGCATGAGCAAACGATAATTTTCTTTTAAAAGGCACTAGACAGCGGGGGAGGAAGTCCGTATTATCCGACCCCGCAACGGCGCTAAGCGCCCGTAGCTCAGCTGGATAGAGCGCTGCCCTCCGGAGGCAGAGGTCTCAGGTTCGAATCCTGTCGGGCGCACCATTTACCCGGTGCTGGAGCTGCGGTGGTTTTAAAAGACCGCGTAAGGTTTGCAGTGGTGGCTATAGCTCAGTTGGTAGAGCCCTGGATTGTGATTCCAGTTGTCGTGGGTTCGAATCCCATTAGCCACCCCATTATTTGATAGAGTTGTGAAATTGCGAAGGTGGCGGAATTGGTAGACGCGCTAGCTTCAGGTGTTAGTGTCCTTAGGATGTGGGGGTTCGAGTCCCCCCCCTCGCACCACGACTTTATAATGAATTGAATTAATAATTCAAAAAGCAGTACATCGGCGAGTAGCGCAGCTTGGTAGCGCAACTGGTTTGGGACCAGTGGGTCGGAGGTTCGAATCCTCTCTCGCCGACCAATTTTAGACCCTGCAGAGCAGGGTTTTTTATTCAAGACTTAACGTCATGAATAAAAACCGAATTGAACGATAATTCAAAAAGCAGTATTTCGGCGAGTAGCGCAGCTTGGTAGCGCAACTGGTTTGGGACCAGTGGGTCGGAGGTTCGAATCCTCTCTCGCCGACCAATTTTGAACCCCGCTTCGGCGGGGTTTTTTGTTTTCTGCAATCCTGCTCACGCCCCGTCGCAATAAACGCCGCTCTCTTCTTTCTACGTAGCTGTACTATTCCCCCTTCCACAATGGACGACGTTTTACTCAGGAAGGAGTGAATATGCTGCAACAGGTTCCGACGCGTGCGTTTCACGCGATGGCGAAACCGAGCGGTTCAGCGTGTAACCTGAACTGCACCTACTGTTTCTATCTCGAAAAACACGCGCTTTATCCCCTTCAGCCTACGACGCAAATGGACGATGCCACGCTTGAAGCCTACGTGCGCCACTATATTGCGGCCAGCGAGCCTCAGGATGAAGTCGTCTTCACCTGGCAGGGCGGAGAGCCTACGCTGCTGGGGCTGGATTTCTATCGCCGCGTGGTGGCGCTGCAGCACACTTACGGCGCGGGGCGGCGGATTAGCAATAGCTTCCAGACCAACGGCGTGCTGCTGGATGACGAGTGGTGCGCGTTTCTGGCTCAGCACCATTTTCTGGTTGGGCTTTCGCTGGACGGCCCGGCGGAAATTCACAATCTCTACCGGGTGACGAAAGGTGGGCGGCCCACGCATAAGCTGGTGATGCGCGCGCTGAACCTGCTACAAAAGCACGGTGTTGAGTACAACGTGCTGGCCTGCGTGAATCGGCAGAGCGCGTGCGAGCCGCAGCGGGTTTACGACTTTTTGCGCGATGCAGGCGTCACCTTCATTCAGTTTCTGCCGGTGGTTGAACGTCTTGCCGACGATACCGCCGCCCGGGCTGGTCTATCGCTGCATGCTCCCGGTGAGATGAAAGGTTCTCTCACGCCGTGGTCTGTTCGTCCTGAAGCATATGGCGACTTCCTGATTGCGGTATTCGATCGCTGGCGTCAGCGCGATGTCGGCCGCGTTTTTGTGATGAACATTGAATGGGCGTTCGCAAGCTTTGTCGGTGCGCCCGGCGCGGTTTGCCACCATCAGCCGACCTGCGGGCGTTCGCTGGCGATAGAGCATAACGGCGATGTTTATGCCTGCGATCACTACGTGTACCCGGAATACCGCCGAGGTAATTTGCATCACGATACTTTCGCGAGCATGGTGGACTCGTCGGTACAGGTTGAATTCGGCAGGGAGAAATACAGCACATTGCCAACACAGTGCCGCGAGTGTGCCGTGCTGAAAGCCTGCTGGGGAGGCTGCCCGAAGCACCGCTTTATGCCGACCGCATCCGGCGAACCAGGGCTTAACTATCTTTGCGCCGGGTTCCAGCGCTATTTTGGCTATCTGCCGTCTTACCTGAAAGCGATGGCCGACCTGCTGGCGAATGGCCGCCCGGTGAGCGACATCATGAAGGTGCATCTGGTGAGGGCAAAGCAGTAGGGTGATAAAAAGCCCGCTCCCGGATGGAGGCGGGCGAGTTGACCTTACAGCTTAATTTGTACCTTCGGCGGATACTTCTGCAGGATCTTCATATAGTCATGAATTTCGGTCTGCAGCGGCACGCCCATTGGAATGTGGCGCACGCCGATAGCATCGCTTTCCTGCGGGTCGGTGTAGAGATTAAAGACCGCGGTACCGGCCGTCTGCATGATGGCGCCGGAGAAACCGCCCTGGTAGCCGCTTTGGGTAAAGGCATACGGCTGCTGGATAACCAGATGATATTTAAATTCATCCATACGTACGGCGGACAGCTGGCCGTTCAGGAAGTAATGCTCTGCTTTACGGTTAGATTGGCCGTTGGTACCGAGGAAGAATGAAGACTGGTCGACGCCATCGATAAAGGTGGTTGTCGGCACCAGCTTAGCGACTTCGGCTCCGCCTTTCCCGGCCAGTGCCAGCGCGGTAGGGAACAGATCCGCCAGATCGACAATGCCGTCCGATTTACGCGGCTGGATCATCCCTTTCCAGTAGACGAAGGTCGGTACGCGAACACCGCCTTCCCAGGTTGAGCCTTTTGCACCGCGGAACGGCGTACGGCCATGCGGTGGGACTTCGGCTTCCGGGCCGTTGTCGGAGGTAAAGACAATCAGCGTATTTTCCAGCTGGCCGTTTTTCTCCAGCGCGTTATACAGGTTAGCGAAGACGTCATTCATCTCCACCATGCAGTCGCCGTAAGAGGTGCGAGCCGGTGAACTACCCGCATATTTGGCGTTCGGATAGTTGTCGAAGTGACAGCCGCGCGTGCCGTAGTACAGGAAGAACGGCTTATCGCTTTTGGTCATCTTATTGAGGAACTCAACGCCGTACTGCATCCAGCGCTGATCCAGATCTTCCATATATTTCGGCGTGATATCGGCGATGGCTTCCTGCTTGCCGCCGCGTACGGCGTGGACATCATCTTTACTGAACGGCAGATTTTTAATGTACTCCGCGCGGTCCGGGCTCAGCGCGACTTCCGGGTTTACATGAACGTCGCGCCATTCGGTGTACATATCCGATACCGAGTTAAAGCCTCGGAAGTCATCAAAGCCGACGTTTTGTGCCTGCGACCCTTCGTTTTCACCCATGTGCCATTTACCGATCGCCTGGGTAACGTACCCTTGATCGTGCAGCAGTTGCGGTAGGGTAGTCAGCCCTTCCAGGCCCCCCGGCATGCCGTACATTGGCGGCATTTGAATACCGTGGTGAACGGAGTACTGCCCGGTCATGATGGTGGCGCGCGTAGGTGAAGAACTTGGCTGTGAATAGGCCGATGTCAGAATAAGCCCCTGGCTGGCGACGGCGTCAATATCCGGCGTTGGGTTGCCAACGGCAATACCGCCGCCGTTAAAGCCGACGTCCATCCAGCCGACGTCATCCAGCACGAAAATAACCACGTTGGGTTTCTTCCCGGTTTTTTTGGCAATATCCGCGAGTTTTTGCTGTGTCTCTTTATTCTGCTCGGGGTGCATCATGACCGGCATCATATTTTCAGCAATGGTGGTCGCCGGTTTTACTAAATATTGATTGGGGTGATCGTAGCCGGCAAAACCTTCTCTGGCTTTGGCTACCGCAGGCGTGTCTGCGGCGTTAGCCAGCACGGGAAGTGCCGCCAGCACAGCGATCGCCAGTAGCCTTGGGGGGAAAGATAAATCCATTATAATATCTCCATGATTTATATATTTTACTGATTTAATTTATACGCCGCGATTGGGCGTAACGATCTGATGAATAAATAGAGGTGATTCTTTTATTTCAGTGAATATAAAATGGGCCGATGCAGCGCGGGAAATTCTATACCTTATATTTTTACTCTGTAAATATAAGTCCGCTATAGAAAGGGGCAGGATCAAATATTGCGCGCTGTTTTTTTATGAATTGATATAGGGAATGAATATTATCTTATTTATTTTCTCGTTCAGGAGTGTCCTCCCTGAGGATCCTGTGACATAATGCGCCGCGTAGATGCTCATTCCACCTCTTATGTTCGCTTTTGGCCTCATAAACTCGGGAATGACGCAGAGCCGTTTACGGTGCTTATCGTCCACTGACAGATGTCGCTTTTGCCTCATCAGACACCATGGACATTACGTTGAGTGAAGCACCCATTATGTTGTCGAATTAAACCTGTTTAACGCCTGCTCCCAAAAGGAGCGGGCGTTTTTTTATGCCCAGTTGTAGTCCGGCCAAGCGCAGCGCCGCCGGGGCCGCACAGCCGCCGGGGCCGCACAGCGGCCAAAAAAAGGGGCCATTCGGCCCCTTAACAAATGCTCCACCTTACGCGGGCGGGTTATTCTGCAGCGTCAGCATCAACCCATCACGGCGCATTGCCGCTGCTTCTTCCGGCTGCTTCAGACGATCAAGCGTATCGGCAAGCCACGCGTAGTCGAACGCGTCCGGACGCTGCTTCAGCGCAGCGCGGAACGCCAGGCTCGCTTCCTGCCACTCGCCGTGCTTCATCAGCGACTGACCCAGCGTACTCCACAACAGCGGGCGATCGCCTACCGTTTTGATCTGCTGGCGCAGCAGTTTTTCCATTTGCTCCGGGTTATTGGTGCGCAGGCGCGGGATCAGCATCACCAGACGATCGTCATACTGGCGCTTCAGCCCATCGATAATGATCTGCTGTGCGGTGTCATGATCGTCACATTCAATCAGGTGATCGGCCATGGCGACCTGCAGGGCCACCTGATGACGGGTTTTACGGCTCTGGTTTTTCCACCAGTTACGCAGCCCTTCGCTGCCCTGATCGGCGCGAGCCTGATCCATCAGACCAATCCACGCCTGCTGTTCCAGCGCTGCACGGTGCGCGTCGTCGCCGACGTGGGCTTTCGCCATGGACGGGATGATATCCAGCAGCGAGCTCCAGGCTCCGGTCTGAATATAGGCCTGCTCTGCCAGACGCAGCACTTCCGGGTGGCGCGGTGCCACTTCCAGTAGCTTATCAATGCCGTGGCGCGCCGCGTGATTCTCGTGGCGTGCCAATTGCAGGCGGACGCGGGTGATTTCGACCGGAATCAGGTCGTTGCCTGCGTTTTCAGCGGCACGCTGAAGGTGCTGATTGGCGCGCGCTTCGTCACCGCGCTGCTGTGCCGCTTCGGCTGCCAGCAGGTAGTTCACCACTGGTTGCTCGGCGTGATCGGCATTTTTCGACATCAGCTTCTCAACCTGCTGATAGTCGCCTTCTGCCAACTTCAACAGCGCCTGTTCCGTCTGCTTACGCGCACGGCGACGCTTACGACCAACAAACCAGCCACGCGTGTGGGCGCTGGTGCGGAAGATACGGCGCAGAATCCACTCCAGGGCGAACAGCGCTACCATTATCAGGATCATGATAATGACTAAACCGGTCACGCTGGTTTCAACGTTATAGTTGTCGGTCTGAATCAGAACATAACCCTGATGGCCAGCGATCATCGGGCCGACCACCACACCGGCAATCAGCAGTGCAAAGAGTAAGAGAACTTTTAGCATCGGTTACTCTCCTTGCGCTGGGGCAGGTGCTGGTGCTGGCTGCACGGGGGCCACAGCGACAGGCTCTGCGGACGTGACGGCAGGCTGCGCCATCAGGTTACGCACACGGGTTTGCATCAGCTTTTCCAGAATCGGCTGGCTTTGCAGCGTTTCCGGGATATCCATGGAGATGCTCTGCTGGCTGAGTTTGTCGATCTCATCAAGGAACGTCTTCGTGGCGGCATCGTCGGTATCGTAGTAAGCGCGTACCCAGGTTGAAACGTTATCCAGCGCCTGCTTGAAGGTTTCATCCTGATGGCGCGGTATCGCCTGAGAGGCGGCAAGCAGTTGGGCGCGGATATTCTCCCGCAGGTAGATATCCTGGTTTGGCGCCAGCAGCGGGACGGCGGTTTCATCGCGACGACGAATGGTAATAAAGCTGTCCATAAAGTTCTGCCAGCTTTTCTGCAGATTTACACGCCATTCGCCGAGCGAGGCCGACAGCTCGCTGCCGTCGTTATCCATCGGCGAATCGTCGGTGTTGTTGTCTGCCAGACGCAGGTTATCCACCTGATTGGCGAGCTGATTAACCTTGAGGATGATACCGTCGTAGTCCACCTGAGAGACGGCGGAGAGGCTGGCAATATCTTCGGTAATGGCGCGACGCGCGGCGATTAAGCTTGGGTCGTTCATATCCGCCAGGCTCGCGTCGGCGCTTTTCAGCAGCGCGGCAGCGGTGGTGACGTCCTGATCGCTCCACAGCTTGCGTCCGGCCAGCTTCACAAGGAAGTCAGACTGGGCCAGCAGCCAGGTTTTCGAGTCAGTACCGGAAATGGCCGCCACTTTCTGCTGCATTTCGTCCAGCTGTTTAGCCATTTCCGCCTGCTGGGTTTTGGCTTCCTGCAGCTGTTCGGCCTGCTGTTTAAGCGTGGTTTCCAGCGCCTCTTTTTGTGCGTCCTGCGTTTTTTGCAGGGCGATAAGCTGATTGGCGAGGGTGTCGCTGGTCTGAGTCTGGTTGACGGCCTGCTGTTTGCCCCAGCCGTACAGGCCAATGCCTGCCGCTAGCGCAATGGCGATAGCAACGGTGCTGAGCGCCAGACTGGTTTTCCCGCCGTTATTTTTCTTCTCAGCATTTTCCGGCTTACGAGCGTCGGGCTGCGGTGAGGTTTTCACCGCATCTTCGGACTCTTCAACCACGGCGGAGTTTTCTTTTTGTTCCGTCATTATGGCTTCCAATTTTGAGAGTTATTGTAGTGCGCGCAGCAGCGCATCGTTGTCTGCGCCATCGGCAACCTGAATATCCTGCCAGCCCAACTCCTGGGCCAGTTTTGCAATACGCTCACTCACCACCAGTAGCCGACAGGTGAGCAGCCAGCGCTCCCGGTACCAGAGGGGAATCAGCGTCCAGAGTTGTTGCAGCATTTCGCCGCTGGTCACCACGAGGGTGTTGACCTCTCGCGACTGCCAGCGCATAGCCTCTTCGGCGCCGTCATAGTGGATAGCGCTGCGCTGGTAGCATTCGCAAAGGGTGACATCGGCGCCGCGTGCGCTCAGCGTTTCGGCCAGCAGTTCACGCCCGCCGTTGCCGCGCAGAATCAGCGCCTTCTTTCCCGCAATAGTTTGCAATTCAGGTAATTGTAGCAACACTTCGCTGATTTCCCGATCTAATGGATAGCGAACATCAAGGCCGCTCGCCTGATGTAGCGCCAGCGCCGTAGTACGGCCAATCGCAAAATAACGGGGAGAAGTGGGCCAGCTAACGCGCTGCTGCTGAAGCTGCGCGTGGGCGAAGCTGACCGCGTGCTGCGACAGAACAAACGCTAAATCGCCTTCGCGCAGTGCGCCAAGCGCCGGTATCAGCGCGTTCAGCTCGCGTCCGGGCGTAAATTCTATCAGCGGGAAATTCCAGGCTACTCGCCCCAGCGCGCGCAAACGGCTGACTAACTCTTCACCTTGCGGGGAGGGGCGGGTAACCAGAATGGTCATACGGCGGCATCTCCGTCGTAAACGGCGGCAAGGATTGCCCGCGCGCCGTTGTCCAGCAGTTCGTCGGCAAGTTCAATGCCCATGCGCTCGGCATCTTCCGGCTTGCCGCGGCGTTCACCGCACACCATCTCACTGCCATCCGGCGCGCCAACCAGCGCGCGCAGCCACAGTTCGCCGTCGTTCAGCTCAGCGTAGCTGCCGATAGGCACCTGGCAGCCACCTTCCAGACGCGTGTTCATGGCGCGCTCGGCGCGAACGCGAATGGCGGTGTCGTCGTGGTTTAATGGTGCGAGCAGGGCGCGGGTCTGTTCATCGTCCAGACGGCACTCAATGCCGACGGCACCCTGGCCGACCGCCGGGAGCGACTCTTCCGGTGACATCGGCTGGCGAATACGGTCATTCAGTTCAAGGCGTTTTAGCCCCGCGACTGCCAGAATAATGGCATCGTAGTCACCGTTATCGAGCTTGCTCAGACGCGTGCCGACGTTGCCGCGCAGCGAGCGGATCACCAGATCCGGGCGACGCTTGGCCAACTGGCACTGGCGGCGCAGGCTGGAGGTACCGACGATGCTACCTGCCGGGAGGTCGTCCATGCAGGCGTAATGATTGGAGACGAAGGCATCGCGCGGGTCGTCACGTTCGCAGATAGTCACCAGCCCAAGCCCTTCCGGGAACTCTACCGGGACATCTTTCATCGAGTGGACGGCGATGTCCGCACGGTTTTCAAGCAGCGCAAGCTCAAGCTCTTTGACGAAAAGCCCTTTACCGCCCACTTTTGCCAGCGGCGTATCGAGGATGATGTCCCCTCGCGTGACCATCGGCACGAGCGTCACCGTAAGCCCAGGATGGCAGGCCATCAGGCGTTCTTGTACATAGTGCGCTTGCCAGAGAGCGAGCGGACTTTGGCGTGTGGCAATTCTCAAAACTTTGTCTAACATGCTTGTTACCGTCGTTATCATCCATTGACCATCCTAACATTGTTGCCCTAATGATGTTAGTTTTCACGGTCTTCGTAAAAATTCTTGCTGGGAATTAAGGGGTATGCACGAAGCGTGCCTTGAGAGTCAGTAAAGGTAAGCATAAACGGGGTTGTGTTTACCGTTCATTACTGGCACTGTCTTGATCGTATGCCGGGGTTTACAGCAGCATTCAATGCTACACTTGTTGTAGTGCAACATTCTTTACGGTCAACCGGCAAGGTGTTAAATTGATCACGTTTTAAACCATTTTTTGTCCAAAATTCGATAATCACAACGGCGGACAATAAAACGGTAACGGTTCTTCTTGTTGAAATATTAAAACCTCCGTACCGCTCTGACAGGATACGTCGAGGTTTTGAACATCAGGCGATATGTCTTGTACCTCTATATTGAGACACTGAAACAGAGACTGGATGCCATCAACCAACTGCGTGTGGATCGCGCGCTTGCAGCCATGGGACCTGCTTTCCAGCAGGTTTACAGTCTACTGCCGACATTATTACATTATCATCATCCGCTGATGCCGGGTTACCTCGACGGTAACGTTCCCAAGGGCATCTGCCTCTACACGCCTGATGAAACCCAACGCCACTATCTTGATGAGCTCGAACTGCATCGCGGTATGCCGCCGCAGACCTCCGCAAAAGGTGAACTGCCGATTACCGGCGTCTACTCGATGGGGAGTACCTCATCGGTAGGGCAGAGCTGCTCTTCCGACCTGGACATCTGGGTCTGCCACCAGTCGTGGCTCGATAATGATGAACGCCAATTGTTACAGCGCAAATGCAGCCTGCTGGAAAGCTGGGCGGCATCGCTGGGCGTTGAAGTCAGCTTCTTCCTGATCGACGAAAACCGCTTCCGTCATAATGAAAGCGGTAGCCTCGGCGGCGAAGACTGTGGTTCAACGCAGCACATTTTACTGCTCGACGAATTTTACCGCACGGCGGTCCGCCTGGCGGGCAAACGTATTCTGTGGAATATGGTGCCGGGCGAAGAAGAAGATCATTACGACGATTACGTGATGACCCTTTACGCCCAGGGCGTACTGACGCCGAACGAATGGCTCGACCTCGGTGGATTGAGCTCGCTCTCCGCCGAAGAGTACTTCGGTGCCAGCCTGTGGCAGCTCTATAAGAGCATCGACTCACCGTATAAAGCGGTGCTGAAAACCCTGCTGCTGGAAGCCTATTCCTGGGAATACCCGAATACGCACCTGCTGGCGAAAGACATTAAACAGCGCCTGCACGACGGCGAGATCGTCTCCTTCGGTCTTGATGCCTACTGCATGATGCTGGAGCGCGTGACCGAGTACCTGAAGGCGATTGAAGATGAAACCCGCCTCGACCTCGTACGCCGCTGCTTCTATCTGAAGGTGTGCGAAAAGCTCAGCCGTGAACGCGCCTGCGTTGGCTGGCGTCGTGAAGTGGTCGGCCAACTGGTGAAAGAGTGGGGCTGGAGCGAAGAGCGTCTGGCGATGCTTGATAACCGCGCCAACTGGAAAATCGATCAGGTGCGTGAAGCGCACAACGAACTGCTCGACGCGATGATGCAGAGCTACCGTAACCTGATTCGCTTCGCTCGTCGTAACAACCTGAGCGTTTCCGCTAGCCCGCAGGACATCGGTGTGCTGACGCGTAAGCTGTACGCCGCGTTTGAAGCGCTGCCAGGTAAAGTGACGCTGGTGAACCCGCAGATCTCTCCGGACCTGTCCGAACCGAATCTGACCTTTATCTATGTTCCGCCGGGACGTGCCAACCGTACGGGTTGGTACCTCTACAATCGCGCGCCGAACATGGAATCTATCGTCAGCCATCAGCCGCTGGAATATAACCGCTATCTGAATAAGCTGGTGGCCTGGGCCTGGTTTAACGGCTTGCTGACCTCGCGTACGCGCCTGTTTATCAAGGGCAACGGTATTGTCGATCTGGCCAAACTGCAGGAGATGGTTGCTGACGTGTCGCACCACTTCCCGCTGCGTCTGCCTGCACCAACGCCGAAAGCGCTCTACAGCCCGTGCGAAATTCGCCATCTGGCGATTATTGTTAACCTCGAATATGACCCGACGGCGGCCTTCCGCAATCAGGTGGTGCATTTTGATTTCCGCAAGCTCGATACCTTCAGCTTCGGCGAAGATCAGAAATGCCTGGTCGGCAGCGTCGACCTGCTGTATCGCAACTCGTGGAACGAAGTGCGTACGCTGCACTTCAACGGCGAGCAGGCGATGATCGAAGCGCTGAAAACCATCCTCGGTAAAATGCACCAGGATGCCGCGCCGCCGGACAGCGTCGAAGTGTTCTGTTATAGCCAACACCTGCGCGGTTTAATCCGTACTCGCGTACAGCAACTGGTGTCGGAATGCATCGAACTGCGCCTTTCCAGCACCCGTCAGGAAACCGGGCGCTTTAAAGCGCTGCGTGTCTCCGGGCAGACCTGGGGCCTGTTCTTTGAACGTCTGAACGTGTCGGTGCAGAAGCTGGAAAACGCCATTGAGTTCTACGGCGCCATTTCGCATAACAAGCTGCACGGGCTATCCGTCCAGGTTGAGACTAACCATGTTGAGCTACCGCAGGTGGTCGATGGTTTTGCCAGTGAAGGGATTATTCAGTTCTTCTTCGAAGAGTCGGGCGAAGATCAGGGCTTTAATATCTATATTCTTGACGAGAGCAACCGCGCAGAGGTGTACCACCATTGCGAAGGTAGCAAAGAAGAGCTGGTGCGTGACGTCAGCCGCTTCTACTCGTCGTCACACGATCGCTTTACCTACGGCTCAAGCTTTATCAACTTCAACCTGCCGCAGTTCTACCAGATTGTGAAGGTTGATGGGCGCGCGCAGGTGATCCCGTTCCGCAGCCAGGCCATCGTGCCGCCGCCGTCCAATCAGGACAATAACAACGCGCCGTTGTTGCAGCAGTATTTCTCTTAAAATCCCGGCGTCGCTTCGCTCGGCCGGGCTACCGTTATGATCCGTAGCCCGGACGAGGCGTTTACGCCGACTCTGGGGATCGTGCAGAGTGCTTAGCGGAAGCTAACCTCTTCACCCGCCTGCTGTGTTGCCGCCTGCTCTAACAGATCCCAGAAGGTTTCGCCGCTGCGGTCGCAAATCCACTCATCACCCTTCAGGTCAAAATGGTAGCCGCCCTGTTTGGTCGCCAACCACACCTGGTGCAATGGCTCCTGGCGGTTAATAATAATTTTGCTGCCATTTTCAAAGCTGATGGTCAGCACGCCGCCGTTGATCTCGCAGTCGATATCGCTATCGCCGTCCCAGTCGTCCAGACGTTCTTCGATGGTCAGCCACAGGGTATCGGCGAGGCGATGAAATTCACTGTCGTTCATTGTTGTTTCCCGTTATTTAGTGATGGCGGCAGTATAGCGTGAAACAAATCACGTTGCAGTCAGGTGCTTAACGCTTGCTTTTGCGCCTTCTCCTGCGATGATAGAAAATAGAAAGCATTGAACTACAGGCATCTTAAGAATGAATAAGATTTTTCGACCGCTGGCAGTGTTACTTGCATTATCTAGCCTTGCAGGCTGCGGCCTGAAGGGCCCACTCTATTTTCCTCCGGCTGATAAAACGGCAGCTCCGCCGACGCAACCCGTCACTCCTCCGATTCAGAGCAGTTCTCCGGATCGTAACGACCGTGGTGATAACGGCGGCCCGACGCAGGTTAATTACTAATATTACCGTTCTGTTCCGCGCAACTGGAGTAGATGATGCAGTTCTCTAAAATGCATGGCCTCGGCAACGATTTCATGGTCGTCGACGCGGTAACGCAGAATGTCTTTTTCTCGCCCGAGCTTATCCGCCGACTGGCGGACAGGCATCTTGGCGTGGGTTTCGATCAACTGCTGGTCGTGGAACCGCCTTACGACCCCGATCTGGATTTTCACTACCGCATCTTCAATGCCGACGGCAGCGAAGTCTCCCAGTGCGGTAACGGTGCCCGCTGCTTCGCCCGCTTTGTGCGCCTGAAAGGGTTGACCAACAAGCGCGATATCCGCGTGAGCACCGCCAATGGCCGTATGGTCTTAAGCGTGACCGACGACGAGCTGGTTCGCGTGAATATGGGCGAGCCGAACTTTGAACCGTCTCAGGTGCCGTTTCGCGCTAACAAAGCGGAAAAGACCTATATCATGCGCGCCTCTGAGCAGACAGTATTGTGCGGCGTGGTCTCCATGGGGAACCCACACTGCGTGATTCAGGTCGATGATGTCGACACCGCCGCGGTAGAAACGCTTGGCCCGGTGATGGAAAGTCATGAACGTTTCCCAGAACGCGCTAACATTGGTTTTATGCAGGTAGTGAAGCGGGACCACATCCGTCTGCGCGTTTACGAACGCGGTGCGGGTGAAACTCAGGCTTGCGGCAGCGGCGCATGTGCGGCGGTTGCCGTCGGCATCCAGCAGGGCTTGCTGGCGGAAGAGGTGCGCGTGGAACTGCCGGGCGGGCGACTTGATATCGCCTGGAAAGGCCCGGGCCAACCGTTGTTTATGACTGGCCCGGCGGCACATGTCTATGACGGATTTATTCACTTATGAAACACGTCGGGGAAGAACAGCAGGACGCTCTCACTACGCTGAATGACGGCGCGGTCGTGGATTATCTGTTGCAACATCCTGAATTCTTTATTCGTAATGCCGCAGTGGTTGAGCAAATGCGCGTCCCGCACCCGGTGCGGGGCATGGTCTCTCTGGTGGAGTGGCACATGGCGCGTTCGCGCAACTACATTGCCATGCTGGAAGAGAACATGAGCCAGCTTATGGAACAGGCGACGGCGAACGAAAGCCTGTTTTACCGCCTGTTGCATCTACAAAACCGGCTGGCCTGCGCGGAAAGTCTGGACGATCTCCTGCTGCGCTTCCATCGCTGGGCGCGTGAGCTGGGGCTGGCAGGCGCATCGCTGCGGCTGTTCTCCGACCGCTGGCGTCTCGGCGCCCCTTCCAGACATACCGATCTGGTGCTCTCCCGTCAGGCTTTTGAGCCGCTGCGCATTCAGCGCTTAGGTCAGGCCAACCACTATCTTGGCCCCCTTAACGGCCCTGAACTGCTGCTGGTGCTTCCTGAGGCGAAAGCCGTAGGGTCGGTGGCGATGTCGATGATGGGCAGCGATGGCGATTTAGGCGTGATCCTCTTTAGCAGCCGCGACCCGCACCACTATCAGCCGGGGCAGGGCACACAGCTGCTGCAGGAAATCGCCCTGATGCTGCCGGGCCTGCTGGAACGCTGGATCGAGCGCGTATGACCGGTACCGGGCTAGGGCCAGCCGTTACCCGCTTTCTGCGCTATCTGGGCGTAGAGCGCCAGCTTAGCCCCATCACGCTCCTCAACTATCAGCGTCAGCTTGATGCCATTATTGAACTGGTCGAAGGGATGGGCCTGCAGAATTGGCAACAATGTGATGCTGCGATGGTGCGCAGCGTGGCGACCCGCAGCCGCCGCAAAGGGCTGGGTGCCGCCAGTCTGGCGTTACGCCTGTCGGCGCTGCGCAGCTTCTTTGACTGGATGGTGAGTCAGGGCGAGCTTCCGGCTAACCCGGCAAAAGGTATCGCCGCGCCGAAAGCGCCGCGCCATCTGCCAAAAAATATCGACGTTGATGACGTTAACCGTCTGCTGGATATCGATCTCAATGACCCGCTGGCGGTGCGCGATCGCGCCATGCTGGAGGTGATGTACGGCGCGGGGCTACGTCTTTCTGAACTGGTGAATCTGGATATTAAACATCTGGATCTCGATACCGGTGAAGTGTGGGTGATGGGGAAAGGCAGCAAAGAGCGTCGCCTGCCGATTGGCCGCAATGCCGTGGCGTGGATTGAGCATTGGCTCGACCTGCGTGGACTGTTCGGCAGCGACGAGGATGCGCTGTTTCTCTCGAAGCTTGGCAAACGGATTTCGGCGCGAAATGTGCAAAAGCGCTTTGCCGAATGGGGTATCAAGCAGGGGCTGAATAGCCACGTGAACCCTCACAAGCTGCGCCACTCGTTTGCTACCCATATGCTCGAGTCGAGCGGTGACCTGCGCGGTGTGCAGGAACTACTGGGCCACGCCAACCTGTCGACCACCCAAATCTATACCCACCTTGATTTTCAACACCTTGCCTCGGTGTACGATGCGGCGCATCCGCGCGCCAAACGGGAGAAATAATGCGTTTTTATCGGCCGTTGGGCGCTATCGCTGCGCTGACGTTTGACCTTGATGACACCCTTTACGATAACCGCCCGGTGATTGACCGAACGATGCAGGAGTCGCTGACCTTTGTGCGCGGCTACCATCCGGCGCTGGCGAACTTCGATGCTCGTACGTTGCAGCAGTGGCGCGATGCGTTGTTAAAGACAGAGCCTGAAATCTACCACGACGTCACCGAGTGGCGCTGGCGCGCGCTGGAGTCTGGTATGCGTCAGCTTGGGCTGACGGTTCAGGAAGCCAAAGCGGGTGCCGATGCGGCGATGGCGAATTTCGCCCAGTGGCGTAGCCGGATTGATGTGCCGCAGGAAACCCACGACACGCTGGCGAAACTGGGCCAAAAATGGCCGCTGGTGGCGATCACCAACGGTAACGCTCAGCCGGAGTTGTTCGGCCTGAGCGACTACTTCCAGTTCGTGCTGCGCGCCGGCCCGGACGGGCGCTCGAAGCCGTTTGCCGATATGTACCATCTGGCGGCCGACAAGCTCAACGTACCGCTCGGCGAGATTCTGCACGTGGGCGATGACCTGACCACCGACGTGGCAGGCGCGATTCGCTGCGGCATGCAGGCCTGCTGGATCAAACCGGAAAATGCCGACCTGATGCAAACCGCAGACTGCCGTTTGTTGCCGCATGTCGAGATTTCCCGGTTGGCATCTCTGACCTCGCTGATATAATCGTAAGCAACTCTGTATAAATTCCCAGGGGTCCCACTGGGCCCTGTTGATTCCGGCGGTGCCAATGGACGTTTCTTACCTGCTCGACAGCCTCAACGATAAACAGCGCGAAGCCGTCGCGGCGGAGCGGACCAATATGCTGGTGCTCGCCGGGGCAGGCAGCGGCAAAACGCGCGTGCTGGTGCACCGTATTGCCTGGCTGCAAAGCGTCGAAAACTGCTCGCCGTACTCCATCATGGCGGTCACCTTTACCAACAAAGCGGCGGCGGAGATGCGCCACCGTATCGCTGAGCTGATGGGCACGTCGCAGGGCGGCATGTGGGTCGGGACCTTCCACGGGTTGGCGCACCGTTTGCTGCGTGCGCACCACCTGGACGCCAATCTGCCGCAGGATTTCCAGATCCTCGATAGCGAAGACCAGCTGCGCCTGCTGAAGCGCCTGATCAAGGCGATGAACCTCGACGAGAAACAGTGGCCGCCGCGCCAGGCAATGTGGTTTATCAACAGCCAGAAAGATGAAGGGCTGCGCCCTCACCATCTGCAAAGCTACGGTAACCCGGTTGAGCAGACCTGGCAGAAGGTCTACCAAGCCTACCAGGAAGCGTGTGACCGCGCGGGGCTGGTGGACTTCGCCGAGCTGCTGCTGCGCGCTCATGAGCTGTGGCTCAACAAACCGCATATCCTGCAGCACTATCGCGAACGCTTTACCAATATCCTGGTGGACGAATTCCAGGATACCAACAACATTCAGTACGCCTGGATCCGCCTGTTGGCGGGCGACACCGGTAAGGTGATGATCGTGGGCGATGACGACCAGTCGATCTACGGCTGGCGCGGGGCGCAGGTGGAGAACATCCAGCGCTTCCTCAACGATTTCCCCGGTGCAGAAACCATCCGTCTGGAGCAGAACTACCGTTCAACCAGCAATATCCTCAGCGCCGCGAACGCCTTGATTGAAAACAACAACGGGCGCCTGGGCAAAAAGCTGTGGACCGACGGCGCCGACGGCGAACCGATTTCACTCTACTGCGCGTTTAACGAACTCGATGAAGCGCGCTTTGTGGTGAACCGCATCAAGACCTGGCAGGACAACGGCGGCGCGCTGACGCAATGCGCCATCCTCTACCGCAGCAACGCCCAATCACGCGTGCTGGAAGAGGCGCTGCTGCAGGCCAGCATGCCGTACCGAATCTACGGCGGTATGCGCTTCTTCGAACGTCAGGAAATCAAAGACGCGCTCTCCTATCTGCGCCTGATTGCCAACCGTAATGACGACGCCGCGTTTGAGCGCGTGGTGAACACGCCAACCCGCGGCATCGGCGATCGCACGCTGGACGTGGTACGCCAGACCTCGCGTGACCGTCAGCTGACGCTGTGGCAGGCCTGCCGTGAGCTGCTGCAGGAGAAAGCCCTTGCCGGTCGTGCGGCAAGCGCGCTGCAACGCTTTATGGAGCTGATTGACGCACTGGCGCAGGAAACGGCCGATATGCCGCTGCACGTGCAGACCGACCGTGTGGTGAAAGACTCTGGCCTGCGCATGATGTACGAGCAGGAAAAAGGCGAGAAGGGCCAGACGCGAATCGAGAACTTAGACGAACTGGTCACGGCAACGCGCCAGTTCAGCTACAACGAAGAAGATGAAGATTTAATGCCGCTGCAGGCGTTCCTCTCCCACGCGGCGCTGGAAGCCGGGGAAGGCCAGGCAGATACCTGGCAGGACGCGGTGCAGTTGATGACCCTGCACTCGGCGAAAGGCCTGGAATTCCCGCAGGTGTTTATCGTCGGCATGGAAGAGGGGATGTTCCCAAGCCAGATGTCGCTGGATGAAGGCGGGCGTCTGGAAGAAGAGCGCCGCCTGGCCTACGTCGGCGTCACCCGTGCAATGCAGAAGCTAACGCTGACCTACGCCGAAACCCGTCGCCTGTACGGCAAAGAGGTTTACCATCGCCCGTCGCGCTTTATCGGCGAGCTGCCGGAAGCCTGTGTCGAAGAGGTTCGTCTGCGCGCGACGGTCAGCCGCCCGGTCAGCCATCAGCGAATGGGCACGCCAATGGCGGAGAACGACACCGGCTATAAGCTTGGCCAGCGTGTACGCCATGCTAAGTTTGGTGAAGGCACCATCGTCAACCTGGAAGGCAGCGGTGAACATAGCCGACTGCAGGTCGCTTTCCAGGGGCAAGGAATTAAATGGCTGGTGGCCGCTTACGCCAGGTTAGAAAACGTATAACATTCAGAAAAACATAACATTTTTGTCACCTTCTGCTAGCCTTAATAAAGAGAAGGTAATTAATCTAACTTAGCGTTTCGTTGCGTGTTGACGGCGTTTTTTTGCTGGCGTAACATGCGCGCACGATTACGCTAAGAGGACAAAGCCTTGGACACACCCAGTAGATGCTGGCTCACCTTCCTGTCATTCAGGAACAACTCCTAAGGCTATCCTCTTATGCTGATAGCCTTAGCGGTTGTCAGCGACTCGTATTTCCCGTCGCATTGAGTCAGGCTGTTTAATGGTCTGAAACCCCTGTAGTTTCTGTGTGCCCACCGGCTGTCCGATAATTTTTTGCATTGGGAGTCCCGGTCATGCTGAGCGCATTTCAACTGGAAAACAATCGTTTAACGCGTCTTGAGGCGGATGAGATCGATCATCTTGCCAGCTCGGTTTGGGTAGATTTAGTCGAGCCAGATGACGACGAACGAAACCGTGTGCAAAAGGATTTGGGCCAGAACCTGGCCACGCGCCCTGAACTGGAAGACATCGAAGCATCCGCACGTTTTTTTGAAGACGAAGACGGCCTGCACATTCACTCCTTCTTCTTTTATGAAGATGCGGACGATCACGCAGGTAACTCCACCGTCGCATTCACCATCCGCGAAGGGCGTTTGTTCACCCTGCGTGAGCGTGAGCTACCGGCATTTCGCCTCTACCGCATGCGTGCGCGTAACCAGGCGATGGCGGACGGTAACGCCTACGAACTGCTGCTCGACCTGTTCGAAACCAAGATCGAACAGCTGGCGGACGAAATCGAAAACATCTATAGCGACCTCGAAAAGCTAAGCCGCGTCATTATGGAAGGGCATCAGGGCGATGAGTACGACGAAGCGCTCTCGACGCTGGCGGAACTGGAAGATATCGGCTGGAAGGTTCGCCTGTGTCTGATGGATACCCAGCGCGCGCTGAACTTCCTCGTGCGTAAGGCGCGTCTGCCGGCAGGCCAGCTGGAGCAGGCACGGGAGATTCTGCGAGATATCGAATCCCTGCTGCCGCACAACGAATCGCTGTTCCAGAAGGTTAACTTCCTGATGCAGGCGGCGATGGGCTTTATCAACATCGAGCAGAACCGCATTATCAAGATCTTCTCGGTGGTCTCCGTGGTCTTCCTGCCGCCGACGCTGGTGGCCTCCAGCTACGGGATGAACTTTGAGTTTATGCCGGAGCTGAAGTGGAGCTTTGGTTACCCTGGCGCGATTATCTTTATGATTCTGGCCGGGCTTGCGCCGTACCTGTACTTTAAGCGCAAGAACTGGCTGTAATAGCCGTGCCGGATGGCGCTTCGCCATCCGGCAATCTTCTAGCTCCGGCGCACCCGTCTTTGCGTATACACCGCATCCATCACGAATATCGCCAGCGCCACCCAGATAAAGGCAAAGGTCACCATCTTATCTGCGCCCGGCACCTCACCGTAGAACGTCACCGCCAGCAGGAACATCAGCGTTGGGCCGATGTACTGGAAGAAACCCAGCGTTGACAGACGCAGGCGGGTCGCCGCCCCGGTAAAGCACAGCAATGGGATAGTGGTCACCACGCCTGCGGCAATCAGCAGCAGGTTCAGCGACCACGGATTTTGACCCATATGGCTGGTGGCGCTATCGGCGATGCCGAACAGATAAATCGCTGCTACCGGCAGCAGCCAGAGCGTCTCGAACAGCATGCCGGTCTGGGCATCGACGGCAATTTTCTTACGCACCAGGCCATAGAAGGCGAAGCTGAACGCCAGCCCCAGGGCAATGATTGGCAGCGAGCCAAAGGTCCATAGCTGGACTAACACGCCGCAAATCGCCAGCGCGACGGCAACCCATTGCATGCGGCGGAAACGCTCGCCGAGGAAAATCATCCCCAGCAAAATATTCACCAGCGGGTTTATAAAGTAGCCGAGGCTTGCCTCCAGCATATGGTGGTTATTGACCGACCAGATAAACAGCAGCCAGTTACCGCCAATCAGCACCGCCGACAGTACCAGCAGGAAGACCTTCTTTGGCGTCTTCAGCAGCGTTTTAACCTGCGGCCATTGGCGGCTAAAGCTAATGAGCGCCACCATAAAGAAAAACGACCAGATAACGCGGTGGGTCAGGATCTCATCGGCAGGAACGTAGTAAATCAGCTTGAAGTAGGCTGGAGCGATGCCCCAGATGAAATAGGCGGCAAGGGCCAGAAGCACGCCCTGTCGCGTTTGTTTGGGATCCATGTGAAACATCCATTTCGAAAAAGTAACGCAATTTTACGCGATTCTGGCGGTTATCCCACCATATAAGTCGCCGTGGCGCTGGCGATATGCGTTTTCTCTTCGTTGTGTAGCTCAACGCGGGCAACGGCAACTTTGTTGCCTGCGCGCAGCAGCGTGCTGGTGGCGGTAAAGCGCGAGCCGCGTCCTGGACGCAGATAGTCCACGCGCAGGTCGATGGTACCCATCTTTGACAAGCGCTGGCGCAGTTCATCTTCATTGATGGTGTCATGACGCGCCAGCGTACTGCCCACGCAGACCAGGCCTGCCGCGACATCCAGTGCCGAGGCGATCACCCCTCCGTGCAGAATGCTTTGCGCCCAGTTGCCCACCATCATCGGCTGGTTGTTAAAACTCAGCTGTGCGAACGCCTTTTCGTAGACATCTAGCTCCAGATTCAGGGCCCGGTTGAACGGCATATGGTAGACAAAGATTTCGCCAACCAGCTTGAGTGCGGCTTCCGCGGTGAGTTCTGCAGACATAGTGACCTTACATTTCATTGTTAATAAAATGTTGATTTTATGCCGATTGAATGTTGATTTCTACTTTCAGAAAGGTTTGATGAGCAAGAACAGCGTAAACAGGTAGAATACGTGTCAATTTGTTATCCATTATTTGCATATATCTCAGGGGAAGTTGACTGATGCGGATCTCACTCAGTGGGCTACTGGCGCTGCTGCTGCCTGTCGCGGCGTTGGCACAGGAAGCGACAATTAAAGAGGTGTACGATGCACCGGCAGTACGCGGCAGTATTATCGCCAACCTTCTACAGGAGCATGATAACCCGTTTACGCTCTACCCCTATGAAAGCAACTACCTGCTTTACACCTGGACCAGCGACCTCAACAAAGAGGCGATTCGTTCCTACGACTGGGCCGAGAATGCGCGCAAAGATGAGGTGAAATTCCAGCTTAGCCTGGCCTTCCCGCTGTGGCGCGGCATTCTGGGGGATAACTCGGTACTGGCAGCGTCTTACACCCAACGTTCCTGGTGGCAGCTTTCCAACAGCGATGAGTCTTCGCCGTTCCGTGAGACCAACTATGAGCCGCAGCTTTTCCTCGGCTTTGCTACCGATTATCGCTTCGCGGGCTGGACGCTTCGCGACGTTGAGATGGGCTATAACCATGATTCCAACGGCCGCTCAGATCCCACTTCCCGCAGTTGGAACCGACTCTATACGCGTTTGATGGCGCAAAACGGCAACTGGCTGGTTGAGGTGAAGCCCTGGTACGTGATTGGCGATACCGACGATAACCCGGATATCACCAAGTATATGGGCTATTACCGGTTGAAAATCGGCTACCAGCTGGGCGACGCGGTGCTCAGTGCGCAGGGGCAATACAACTGGAACACCGGCTACGGCGGCGCGGAACTGGGCGTGAGCTATCCGGTCACTAAGCACGTTCGCCTCTATACTCAGGTGTACAGCGGTTATGGCGAATCGCTTATCGACTATAACTTTAACCAGACTCGCGTTGGGGTTGGGGTCATGCTTAACGACCTGTTTTAAGAGCAATTCCTGCGGTTTGTTGCGAGCATGGCCGAAGGAATTCGTCTAAAACGTTGCAGTTTGGCACGCGGGCGCTGAAAATAGCGCCTGTTTTTATTTAACGGTAATGGGGTCAATGTGGCACAGGCGGAAGTTTTAAATCAGGAATCGCTGGCTAAGCAGGTTTTGCAAGAGACCTTTGGCTACCAGCAGTTCCGCCCTGGCCAGGAAACCATTATCGACACCGTGCTGGAAGGGCGCGACTGCCTGGTCGTGATGCCTACCGGCGGCGGTAAGTCGCTGTGTTATCAAATTCCTGCGCTGGTGCTTAACGGCCTGACGGTGGTAGTTTCACCGCTGATCTCGCTGATGAAGGACCAGGTCGATCAGCTGCTGGCGAACGGCGTGGCGGCGGCCTGTATCAACTCCACCCAAACCCGCGAACAGCAGCAAGAGGTGATGGCCGGCTGCCGTACCGGGCAGATTCGCCTGCTCTATATCGCCCCGGAACGTCTGATGCTGGATAACTTCCTTGAGCATCTGGCGCACTGGAATCCGGCGATGCTGGCGGTGGATGAGGCGCACTGTATCTCGCAGTGGGGGCATGACTTCCGCCCGGAATACGCGGCCCTTGGCCAGCTGCGTCAGCGCTTCCCCGCGCTGCCGTTTATGGCGCTGACCGCCACCGCCGATGACACTACCCGTAGCGACATTGTGCGCCTGCTGGGGCTGAATGACCCGCTGATTCAAATCAGCAGCTTTGACCGCCCGAATATCCGCTACATGCTGATGGAGAAGTTTAAACCGCTCGATCAGCTGATGCGCTACGTGCAGGAGCAGCGGGGCAAATCCGGCATTATTTACTGCAATAGCCGTGCGAAGGTGGAAGACACCGCGGCTCGCCTGCAAAGCCGTGGCATCAGCGCAGCGGCGTATCATGCCGGGCTGGAAAACACCGTGCGCGCCGACGTGCAGGAAAAATTCCAGCGTGACGATCTGCAAATCGTGGTGGCTACCGTGGCCTTCGGGATGGGTATCAACAAGCCCAACGTCCGTTTCGTGGTGCACTTCGACATCCCTCGCAATATCGAATCCTACTATCAGGAAACCGGCCGCGCCGGGCGCGATGGCCTACCGGCGGAAGCGATGCTGTTTTACGATCCGGCCGATATGGCGTGGCTGCGCCGCTGCCTGGAAGAAAAGCCAGAGGGCATGCTGCTGGATATCGAGCGGCATAAGCTCAACGCGATGGGGGCGTTTGCCGAAGCGCAGACCTGCCGTCGTCTGGTGCTGCTTAACTACTTTGGCGAGGGCCGTCAGGAGCCGTGCGGCAACTGCGATATCTGCCTCGACCCACCGAAACAGTACGACGGCGTGCAGGATGCGCAGATTGCGCTCTCCACCATTGGCCGGGTTAACCAGCGCTTTGGGATGGGCTACGTCGTTGAGGTCATTCGCGGTGCCAACAGTCAGCGTATTCGCGAGTTCGGCCACGATAAGCTCAAGGTGTACGGCATGGGGCGCGACAAAAGCCATGAACACTGGGTCAGCGTCATTCGTCAGCTCATTCATTTAGGCTTCGTCACCCAGAACATAGCCCAACATTCGGCGCTACAGCTTACCGATGCTTCCCGTCCGGTGCTGCGCGGCGAAGTGCCGCTGCAGCTTGCGGTGCCGCGTATTGTGGCGCTGAAGCCGCGCGTGATGCAGAAAGCGGCTGTGGGTAACTACGACAAGCAGCTGTTTGCGAAGCTGCGTAAGCTGCGTAAAGCCATTGCCGATGAAGAAAATATCCCGCCTTACGTCGTCTTTAACGACGCGACGCTGATTGAAATGGCAGAACAGATGCCTATCTCCCCAAGCGATATGCTCAGCGTCAACGGCGTGGGCACGCGTAAACTCGAACGCTTTGGTCGTGAATTCCTGGCGCTGATTCGCGCTCACGTCGACGGTGACGACGAGGAGTAGTCAGTTTGCGGAAAAAGTGCAAAGATGGTGACTCACTGTACTCTTTTCCGCGAATTTATCGTCCCGTTTGGTAGGCCTATCATGATTACGTTATTCCTGACCGTCGCGCTGGTGCACATCATTGCCTTGATGAGCCCGGGGCCGGACTTCTTTTTTGTCTCCCAGACCGCCGTGAGCCGCTCGCGCAAAGAAGCGATGATGGGCGTGCTAGGGATCACCTGTGGTGTGATGGTCTGGGCGGGCGTTGCGCTGCTCGGCCTGCATCTGATTATCGAAAAAATGGCGTGGCTGCACACCATCATTATGGTCGGTGGTGGTCTGTACCTGTGCTGGATGGGCTACCAGATGCTGCGCGGGGCGCTGAAGAAAGAGCCGTCTGACGCTGCGGAAGAACCGCAGGTCGAACTGGCTCAGGGCGGACGCAGCTTTATGAAGGGCCTGCTGACGAATCTCGCCAACCCAAAAGCGATTATCTACTTTGGTTCAGTGTTCTCACTGTTTGTCGGTGACAACGTCAGTGCGGGCGAGCGCTGGGGGATTTTCCTGTTGATTATCCTCGAAACGCTGGCCTGGTTTACCGTCGTGGCGAGCCTGTTTGCGCTGCCTGCAATGCGTCGCGGCTACCAGCGCGCGGCGAAGTGGATCGACGGCGTGGCGGGCACGCTGTTCGCGGGCTTCGGCATTCACCTGATTATTTCTCGCTAAGAGATTGGCCCACTCGGTATCGTTATCGGGTGGGCTATACAGTGTTTATTGGCGGAGTTGCTGGAGTTCATCGGCGGAAAGCCCGGTAATCTCAGTGATGAGGTTGCTATCAAAACCCCGCGCTAGCATTGCTTTTGCCACATTTCGCAAAGTGACGAGTTTACCTTCCTGAATCCCTTCTTTACGTAGCTGTTCTGCCATAGTCATAAACTTTTCTCCATGCTGCGGCACGCGCTGTGCCAGTCCATACAATAGTTTTTGAACATCCTGGGTTTGTCCGGCCTGTATCAGATAGTTTACTAGCACGGTTATTTGTTGTCCGCTCATGTGTCCCAGAATGAACAAACTGGCTAGCTTGTCTTGTAGCAACGCGATATCCCGCTGCCGGATATGCTTCTGCACCAGCGTCAGCGCTGCCATGCTGCGGTGTTGCATAATCTCGTCGTCGGGGATAACCGTAATATCCACCAGCGGGAAAGGTGAGGTGTAGAGCTGACGTGCAGCGACGGGGTCGCTGAACCCATCCAGCCAGTTTAGCGACCAGGGATAAGGGCTGCGTTTGCCGTGATAAAACAGAATGGGAACCACCAGCGGTAAAGTTTTATGACCGGCTTCGAGATGGCGCTGCATGGCGGCAACGGCGTAGCGCAGTAATCTGAAAGCCATATGCTTATCCGGCGTGCTTTGGTGTTCGATAAGGACGTGGACATAGCCGTGACCGGTAGTGGTCTGCAGCGAATAGATAACATCACTGAAGTAGGGGCGCAGATCGTCTTCGATAAAGCTCCCCGATTCCAGCCGTAGCGTCTCTAGCTTGCAGAGTTGGAGAAGCTGAGTGGGCAGGTGGAGGCGAATAAAATCCCGCGCCGTATCGGCGCAGGAGAGAAAGGTTTTAAACACCGCGTCATGCGGCGTGGCTGTCTCCGCCATCGTTTATCATCCGTGAATGAAAAGTCTGGCGGCATTCTGGCACTCAGGCTTTTTGTGGTGTAGCGGTTATTCCAGGCTTCTTTCCGGGATGCGCCGCCGCTCGCGCGATTTTGTCAGTTAGCGACTCCCACGACAAAAATTTGCGTGCCGCATTCAGGCATGGCGCGCCGACGCCAGCAGCGCACCTACCAGCATAAACAGCGAACCGAACACCTTATTCAATGCCTTCATCTGCTTCGGCCCTTTAATCCATGCCGAAATCCGCTGTGCCAGCGTGGCGTAACCAATCATCACGATGATATCGACGACGATAGTCGTTATCCCAAGAACCAGATACTGCATAACCTGTGGCTGATGCGGCACGATAAACTGTGGGAACAGCGCGGCCAGGAACACGATGCTCTTCGGGTTGGTCAGGTTCACGAACACCGCACGCTGGAATAGCTTGCCGCGGCTTTGCGTTTTCGCCAGCGTTTTCAGGTCGATGGAGCCTGCCGCACGCCATTGCTGAATGCCGAGCCAGATAAGGTACGCCGCCCCCGCCCACTTCAGCACCTCAAAGGCCAGCAGGGAGCGCGAGAAGAGGGTACCCAGGCCTACGCCAACCAGCACGATGTGAATCGCCAGGCCGGTTTGCAGGCCGGCAATCGATGCCGCCGCGCCGCGATAGCCGTGGTTAATGGAGGTGGTCATGGTATTGATCGCCCCTGAGCCCGGCGAAAGGCTAAGAATTATGGATGTGAGCAGGTAGGCGAACCACCATTCGAAGGTCATGAGAAACTCCCTGATTGTCTGTTTTTATGCCACAATACGCTATTGTCCTGGCGTTGTGTCAGGCGTCACAAAAAAATGATTTTCAGCGGTTAGCAGGGGTGGAAGCCCGATGTTTCAACAGCAAAAGGATTGGAATACAAGAGAAAACGCGTTTGCTGCCTTTACGACCGGCCCGCTGATGGATTTCTGGCGAGGGCGGAAGGAAGCGGAGTTTATCGGCGTTGACGGCATTCCGGTACGATTTGTTCGGTTCAGTTCACCTGCGCACGACAGCGTGATCGTGGTCTGTCCTGGGCGAATTGAGAGCTACGTGAAGTATGCCGAGCTGGCGTACGACCTGTTCCATAGCGGCTTTGATGTGCTGATTATCGACCATCGCGGTCAGGGGCGCTCCGGGCGCATGTTGTCTGACTCCCATCGCGGCCACGTGGCGAAATTTAGCGACTACGTTGACGATCTTGCGGCCTTCTGGCAACAGCAGGTGCTGCCAGGGCACTGGCGGCAGCGATTTATTCTCGCTCACTCGATGGGCGGTGCCATCGCCACGCAGTTTTTACAGCGTAATCCGCAAGGCTGTGATGCTATCGCGCTTTGTGCACCGATGTTCGGGATTATTATGCGCCTGCCGGAATGGGTAGTAAGGCCACTTCTCGATTGGGCTGAGGGCCATCAGCGTCTTCGGGAAGGGTATGCAATGGGAACGGGCCGATGGCACGCGCTGCCGTTTGGCATTAATGTACTGACCCATAGTCGCGAACGCTATCGGCGTAACGTCCGTTTTTATGCCGATGAACCCCGGTTGCGCGTGGGAGGCCCCACGTATCACTGGGTCAGAGAAGGTATCCTGGCAGGGGAGCAAATCCTCGCCGATGCCGCAAAAGAGACGTTCCCCGTTCTGCTGATTCAGGCAGAGGAGGAACGCGTCGTTGATAATCGCATGCACGATCGTTATTGCGAAATCCGCGCCGAAGCGGGCCACCCTTGTGATGGCGGTAAGCCGCTTGTCATACAGGGCGCCTATCATGAGATCCTTTTTGAAAAGGACGCTATGCGCTCAGTCGCACTCACTGCCATCGTCGATTTTTTCCGTCGACATCGTTAATTCGGCGCCAGCGGCGCACTGTTTAGAGGTTAAATTCGAATATGTACCAGGTTGTTGCGTCTGACTTAGATGGCACCTTACTCTCCCCCGACCACCACTTAACGCCGTACGCGAAAGAGACGCTAAAGCTGCTCACCGAGCGCGGCCTGAACTTCGTCTTTGCGACCGGACGTCATTACATCGACGTAGGCCAGATTCGCGATAATCTGGGGATCAAATCCTACATGATCACCTCCAACGGCGCGCGCGTGCACGATGCCGATGGGAAACAGGTTTTCGCCCATAACCTCGATCGTGATATTGCCGCCGATCTCTTCGGCATCGTGAATGACAACCCGGATATCGTCACCAACGTTTACCGTGAAGACGAATGGTTTATGAACCGTCATCGCCCGGAAGAGATGCGTTTCTTCAAGGAAGCGGTATTCAACTACACCCTGTATGAGCCGGGTATGCTGGAGCCGGAAGGGGTCAGCAAGGTGTTCTTCACCTGCAACGATCACGAAACGCTGCTGCCTTTGGAACAGGCGATTAACGCGCGTTGGGGCGATCGCGTCAACGTCAGCTTCTCCACGCTCACCTGTCTGGAAGTGATGGCGGGCGGCGTGTCGAAAGGCCATGCGCTGGAAGCGGTGGCGAAAGCGATGGGCTATACCCTTAAAGATTGCATCGCGTTCGGTGATGGGATGAATGACGCCGAAATGCTGTCGATGGCAGGTAAAGGCTGCATTATGGAGGGCGCGCACCAGCGTCTGAAAGACCTGCATCCGGAGCTTGAAGTGATCGGATCGAACGCCGATGATGCGGTACCACATTTCTTGCGCGACATGTACCTGCGTTAATTATCAACAAATGACTAATTATTGGTCAGTTGTCAACCGGTAACTCCGCTACAATGAATGCTCCTCTTCCTATGAGACATTCATTGTGGCGCTCCTGATTATTACCACGATTCTGTGGGCTTTCTCTTTTAGCTTCTACGGCGAGTACCTTGCCGGACACGTCGACAGTTACTTTGCGGTGCTGGTGCGCGTGGGCCTGGCGGCGCTGGTCTTCCTGCCGTTTCTTCGCACCCGTGGGCACAGCCTGAAAACCGTTGGCCTGTATATGCTGGTGGGCGCAATGCAGCTTGGCATCATGTATATGCTGAGCTTCCATGCTTATCTCTACCTGACCGTCTCCGAGCTGCTGCTGTTTACCGTCCTCACGCCGCTCTACATCACGCTGATTTACGACCTGATGAGCGGACGCCGCCTGCGCTGGAGCTACGCGTTTAGTGCGCTGCTGGCGGTGATTGGTGCGGGGATTATTCGTTACGACCACATCACTAACCATTTCTGGACCGGCCTTATCCTGGTGCAGCTCTCCAATATCGTCTTTGCCATCGGCATGGTGGGCTATAAGCGCCTGATGGAGACCCGGCCAATGCCGCAGCATAACGCTTTTGCCTGGTTCTATCTCGGGGCGTTTCTGGTGGCGACGGTGGCCTGGATGCTGCTCGGTAACGCGCAGAAAATGCCGCAGACTCTGCCGCAGTGGGGGATTCTGGTATTTCTTGGCGTGGTGGCTTCGGGGATTGGCTACTTTATGTGGAACTACGGCGCCACGCAGGTGGATGCGGGCACCTTAGGCATTATGAACAACATGCATGTGCCCGCAGGGCTGCTGGTGAACCTGGCAATCTGGCATCAACAGCCCCACTGGCCGAGCTTCCTTACAGGGGCTGCGGTGATACTGGCCTCACTGTGGGTGCATCGCCATTGGGTCGCTCCGCGTTCTTCACGAACGGCAGATGATCGCAAGCGTGATTCCGCGCTGAGCGAATAAACGCATCCATCACCGGCTGACGCTGCTCGCCATCGCGCACGGCGGCGTACAGCCGGCTCCACAATCCTTCGCCCAGGGTTTTGGTCACAATCAGACCCTGGCGCTCAAAACTCTCCACCACCCAGTGCGGCAGAGCGGCAATGCCCATCCGCGCGGCGACCATCTGCACCAGCAGCAGCGTGTTATCAACGCTTTTCAGCTGTGGGCTGACGCCAGCAGGCTGCAGGAAATGACGCCAGACATCCAGACGCTGGCGCTGTACCGGGTAAATCAACAACGTTTCTGCCGCCAAATCTTCTGGCGTGATGCGCGCTTTGGCCGCCAGCGGGTGATCCGGCGACAGTACCAGGCGCACTTCAAAATCAAACATCGGCGAGTAGTGCAGGCCGCTGCGCGGCAGGATGTCTGAGGTAAGCACCAGATCCAACTCGCCCTGCTGTAGTGCAGGCTGCGGGTCGAAGGTGACGCCGGATTTAAAGTCCATCTCAACCTGCGGCCACTGCTTGCGGAAATTCTCCAGCGCGGGCGTCAGCCACTGAATACAGCTATGGCATTCGATGGCGATACGCAGCGTGGCTTGCTGTGGTTCATGACAGGCCTGCAGCGCCTGAGTGATTTGCGGCAGCACCTGGTTTGCCAGCTGCAGCAAAATCTCCCCCTGTGGGGTAAAGCGCAGCGGCTGGCTTTTACGTACGAATAGCCGGAAGCCAAGGCGCTGTTCCAGATCGCTGAACTGGTGAGACAGGGCGGATTGGGTCTGGTGCAGCGTCGCCGCGGCGGCCGCCAGAGAACCACTGTTCCGCAACGCCTGGAGCGTTTTCAGATGTTTAATTTCGATCATGAAAGTCCTTCACTTCGGCATGAACAATTTGCGCTTGAGGAATATACAGTACCTGTCGATTATGGATGTGTAAACATCTGGACGGCTAAAATCCTTCGTCTTTTAAATTTATGGTGCGTTGGCTGCGTTTATTCACCCCAGTCACTTACTTAAGTAAGCTCCCGGGGATTCATAAACTTGCCGCCTTCCCTAAATTGAAAATCCAAAGGATTTAAACACTTAAGAGAGGCATATGATGACTATTCAAAACCACACCCTCGGTTTCCCTCGCGTTGGCCTGCGTCGCGAGCTGAAAAAAGCGCAAGAGAGCTATTGGGCGGGTAACGCCTCCCGTGAAGAACTGCTGGCCGTTGGCCGCGAACTGCGCGCCCGTCATTGGGAGCAGCAGAAGCAGGCGGGTATCGACCTGCTGCCGGTGGGCGACTTCGCCTGGTACGATCACGTGCTGACCACCAGCCTGCTGCTGGGCAACGTCCCGGCTCGCCATCAGAACAAAGATGGCTCCGTCGATATCGACACCTTATTCCGTATTGGCCGTGGGCGCGCACCGACCGGTGAACCTGCGGCGGCGGCAGAAATGACCAAATGGTTTAATACTAACTATCACTACATGGTGCCTGAATTCACTAAAGGCCAGCAGTTCAAGCTGACCTGGACCCAGCTGCTGGACGAAGTTGACGAAGCGCTGGCGCTTGGCCACAACGTGAAGCCTGTCCTGCTGGGGCCGGTTACCTATCTGTGGCTGGGCAAAGTGAAGGGTGAGCAGTTTGACCGCCTGACCCTGCTAAACGACATCCTGCCGGTGTATCAGCAGGTGCTGGCTGAACTGGCGAAGCGCGGTATTGAGTGGGTGCAGATTGATGAACCTGCGCTGGTGCTGGAACTGCCGCAGGAATGGTTGAACGCATTTAAGCCGGCCTATGATGCGCTGCAGGGGCAGGTGAAACTGCTGCTCACCACCTATTTCGAGGGTGTGACGCCGAATCTGGAAACCATTATTACGCTGCCGGTACAGGGTCTGCACGTTGATCTGGTGCACGGTAAAGATGACGTTGAAGCCCTGCATCAGCGCCTGCCAGCTGACTGGCTGCTCTCCGCTGGCCTGATTAACGGCCGCAACGTCTGGCGCGCCGACCTTACTGAAAAATATGCGCAGATTAAAGCGCTGGTGGGTAAACGTGACCTCTGGGTCGCCTCTTCCTGCTCGCTGCTGCACAGTCCTATCGATCTGAGCGTTGAAACCCGCCTGGACGCGGAAGTGAAGAGCTGGTTCGCCTTCGCCCTGCAAAAATGCGGTGAGCTGGCGCTGCTTCGTGATGCGCTGAACACCGGCAACACGGCGGCTCTGGTTGAGTGGAGCGCACCGATTCAGGCTCGCCGTCACTCAACCCGCGTGCACAATGCGGCAGTGGAACGGCGTCTGGCGGCGGTTACCGCCAAAGACAGCCAGCGTACTAGCGCTTACCCTGTACGTGCTGAAGCGCAGCGCGCGCGCTTTAATCTTCCGGCCTGGCCGACCACAACGATCGGCTCTTTCCCGCAAACCACCGAGATTCGCGGCCTGCGTCTGGATTTCAAAAAGGGGAATCTGGACGCGAATAACTACCGCACCGGCATTGCCGAACACATTAAGCAGGCGATCGTCGAGCAGGAGCGTCTGGGGCTCGATGTGCTGGTGCACGGTGAAGCCGAGCGTAACGATATGGTGGAATACTTTGGTGAACACCTCGACGGCTTCGTCTTTACCCAGAACGGCTGGGTGCAGAGCTACGGTTCTCGCTGCGTGAAGCCGCCCGTTGTCATCGGCGATGTGAGCCGACCGGAAGCGATCACCGTGGAGTGGGCGAAGTATGCCCAGTCTCTGACCGACAAACCGGTGAAAGGGATGCTGACCGGTCCGGTCACGATTCTTTGCTGGTCCTTCCCGCGTGAAGACGTGACCCGTGAAACCATCGCTAAGCAGATTGCGCTGGCGCTGCGTGATGAAGTGGCGGATCTGGAAGCGGCCGGTATTGGTATCATCCAGATCGATGAGCCAGCACTGCGTGAAGGTCTACCGCTGCGCCGTAGCGATTGGGCCGCCTACCTGGAGTGGGGCGTGGAAGCCTTCCGCATTAACGCCGCGGTGGCGCAGGATGATACCCAAATCCACACCCACATGTGTTACTGCGAGTTCAACGACATCATGGATTCCATTGCAGCGCTGGATGCGGACGTGATCACTATCGAAACCTCCCGTTCCGATATGGAGCTGCTGGAGTCATTCGAAGAGTTCGACTACCCGAATGAAATCGGGCCGGGCGTCTATGACATTCACTCGCCGAACGTACCAAGCGTGGAGTGGATTGAGGCTCTGCTGAAGAAAGCCGAGCAGCGCATTCCGGCGGAGCGCCTGTGGGTTAACCCGGACTGTGGTCTGAAAACGCGTGGCTGGCCAGAAACCCGTGCTGCACTGGCGAACATGGTCAAAGCGGCGCAGAACCTGCGTCAGGCTTAAAAAATCAAACGGAGGCTAACGCCTCCGGTTTCCTTTACTAAGGGAACTAGCCTTTTTTCCCGCCGTACTGCGCAAACCACGCCAGCATACGCTGCCAGCCATCTTTCGCTGACTCTTCATGATAGCTCGGGCGGTAATCGGCGTTGAACGCATGACCGGCTTCCGGGTAAACCACGATCTCGGCATTTGCATTGGCCGCTCGTAGCGCGTGGCGCATCGTTTCAACCGACTCCAGCGGAATCCCCGTGTCCTGGCCACCGTACAGACCTAGCACCGGGGCGCTAAGATCGACCGCGATGTCGACCGGGTTTTTCGGCATCTTCAGCGTTTTGTCACCCACCAGACGGCCATACCAGGCAACGGCGGCTTTGAGCTGCGGGTTATGTGCGGCGTATAGCCAGGTAATGCGGCCACCCCAGCAAAAGCCCGTCATCAATAAACGGCTGGCATCACCGCCGTTACGTGCCGCCCAGTTGGCGACGTGATCGAGGTCGGCCAGCACCTGCGCGTCGGGGACTTTGGACACCAGGCCGCTAAACAGCGAGGGGACATCGTCATAATCGTTCGGATCGCCCTGACGGAAGTAGAGCTCTGGTGCGACAGCCAGATAGCCCTCTAGCGCCAGACGGCGACAAATATCGCGGATGTGTTCGTGGACACCAAAAATCTCCTGCACTACGATGATTACCGGCAGCGGCGCATCGCTATGCTTAGGGCGAGCGTAGTACGCTGGCAGCGTATCACCCTGTGAAGGAATAGAGGTTTCTCCCGCTGAGATAGCCTCTTCGGGCGTATGAACGGTGGTTGAGGCGTGAGGTGAAGCCGCAGGGGCAAATCCAGGTTGTCTGTTGGTTGTCATGGCATTCTCCGTACCCTTTTAATGAACTCATAGCCAAATCACATTGCCTGAATGCGGCGTATTTTTGGTCAGCAGGGAGTAACAATAACTTGTTAATGTGATGTAAATCACTAATTGCGTGGAATTTAATGTAATATTTTTAATTCTTAGTGATTGTGGTCACGAAAAGATGTTGTGGTCTTCTATAAAGTACATTTTTGCTTCTTCTGACAAAACTGAACCACAGAGGAGTTCTTTATGTCCAAGTCTGATGTTTTTCATCTCGGCCTCACCAAAAGCGACCTTCAAGGGGCTACACTCGCTATCGTCCCAGGTGACCCGGAACGTGTGGAAAAGATCGCCGCGCTGATGGAAAAGCCGGTAAAACTGGCATCTCACCGTGAATTTACCTCCTGGCGTGCCGAACTTGATGGCAAGTCAGTGATCGTTTGCTCTACCGGTATCGGTGGTCCATCCACTTCTATTGCCGTGGAAGAACTGGCCCAACTGGGTATCCGCACCTTCCTGCGCGTAGGCACCACCGGCGCCATTCAGCCGCATATCAACGTCGGTGACGTTCTGGTGACCACCGCATCCGTCCGTCTGGATGGGGCGAGCCTGCACTTTGCGCCGATGGAATACCCGGCAGTCGCTGACTTCGCGTGTACGACTGCGCTGGTTGAAGCGGCGAAAGCCGTAGGTGCGACCACGCACATCGGCGTAACCGCCTCTTCCGATACCTTCTATCCGGGTCAGGAACGCTATGACACCTTCTCCGGCCGTGTAGTGAGAAACTACAAAGGCTCGATGGAAGAGTGGCAGTCAATGGGCGTAATGAACTACGAGATGGAATCCGCGACGCTGCTGACCATGTGCTCAAGCCAGGGTCTGCGTGCGGGGATGGTTGCTGGCGTTATCGTTAACCGTACCCAGCAAGAAATCCCGAATGCTGAGACGATGAAGCAGACTGAAAGCCACGCGGTGAAAATCGTGGTGGAAGCGGCACGCCGCCTGCTGTAAAGAAATACTCAAGTATAAAGGCCTCATACGAGGCCTTTTTTATATTCGGCAGCTTAATGTTGTGAGGCTTCTAATAACTCGCCCAGAGATAATCCCACTTCTTCTGACAATGGCATCAGTTCATTCTTTACAGTCGCTAACGCCTCCATAAAATGGCCTTTCTGATGCAGCGACACAATAGAACCGGCACATTGATGAAACTGTGCATGGAGTTCACGAAAGCGTTCATATTCAGGATGTTTAGCTAATGACTTGCCTTCGTTATATATCCATTCACCAACCTGGCACAACGCATCGTTAGAGACCTGTGCAGCATCAAACTCATCTTCCCGATGCTCTCGCAGGGCGGTAATCCAGCGTTCACGCCATGCAATATGAAAAGCAATGGCCTCTTCAAGGATTAAGCCGTTCAGGTTTTGCTGTTCCTTAGGAATGCCAAGGCTAATATTTTCACCTGCAATTCTCTTTTTTATCCATGTGCTAAATTCCATAATATTCTCCATGTTTATGGTTGCTATCTATGTTCTATAGTCGTATTGCTCATTGGGATTAATAACTAATAAATTTATTCTTATATTATTAGGCGTTGCTGTAGTTGCCTGGAATAATATACTTATTAAGGGTATGGTAATTTATGTTGCCAGGCAATGACATTATAAATATATTTTTGTAATATATATATTTGTTATTACTCTTTCGTTGTATATTTTCCTTGCTGTTTAAATAATTTTTGAAAATGATATGAGAAATATTACTTATTATATAAATAGCACTCTGCAGGTTCATCTCTCTCTTTTTGCGTGGAGGCTCGCAGGAAACCGCTTTAAAACTGGACGTTTATACAGCACAATTCTATTTTGTGCAGATAACCGGTTTATGCAGGGGGCATTGTGGATATTGCCGTGGTGATTTATGCGCTGGTCGCGCTGGCGGGCATCGTGATTGGCTGGCTGGCGGCGAGCTATCGCGTGGCGCAGCAGCGTGCCGAACAGCTGGCTGAAGAACGCGACGTGTACGGTGAGCTGAGTGCGGCAAAACAGCAGGTTGCCCAGAACGCCCACTGGCGGGAAGAGTGCGAGCTGCTCAATAACGAGCTGCGTAACCTGCGAGAAATAAACGCCTCGCTGGAGGTCGACCTGCGGGAAGTCACCACGCTGCTGGAGACCACACGTCAGCACGGCGACGAAAAGTACCGCCTGATGCTCAACAGCGAGCAGCGCCTGAGCGAGCAGTTCGAAAACCTGGCCAACCGCATCTTCGAACAGAGCAATCGCCGGGTGGAAGAACAAAACCGCCAAAGCCTGCACGGCCTGCTCACGCCGCTTCGTGAGCAGCTTGATGGTTTTCGCCGTCAGGTGCAGGAGAGCTTTGGGCAGGAGGCGCGCGAGCGTCACACGCTGGCACATGAAATTCGTAACCTCCAGCAGCTCAACGCCCAGATGGCGCAGGAAGCGGTCAACCTGACCCGCGCGCTAAAAGGCGACAACAAAACCCAGGGTAACTGGGGGGAAGTGGTGCTCACGCGCGTATTAGAGGCTTCTGGCCTGCGTGAAGGGCATGAATACGAAACCCAGGTCAGCATCAATACGGACGCGAACTCCCGTATGCAGCCGGACGTTATCGTGCGCCTGCCGCACCGTAAGGACGTGGTGGTGGATGCCAAAATGACGCTGGTGGCCTACGAGCGTTACTTTAACGCTGAAGATGACTACACCCGTGAAACCGCGCTGCAGGAGCATATTGCGGCGGTGCGTAACCATATCCGCATGCTGGGTCGTAAAGACTATCAGCAGTTACCGGGGCTACGATCGCTGGACTACGTCCTGATGTTTATCCCCGTGGAACCCGCCTTTCTGCTGGCGCTGGACAGGCAGCCCGAACTGATTAGCGAAGCGCTGAAAAACAATATTATGCTGGTCAGCCCGACCACGCTGCTGGTGGCGCTGCGGACTATCGCCAACCTCTGGCGCTATGAGCATCAGAGCCGTAATGCGCAGCATATTGCTGAACGTGCGAGCCGCTTATATGACAAAATGCGTCTTTTCGTGGATGACATGTCGGCTATCGGTCAAAGCCTCGATAAAGCACAGGAAAACTACCGACAGGCGATGAAAAAGCTCACCACCGGGCGCGGCAACCTGCTTACGCAGGCCGAGGCGTTTCGCCACCTTGGGGTGGAGGTAAAACGCGAGATTAATCCGGAACTGGTTGAACAGGCGACGGCGCAGGACGATGATTTTCGACTGCGTGACGACACAGACACGAATGATGACAATCCGTTAGCCGCCGAACGTCGCTAAAACGCTCGCCGCACGGGTTTGGTAACGGGGTGGAATCGTAGGGCAATTGCGTCCAATCTGTTACACTCCATGAACATTTTCTTGATAAGCAGGCATAGAGATGGTTGAGGATTCACAAGAAACGACGCACTTTGGCTTTCAAACAATCGCCAAATCACAGAAAGAAAACATGGTGGCGCATGTCTTCCATTCTGTCGCCGCAAAATACGATGTGATGAATGATCTGATGTCATTCGGTATCCATCGTCTCTGGAAGCGTTTTACCATTGATTGCAGCGGCGTGCGCCGTGGACAGACGGTCCTCGATCTGGCGGGCGGCACCGGTGACCTGACGGCAAAATTCTCGCGTATGGTCGGTGAAACCGGCCGCGTGGTGCTGGCCGATATTAACGACTCGATGCTCAAAATGGGCCGTGAAAAGCTGCGTAACATCGGCGTGGTGGGTAACGTGGAGTACGTGCAGGCAAACGCTGAAGCGCTGCCGTTCCCGGATAACACCTTCGACTGCATCACCATCTCCTTTGGCCTGCGTAACGTCACCGACAAAGACAAAGCGCTGCGCTCGATGTATCGCGTACTGAAGCCGGGCGGACGCCTGCTGGTGCTGGAGTTCTCCAAGCCGGTTATCGACCCGCTGAGTAAAGCTTACGATGCCTACTCGTTCCACATCCTGCCGCGTATTGGCGAAATGGTGGCAAACGACGCCGAAAGCTACCGCTATCTGGCGGAATCTATTCGTATGCACCCCGATCAGGACACCCTGAAAGAGATGATGCAGAACGCTGGGTTGGAAAACGTTGAGTACTTCAACCTGACGGCAGGGATTGTCGCGCTGCATCGCGGCTATAAATTCTGATAAGCGGGGGCCATATGCCTTTAAAACCCTTAGTGACCGGCAGTATCGAAACCGCGATTAACGCGCTGTTATGGCGTGAGAAAGCGTTGAAACCTGCCCGTCAGCGTCTTATCGGGAAAGTATTACGCATTGAGCTGAAAGAGTTTTCTTCTCCGCTGGTGCTGATATTTAGCGAGCGTCAGGTTGACGTGGTCGGCGCGTGGGACGACGAGGCGGATTGCACCGTCATCACCCGCGCCAGCGTGCTGCCTCAATTACGCAACCGTCAGCAACTGACGGCACTCATCCGCAATAACGACCTGGAAGTGCAGGGCGATCTTCAGGTCGTGCAAAACCTGGTGTCGCTAGCGGACCTGGCAGAGTTCTCTCCCGCAGAATTGCTGGCACCCTATACCGGCGATGTGGCGGCAGAGGGGATCAGCAAAGCGCTGCGTGGTGGGGCGAAGTTCATACAGCACGGGCTGGCGCGCCAGCAGCGCTATGTGGCGGAGACCCTGACGGAAGAGTGGCGACTGGCACCCGGCGCGCTGGAAGTGGCCTGGTTTGCGGAAGAAACAACGGCCGTTGAGCGTGATGTTGCCGCGCTGACGAAACGGTTGGAAAAACTGGAGGGGAAATGACGCCAGGAGAATTACGGCGCCTGTATTTTATCATCCGCACCTTTTTGAGTTACGGGCTTGATGAGCTCATTCCCAAAATGCGTATCACGCTGCCGCTGCGAATTGGGCGTCGGCTGTTGTTCTGGATGCCAAATCGCCACAAGGAAAAGTCGCTAGGTGAACGTCTGCGCTTAGCGTTGCAGGAGCTTGGCCCGGTATGGATCAAGTTTGGGCAGATGCTCTCTACCCGTCGTGACCTTTTCCCCCCGCAAATTGCCGATCAGCTCATTATGCTGCAGGACCGCGTGGCGCCGTTTGACGGCAAGCTGGCAAAGCAGCAGATTGAAAAATCGATGGGCGATATCCCCGTTGAAAGCTGGTTTGATGATTTTAGCATTGAGCCGCTGGCTTCAGCCTCCATTGCCCAGGTGCACACTGCTCGCCTGAAAGAGAACGGCAAAGAGGTCGTCATTAAGGTTATCCGCCCGGACATTCTGCCGATTATCAAAGCGGACATGAAGCTTATCTATCGCCTGGCGCGCTGGGTACCCCGCCTGCTGCCGGACGGTCGTCGCCTGCGCCCGCTGGAAGTGGTGCGTGACTATGAAAAGACGCTGATCGACGAACTGAACCTGCTGCGCGAAGCGGCGAACGCCATTCAACTGCGCCGCAACTTCGAAAACAGCCCGATGCTGTACGTGCCGGAGGTCTATTCAGACTACTGCCGCGTTGACATGCTGGTGATGGAGCGCATCTACGGTATTCCGGTCTCTGACGTAGAGACGCTGGAAAAGCAGAATACCAATATGAAGCTACTGGCCGAACGCGGCGTGCAGGTCTTCTTCACCCAGGTATTCCGCGACAGCTTCTTCCACGCGGACATGCACCCGGGGAATATTTTCGTCAGCTATGAACACCCGGAAGACCCGCAGTACATCGGCATCGACTGTGGCATCGTTGGCTCGCTTAACAAGGACGATAAACGCTATCTGGCGGAAAACTTTATCGCCTTCTTCAACCGCGACTACCGTAAAGTTGCCGAACTGCACGTCGATTCCGGCTGGGTTCCGGCGGACACCAATGTGGAAGAGTTTGAGTTTGCTATCCGCACCGTTTGCGAGCCGATTTTTGAAAAGCCGCTGGCGGAGATCTCTTTCGGTCACGTGCTGCTGAACCTGTTTAACACCGCCCGACGCTTCAATATGGAAGTCCAGCCACAGCTGGTGTTGCTACAAAAGACATTACTTTACGTAGAAGGGGTAGGACGTCAGCTCTATCCTCAGTTAGATTTATGGAAGACGGCAAAGCCTTTCCTTGAGTCATGGCTGAAAGACCAGGTCGGTATTCCGGCGCTGGTTCGCGCCCTGAAGGACAAAGCGCCGTTCTGGATTGAAAAGATGCCGGAACTGCCGGAGCTGGTGTATGACAGCCTTCGGCAGAGCAAGCAGGTTCAGGCGAGCCTTGAGAAACTCTCGCAGAATCTGACAACGCATCACACCCGTCAGGGTCAATCGCGTTATCTCTTTGGTATAGGCGCGGTTTTACTCCTGAGCGGTACAGTATTGTTAGTGAATCGCCCGGAATGGGGCCTGACACCCGCATGGCTTATGGCCGGAGGGCTGGTGGTATGGCTCGTCGGGTGGCGGAAGACGCGCTGAATTATGCGTCGCTAAGAGGGCGCTGCATAACGTATAATGCGCGCTGATTATTTCATCATCTATGCACAAAATCATTCAAGCTGCGTCAAGGCGGCAAGTGAGTGAATCCCCTGGAGCTTACATCAGTAAGTGACTGGGGTGAACGAACGCAGCCAACGCAGAGGCGGCTTGAAGGATGAAGTGCATATCAGAGGGATATGTATGGGTGGTATTAGTATTTGGCAGTTGCTGATTATCGTCGTTATTGTGGTTCTGCTTTTCGGGACTAAAAAGCTGAGCTCACTGGGATCCGACTTAGGTTCGTCTATCAAAGGCTTTAAGAAAGCCATGAGCGATGAGGACGACACCAAAAACAAAGCGGACCAGGATGCAGATTTCACTGCAAAATCAATCACTGATAAGCAGGAAAGTGCAAAGAAAGACGAAGCGAAACGCCACGACAACGAGCAGGTGTAATTCGTGTTTGATATTGGTTTCAGTGAACTGCTGCTGGTGTTTATTATTGGCCTCGTTGTGCTGGGGCCAAAACGCTTGCCGGTAGCAGTGAAGACGGTTGTTGGCTGGATACGCGCGCTGCGCTCTCTGGCGACAACCGTACAAAACGAGCTGACGCAGGAGCTTAAACTCCAGGAATTTCAGGACAGCCTGAAAAAAGTGGAGAAAGCGAGTCTGGATAACCTGACGCCAGAACTGAAGGCCTCTATGGATGAGCTGCGTGAAGCGGCAGAGTCGATGAAGCGTTCTTACACGGCGCACGATCCTGAAAAGGCGAGCGACGAGGCCAATACCATCCATAATCCGGTGGTGAAGGAGAAGGACGCTGCGCAGCCTGAAGTGGCTGAGCCACACGTCGATGAGCCTAAAGCGCCGTCCGCTGAGGCGCCCGCGCCTGACGCCGAGGCAGTAAAGCCAGCAGAGAAAGAAAAAGCCCCTGCGGCCGTTGTTCCTGATTCATCCCCCGCATCGAGTGATAAACCGTAAATATGAGCGTAGAAGATACTCAACCGCTGATCGCTCATTTGATTGAGCTACGTAAACGCCTGCTCAACTGCATCATTGCGGTCATCGTGATTTTCCTGGCGTTAGTCTACTTCGCCAATGACATCTATCAGATGGTCTCCGCCCCGCTGATCAAACAGATGCCGGCTGGCGCGACGATGATTGCCACCGACGTGGCGTCACCGTTCTTCACGCCGATTAAGCTGACCTTTATGGTCTCGCTGATCCTTTCCGCACCGGTCATTCTCTACCAGGTATGGGCGTTCGTTGCGCCTGCGCTGTACAAGCATGAGCGCCGTCTGGTGGTACCGCTGCTGGTCTCCAGTACGCTGCTGTTCTATATCGGCATGGCGTTCGCCTACTTTGTGGTGTTCCCGCTGGCATTTGGCTTCCTGACCCATACCGCGCCGGAAGGGGTGCTGGTCTCGACCGATATTAAAAGCTACCTCGATTTCGTCATGTCGCTGTTTATTGCGTTCGGCGTGTCGTTTGAGGTGCCGGTGGCGATCGTGCTGCTGTGCTGGGTGGGCGTGACCACGCCGGACGATCTACGCAAAAAGCGTCCGTACGTGCTGGTTGGCGCATTCGTTGTTGGCATGTTGCTGACCCCGCCGGATGTGTTCTCGCAAACGCTGCTGGCGATTCCGATGTACTGTTTGTTTGAGGTGGGGGTCTTCTTCTCTCGCTTCTACGCTGGGAAGCGACTCACGCGTGATGAAGACGCGGAAGAAGAACAAACTGAAGAATAATCACCAACCGCCCGCCAGGGCGGTTGTCATATGGGAGTGATGATGTTTGACATTGGGGTCAATCTGACCAGTTCGCAGTTTGCTCGCGACCGTGATGACGTGGTGGCACGCGCTCGCGCCGCCGGTGTACACGGTATGCTGTTAACTGGCACCAACCTTCATGAAAGCAAAGCGGCGCAACAGCTGGCTGAACGCTTCGATTGCTGCTGGTCCACCGCCGGTGTACATCCGCATGACGCCAGTAGCTGGTCGTCAGAAGTGGCAGAGGCTATCTATACGCTGGTTAATAAGCCGGAGGTAGTGGCGGTGGGCGAGTGTGGCCTCGATTTTAATCGTAACTTCTCTACCCCGGCTGAACAGGAAGCGGCGTTTACCGCACAGCTGGCGATGGCTTCCGAGCTCGGAATGCCGGTATTCCTGCACTGCCGCGATGCGCATGACCGTTTTCTCACCCTGCTGGAGCCGTGGCTCGACCATTTACCTGGCGCTGTGCTGCACTGCTTTACCGGAACGCGGGATGAGGCGCAGGCGTGTCTCGATCGCGGATTGTCGATTGGTATTACCGGCTGGGTATGTGATGAACGTCGTGGGCTGGAGCTGCGTGAGCTGCTGCCGATGATCCCGGCGGATAGGCTACTGCTGGAGACGGATGCGCCGTATCTGTTACCGCGCGATATGACCCCGAAGCCTGCATCAAGACGCAATGAACCGGCTTATGTGACGCATATTCTTGAACGAGTTGCCGGTTGGCGGGGTGAAGAGGTGCAATGGCTGGAAGCCGTCACAGACAATAACGCCAGACGGCTGTTTAATATCCACTTTTAGCTTAAGCTTTGCGGAAGTCGGTGTTTTTGACGCTCTGCTTAATTTGTTTGTTTAGCAGGTTAAGCAGCAGCATGGAGCGCGCTTCTCCGTCCGGTTCGGAAAAGATAGCCTGAAGTCCCTCGAACGCCCCTTCGGTAATGACGACGCTGTCGCCTGGGTACGGCGTTTCTGGGTCGGTAATATCGTCAGGTTGGTAGATGGATAGCTGGTGAATCACCTCAGGTGATACCGTCGCCGGCTGCGTACCAAAACGAACAAAGTGGCTGACGCCGCGAGTGGCGTTGATGGTCGTAGTATGGATAACTTCGGGATCAAACTCGACGAACAGGTAGTTCGGGAATAGAGGTTCACTGACCGACGTACGCTTCCCGCGCACCATTTTCTCAAGCGTAATCATTGGCGTCAGGCAATTGACGGCCTGCCGTTCCAGATGTTCCTGAGCACGCTGAAGCTGCCCACGCTTGCAATACAGTAAATACCAGGCTTGCATAATGACTCTTCCCAAAGTTTAGCGCGCAAGCATAACAAAAGTAGGGCTAAAGCGCGATGTTGAATGTCGCTGCTTAAATTTACGCTAATTTAACAAAAATACAGCATCACAGGACCATTCGCCGTATACTAGGGCGCTTACCAGGAGGCCAAGAATTACCCCATGAAATACCATGACCTACGCGACTTTCTGACATTACTTGAACAGCAGGGCGAATTAAAGCGCATTAGCCTCCCGGTTGATCCCCATTTGGAAATTACCGAAATTGCCGACCGCACGCTGCGTGCCGGTGGCCCCGCGCTGCTGTTTGAAAATCCTAAAGGTTATGACATGCCGGTGCTCTGCAACCTGTTCGGTACGCCCAAGCGCGTTGCGATGGGGATGGGGCAGGAAGATGTCAGCGCACTGCGTGAAGTGGGTAAACTCTTAGCCTTTTTGAAAGAACCTGAACCGCCAAAAGGTTTTCGCGATCTGTTCGATAAACTGCCGCAGTTTAAGCAGGTGCTGAACATGCCGACCAAACGCCTGCGTGGCGCCCCTTGTCAGCAAAAAGTTATCTCCGGTGACGACGTTGATTTGTCCCGCATTCCGGTGATGACCTGTTGGCCGGAAGATGCCGCACCGCTGATCACCTGGGGTCTGACGGTGACCCGTGGCCCGCATAAAGAGCGGCAGAATCTGGGTATCTATCGCCAGCAGGTGATTGGCAAAAACAAACTGATTATGCGCTGGCTGTCGCATCGCGGCGGCGCGCTGGATTTCCAGGAGTGGTGCGCGGCGCATCCGGGTGAACGCTTCCCCGTATCCGTTGCCCTTGGGGCCGACCCGGCGACCATTCTAGGTGCGGTGACGCCGGTGCCGGATACGCTTTCCGAGTATGCTTTCGCGGGCCTGCTGCGCGGTACCAAAACGGAAGTGGTGAAGTGTATATCCAACGATCTGGAAGTGCCTGCCAGCGCGGAAATCGTGCTTGAAGGGTATATTGAGATTGGCGAGATGGCGCCGGAAGGCCCGTACGGCGACCATACCGGCTATTACAACGAAGTGGATAGCTTCCCGGTCTTTACCGTCACGCATATTACCCAGCGTGAAGATGCTATTTATCACTCCACCTATACCGGCCGTCCACCGGATGAGCCGGCGGTGCTGGGCGTGGCGTTGAACGAAGTCTTCGTGCCTATCCTGCAAAAACAGTTCCCGGAGATTGTTGATTTCTACCTGCCGCCGGAAGGGTGTTCCTATCGCCTGGCCGTCGTCACCATGAAAAAACAGTATGCGGGGCATGCAAAACGCGTAATGATGGGCGTATGGTCGTTTTTACGCCAGTTTATGTACACAAAATTCGTGATTGTCTGCGATGATGACGTCAACGCACGCGACTGGAACGATGTGATATGGGCGATTACCACCCGAATGGATCCCGCACGGGATACGGTTCTGGTCGAGAACACGCCGATTGATTATCTGGATTTCGCCTCGCCGGTTTCTGGCCTGGGGTCGAAAATGGGCCTGGATGCCACCAATAAATGGCCTGGGGAAACCCAGCGCGAATGGGGCCGTCCTATCAGGAAAGATCCCGCCGTTACGGCGCGTATTGATGAAATCTGGGACGAGCTGGCCATTTTCTCCGACGATAAATGATAATGATATCCTTTGAGTCCTCCACGCCGCGGACAACGCATCCGCAGCGTGAAGTGTGATGAGGAAAAGACCCGACAGAGGGAGCGCATGACAACCTTAAGCTGTAAAGTGACCTCGGTGGACGCCATTACCGATACGGTATATCGCGTTCGTTTAGTACCCGAAGCTGACTTCTCATTTCGTGCCGGGCAGTACCTGATGGTGGTGATGGATGAGCGCGACAAACGTCCGTTCTCCATGGCCTCTACGCCGGATGAAAAGGCGTTTATTGAGCTGCATATTGGCGCGTCAGAGCTGAATCTGTACGCCATGGCGGTGATGGATCGTATCCTCAAAGAACGTGAAGTGGTTGTCGATATCCCGCACGGCGAAGCCTGGCTGCGTGAAGAAGACGATCGTCCGTTAGTGCTGATTGCTGGCGGTACCGGGTTCTCTTACGTCCGTTCTATCCTGCTGACCGCACTGGCGCAAAACCCGAACCGCGAAGTGGCGATTTACTGGGGCGGCCGTGAAGAGAAGCATCTGTACGATCTCTCTGAGCTGGAAGCGCTGTCGGTGAATCACCCGAATCTGCGTGTGGTGCCGGTCGTTGAGCAACCGGAAGAGGATTGGCGCGGGCGCTCTGGTACCGTGCTGACGGCGGTGCTGCAGGATTACGGTACGCTGTCGAACCACGATATTTATATTGCCGGTCGTTTTGAAATGGCCAAAATTGCCCGTGATCTGTTCTGCAACGAACGTCAGGCGCGTGAAGATCGTCTGTTCGGCGATGCGTTTGCCTTTATCTGAAAGGCAATAAAAAACCCGCCCCTGACAGGCGGGAAGAACGGCAACTAAACTTTGTTGTGGTTGCATGCTGGATAAAACGCGGTGCGTTGTTTTCTGGCATGGGTGCCGGGGGCGTTGCGCTGGCCTGGCCGACAATAACGATATACTGCGCGCCCCGACTTTCGGGGCGCGTTTTTTATACGCGCTCGATAACCGTCGCGATACCCTGACCTAACCCGATGCACATGGTTGCCAGACCAAACTGGACATCCTTGCGCTCCATCAGGTTTAGCAGGGTGGTGCTGATACGCGTACCGGAGCACCCCAGCGGGTGGCCCAGCGCGATCGCGCCGCCGTTCAGGTTGATCTTCTGGTCGATCTGCTCCATCAGCCCCAGATCCTTAATGCAAGGTAGGATCTGTGCGGCAAACGCTTCGTTCATCTCAAACAGGTCAATATCGTTCGCGGTCAGACCGGCTTTCTTCAGCGCCAGCTTCGAGGCCGGAACCGGGCCGTAACCCATAATCGACGGGTCGCAGCCGACCACCGCCATCGAACGAATACGCGCGCGTGGCGTTAAGCCCAGCTCGCGAGCGCGGCTTTCGCTCATCACCAGCATGGCGGAAGCGCCGTCGGAGAGGGCGGAAGAGGTGCCTGCGGTTACCGTACCCGTCACCGGGTCGAAGGCCGGTTTCAGCGTGGAGAGCGCTTCAACGGTGGTCTCCGGACGAATCACCTCGTCATAGTTAAACTGCTTCAGTACGCCATCTGCGTCATGGCCGCCGGTCGGAATGATTTCATTCTTAAAGGCACCTGATTGTGTTGCAGCCCAGGCGCGGGCATGGGAGCGGGCGGCAAACGCATCCTGCATTTCACGGCTAATACCGTGCATACGGGAGAGCATTTCTGCCGTCAGGCCCATCATACCCGCGGCTTTCGCCACGTTACGGCTCATGCCCGGATGGAAATCGACGCCGTGGCTCATCGGCACGTGGCCCATGTGTTCCACGCCGCCTACCAGACAAACCTGTGCGTCGCCGGTCATGATCATACGGGCCGCATCGTGCAGCGCCTGCATGGAAGAACCACACAGACGGTTCACGGTAACTGCCGGGACCGAATGGGGAATTTCCGCCAGCAGCGATGCGTTACGGGCGATGTTAAAGCCCTGCTCCAGCGTCTGCTGTACGCAGCCCCAGTAGATGTCGTCAATGGCCGCCGCTTCCAGCGCGGGGTTACGCGCCAGCAGGCTACGCATCAGGTGCGCGGAGAGATCCTCAGCGCGCACGTTACGGAACGCACCGCCTTTGGAGCGGCCCATCGGGGTACGAATTGCATCAACAATAACAACCTGTTCCATCGTGACTCCTTAAGCCGTCTTCAGCTCACCAGCCGGGCGGGCTGGCTCAACCGGTGGATAATACGCGTCGTTATGGCGCGCTTTGTCGCGCAGGCCGGCCGGGACTTCATACAACGGGCCGAGGTGCTGGTACTGCTGCGCCATATCGAGGTACTTCGCGCTGCCGAGCGTATCCAGCCAGCGGAATGCGCCGCCGTGGAACGGAGGGAAGCCCAGGCCGTAGACCAGCGCCATATCGGCTTCTGCCGGGCTGGCGATGATACCTTCTTCCAGGCAGCGCACCACTTCGTTGACCATCGGGATCATCATACGGGCAATAATCTCGTCGTCGCTGAAATCGCGCTTCGGCTGGCTAACGTCTGCCAGCAGGCTATCGACCGCTGAATCTTCTTCCTTCTTCGGTTTGCCCTTGCTGTCTTCTTTATAACGCCAGAAGCCCAGGCCATTTTTCTGGCCGTAACGGCTTGCCTCGAACAGCGCATCGATAGCGTCGCGATAATCTTTCTGCATACGCTGCGGGAAACCGGCGGCCATGACCGCCTGTGCGTGGTGCGCGGTATCAATACCCACTACGTCGAGCAGGTAAGCTGGGCCCATTGGCCAACCGAACTGTTTCTCCATTACCTTATCAACCTTGCGGAAGTCCGCGCCGTCGCGCAGCAATTGGCTGAAGCCGGCAAAGTATGGGAACAGCACGCGGTTAACGAAGAAGCCAGGGCAGTCGTTCACCACGATAGGCGTTTTGCCCATCTGGCTTGCCCAGGCGACCACTTTCGCAATGGTGCTTTCTGAGGTTTTCTTACCGCGGATGATTTCGACCAGCGGCATACGGTGCACCGGGTTGAAGAAGTGCATGCCGCAGAAGTTCTCCGGGCGCTCCAGCGCATCGGCCAGCTCACCGATTGGAATGGTCGAGGTGTTAGAAGCCAGCACGGTATCCGGGCGTACTTTCTGCTCGGTTTCTGCCAGTACTGCTTTTTTCACCTTCGGGTTTTCCACGACGGCTTCAACGACCACATCAACACGGTCGAAACCGGTGTACTCCAGCGTCGGCTGAATGGTTGAAATCACGCTTGCCAGCTTCAGACCGTTGATTTTGCCGCGCTCAAGCTGTTTGTTGAGCAGCTTGCTGGCTTCGGTCATGCCGAGGGTCAGCGACTTTTCATTTATATCCTTCATAATCACCGGCACGCCTTTCCAGGCGGACTGGTAAGCGATCCCGCCACCCATGATGCCCGCACCGAGTACGGCGGCATGTTTTGGCGGTTCGATGTGTTTAGTCAGTTTCTTCGCCTGGCCTTTTACGTATTGGTCGTTGAGGAAAATACCGACCAGCGCACGGGCCTCATTGGAGTGGGCCAGTGGAACAAAGCTTTTGTTTTCCAGATTGAGCGCTTCTTCACGGCCAAAGCGCGCCGCGGCTTCAATCGTTTTCACCGCCGTGATCGGCGCCGGGTAGTGTTTGCCCGCCGTTTGCATCACCATCGCTTTGGCGATAGAGAAGCTCATGGTGGCTTCAATCTTGCTGAGCTTCAGCGGTTCAAGCTTCGGCTGACGCTTGGCTTTCCAGTCGAGGTCGCCATTAATCGCCTGACGCAGTACCGCCAGCGCGCCATCGACCAGTTTTTCCTGCTTAACGACACCGTCCACCAGGCCAATCTTCAGCGCCTGATCGGCACCGACATCTTTACCGGCGGCGATGATTTCCAGCGCGCTATCGGCACCCAGCAGGCGAGGCATACGAACCGAGCCGCCGAAGCCTGGCATGATTCCCAGCTTGGTTTCCGGCAGGCCGATACGCAGATCTGGCGTTGCCAGACGGTAGTCAGTGGCCAGCACGCATTCGCACCCGCCGCCCAGCGCATAGCCGTTGACGGCAGAAATGGTGGGGACCGGCAAATCTTCCAGACGGTTGAAGACGCTGTTGGCGAAGTGCAGCCACTGGCTGAACTGTTCTTCTGGCACCAGGAACAGCGAAAGGAATTCGGTGATATCCGCGCCGACAATAAAGGCCGCCTTTTCAGAGCGCAGCAGCAGCCCCTTCAGCTCTTTTTGTTTTTCGAGGACGTCGAGCGCCTGGCCGAGGCTGGCTACGGTTGCGGTATCTAATTTGTTAACTGAGCCAGGGGCATCGAACACCAGTTCGGCAATGCCATCTTCCAGCCAGTTGAGGTACAGGGTGTCGCCTTTGTAGAGCATGTCAGTCTCCTGAATCCAGCAAAGTGATCTGGTCATACCAGATAATCAGGAGTGTGTATTTTGTGTTAAATAAATGCAAATAAGACTTTAAATATTTGCTGGTCGGATCACGTCCGGCGGAAATCACGCAGGGTGGGAGAGGTGTGCTAATATGCGGTGACTAAAGGGTAAAAAAATCAGAAGGGTAAATAATGGAATCACTGGCCGCACTCTATAAAAATCATATTGTTACCTTACAAGAGCGGGCACGTAACGCACTCGACCGTTTCAAGCTTGATGCGCTGCTTATCCACTCTGGCGAGCTGATGAATGTTTTTCTGGATGACCACGCGTACCCATTCAAGGTCAACCCGCAGTTCAAAGCCTGGGTGCCGGTTACTCAGGTACCAAACTGCTGGCTGCTGGTAGATGGCGTCAACAAACCTAAGCTGTGGTTCTATCTGCCGGTGGACTACTGGCACAACGTTGAGCCACTGCCGACCTCGTTCTGGACGGAAGACGTTGAAGTCATTGCGCTGCCAAAAGCAGATGGCATTGGCAGCCAGCTGCCCGCTGCGCGCGGCAACATTGGCTATATCGGTCCGGTTCCGGAGCGTGCGCTGGGCTTAGGCATTGCCGCGAACAACATCAACCCGAAAGGGGTGATTGACTACCTGCACTACTATCGCGCCTATAAAACCGATTACGAGCTGGCCTGTATGCGCGAAGCACAGAAGATGGCGGTGAACGGCCATCGTGCGGCGGAAGAAGCTTTCCGTTCCGGCATGAGCGAGTTTGATATTAACCAGGCTTACCTGACAGCCACCGGTCATCGCGATACCGATGTGCCTTACGGCAATATCGTGGCGCTGAATGAGCATGCATCCGTGCTGCACTACACCAAGCTGGATCACCGTGCTCCGTCGGAAATCCGCAGTTTCCTGCTGGATGCTGGAGCAGAGTACAACGGTTATGCCGCTGACCTCACCCGTACCTGGGCGGCGCACAGCGACAACGATTTTGCGCAGCTCATTAAAGATGTGAACACTGAACAGCTGGCGCTGATTGCCACCATGAAGGCGGGCACCAGCTACGTGGATTACCACATCCAGTTCCATCAGCGTATTGCCAAACTGCTGCGTAAGCATCAGATCGTGACCGACATGAGCGAAGAAGCGATGGTCGACAATGACCTGACCGGGCCGTTTATGCCGCACGGTATTGGTCACCCGCTGGGCCTGCAGGTGCATGACGTTGCCGGCTTTATGCAGGATGACACCGGCACGCATCTGGCCGCACCGTCTAAATACCCGTACCTGCGCTGCACTCGCGTGCTGCAACCGGGCATGGTGTTGACCATCGAACCGGGCATCTACTTTATTGAGTCACTGCTCGCGCCGTGGCGTGAAGGTCAGTTCAGCAAGCACTTCAACTGGCAGAAAATTGAAGCGCTGAAGCCGTTTGGCGGCATTCGTATTGAAGATAACGTGGTGATCCACGAGAACAATATCGAAAACATGACGCGTGACCTGAAACTGGCGTAATGGAAAGCTGGCGAATACCGGCCGAGCCGGTCACCTTCGTTGAAGAGATAAAGAAGAGCCGTTTTATCACCCTGTTGGCGCATACCGACGGGGTAGCGGCGGCGAAAGCGTTCGTTGAGTCGGTTCGCGCCGATCACCCGGATGCCCGCCACCACTGCGTGGCGTGGGTCGCGGGCAGGCCGGATGACTCGCAGCAGCTTGGCTTCTCAGACGATGGTGAACCGGCGGGAACGGCCGGTAAGCCGATGCTGGCTCAACTGATGGGCAGCGGCGTCGGTGAAATTACCGCCGTAGTGGTTCGCTACTACGGCGGCATCTTGTTAGGCACTGGCGGGCTGGTAAAAGCCTACGGTGGCGGCGTACAGCAGGCGCTCAATCTGCTGACAACGCAGATCAAAACGCCGTTAACCGAATATACTCTGTTATGTGAATACGGGCAGCTCGCGGGTATCGAATCGTTGGTTGGGCAATATGCCGGGCAGATTGTTGCCAGCGATTATCAGGCGTCGGTTCAGCTCCGTATCGCGCTTCCGCAGGCAAAAGTGCATGATTTTTCCGCGAGACTGGCGGATTTTAGTCGTGGTTCATTGCAATTGTTAGCGATTGACGAATAATCCCCCTCCTGACTTTTTTGATTATCAAAGGACGCGCCGGAAATGCATTTTCGTGCCATTACTCGAATTGTTGGACTTCTGGTCATCTTATTCTCGGGGACAATGATCCTCCCGGGATTGGTGGCTCTGATTTACCGCGATGGCGCCGGGCGCGCATTTACTCAAACCTTTTTTGTTGCGCTGGTGATTGGTTCGCTGCTGTGGTGGCCGAACCGCCGGGAGAAGGGTGAACTGAAATCCCGTGAGGGCTTTCTGATCGTCGTCCTGTTCTGGACGGTGCTGGGCAGCGTGGGTGCGCTACCGTTTATCTTCTCCGAACAGCCGAACCTGACGGTTACCGATGCGTTCTTTGAATCGTTCTCGGGTTTAACGACCACCGGGGCGACTACGCTGGTGGGGCTGGATTCATTACCTCACGCTATCCTCTTCTATCGACAGATGCTGCAGTGGTTCGGCGGTATGGGGATCATTGTGCTGGCGGTAGCTATCCTGCCTATCCTTGGCGTCGGTGGGATGCAGCTATATCGAGCAGAAATGCCCGGGCCGCTGAAAGACAATAAGATGCGCCCGCGAATTGCCGAAACAGCGAAAACGCTGTGGCTTATCTATGTGCTGCTGACGGTAGCCTGCGCGCTGGCGCTGTGGTTTGCCGGAATGCCCGCGTTCGATGCGATTGGACACAGCTTTGCGACCATCGCCATCGGCGGCTTCTCCACTCATGATGCCAGCGTTGGTTTCTTTAATAGTCCCACCATCAACACCATTATTGCTATCTTCCTGCTGATCTCCGGCTGTAACTACGGCCTGCACTTCTCTTTATTAAGCGGGCGCAGCCTGAAGGTGTACTGGCGTGATCCGGAATTCCGCATGTTTATTGGCGTGCAGCTGACGTTGGTGGTTATCTGTACCCTGGTGCTGTGGTTCCATGACATCTATAGCTCGGCGGTGACGACGCTGAACCAGGCGTTCTTCCAGGTAGTCTCGATGGCGACGACAGCGGGCTTCACCACCGACAGCATTGCGCGCTGGCCGCTGTTCCTGCCGGTTCTTCTTTTATGTTCGGCCTTCATCGGCGGCTGTGCGGGTTCAACGGGCGGTGGCTTGAAGGTCATTCGTATTCTGCTGCTGTTCAAGCAGGGGAACCGTGAGTTGAAGCGCCTTGTTCACCCGAATGCGGTCTACAGCATTAAGCTGGGTAACCGCGCGCTGCCGGAACGTATTCTCGAAGCGGTATGGGGGTTCTTCTCCGCCTATGCGCTGGTTTTCATTATCAGCATGCTGGCGATCATCGCCACCGGCGTGGATGATTTCTCGGCGTTCGCCTCCGTCGTGGCGACGCTGAATAACCTCGGTCCTGGGTTGGGCGTGGTGGCGGATAACTTTGCCAGCATGAATCCAGTGGCGAAGTGGATCCTGATTGCGAACATGCTGTTTGGTCGTCTTGAAGTCTTTACGCTGCTGGTGTTGTTTACCCCAACATTCTGGCGCGAATAACAGGAGTCAGCGTTGAAAACATTAATGCTCTTTTCTACCCGTGATGGGCAGACGCGTGAAATTGCAGCCTATCTCTGCTCGCAGCTGAGCGAGCAGGGTATTGATACCGCGATGGTGAACCTGAACCGTACGGAAAGTATCGATTGGCAGCTGTATGACCGGGTAGTGATTGGTGCTTCAATTCGCTACGGTCATTTCCATCCTGCGCTCGACCGTTTTGTAAAAAAACACACTGCGGCGCTGCAGGCAATACCGAGTGCGTTTTTCGCCGTAAACCTTGTGGCGCGTAAACCAGAGAAGCGTTCTCCGCAGACCAACAGTTACACGCGCAAGTTTCTGCTGCGTTCTCCGTGGCAGCCAGATGCCTGTGGCGTGTTCGCGGGCGCACTGAGATATCCTCGCTACCGCTGGTTTGACCGTGTGATGATTCGCCTCATTATGAAGATGACCGGCGGTGAAACGGATACCAGTAAAGAAGTGGTGTATACCGACTGGGAGCAGGTGGCCGGTTTTGCCAAAGAAATCGCGCAACTTTCGCGCAAATAGGGCGCTAATTCGGCGCATTGCCTGGAAATTGAGCGAACGAAAAGTTTTTTCAGAATTATGCTTGCGGGATCTCAATTACTCCCTATAATGCGGCCCCACTGAGACGGAACAACGGCAAACAAGCCGCCGGGTCAGCGAGATTCTTCTGAGAATCTCAACAGAGAAAAGCGAAATTAAACGCTTGACTCTGAAAGAGGAAAGCGTAATATACGCCACCTCGCAACAGTGAGCGAAAGCCGTGTTGCACTGCTCTTTAACAATTTATCAGACAAT
>NZ_VDAG01000026.1:0-231 GCF_019584505.1 Kluyvera sp. EC_51 | reverse complement strand
GTTAGCACCCGCCGTGTGTCTCCCGTGATAACATTCTTCGGTATTCGTAGTTTGCATCGGGTTGGTAAGTCGGGATGACCCCCTAGCCGAAACAGTGCTCTACCCCCGAAGATGAGTTCACGAGGCGCTACCTAAATAGCTTTCGGGGAGAACCAGCTATCTCCCGGTTTGATTGGCCTTTCACCCCCAGCCACAAGTCATCCGCTAATTTTTCAACATTAGTCGGTTCGG
>NZ_VDAG01000025.1:0-1960 GCF_019584505.1 Kluyvera sp. EC_51 | reverse complement strand
GCTTAGTGCTGAATTCACTATCGGCGAAGGTGAGTTGATGGCTCATGATGTCCCTCTGGGATGCGCTCCGGATGAATATGATGATCTCATATCAGGAACTTGTTCGCACCTTCCCTAATCTGTGACGAAGATCTATAATCCCAAGGCACTTCTCATCTGGTCGTTGTTGTTTAGGCTAGCTAATTTTACAGTGTTGTCAGGACTTATTTTGACTTTAGCGGAGCAGTGGAAGAATGACAAAATATGCTTTGGTAGGAGATGTAGGCGGTACCAATGCACGTCTGGCACTGTGCAACGTAGAAAATGGCGACATCACTCAGGCAAAAACCTATTCGGGCCTCGATTTTCCGAGCCTGGAAGCGGTTGTGGTGCATTATCTCAAAGAGCACAGTGTTAGTGTGACTGACGGTTGTATCGCAATTGCTTGCCCGATTACCGGCGATTGGGTGGCGATGACCAACCATACCTGGGCATTCTCTACCGCTGAGATGAAAAAGAATCTTGGCTTTGAACATCTGGAAATCATTAACGACTTCACCGCTGTTTCGATGGCTATTCCGATGATCAAAGATGAGCATCTGATTAAGTTTGGCGGCGGTGAGCCAATCAAAGGTAAACCTGTTGCGGTATATGGCGCAGGTACCGGGCTTGGTGTGGCGCATCTCGTTCACGTTGATAAACGCTGGGTTAGCCTACCGGGTGAGGGCGGTCATGTTGATTTTGCGCCAAACAGTGAAGAAGAGGGGATTATCCTCGAAGAACTGCGCACCGAAATTGGTCATGTTTCCGCTGAACGAGTGCTGTCAGGACCAGGTTTGGTGAATCTGTACCGCGCTATTGTTAAATCCGATGGTCGCGAGCCGCAGGGTTATAAACCGAAAGATATTACTGAACGAGCGCTAGAAGATAGCTGCACCGACTGTCGTCGTGCGCTGTCTTTGTTCTGTGTGATCATGGGGCGTTTTGGTGGCAACCTGGCTCTGACTCTGGGAACGTTTGGTGGTGTTTACATCGCAGGTGGGATCGTGCCGCGTTTCCTGGAATTCTTTAAAGCATCCGGTTTCCGTGGTGGTTTTGAAGACAAAGGGCGTTTTAAAGAGTACGTACAAAATATCCCGGTCTACTTGATTGTGCATGATCAACCTGGACTGCTGGGTGCTGGCGCGCATCTGCGTCAGACGCTGGGACAGGTTCTTTAGTAGTCTAAAAAAATGGTGGATAACGCTTATCCACCCTACAAATCGGGTGCAAATTCCTGCGCCCGATTTACAAGCGCATCAACGCACGAAACTCTTTTACCTTGCTGCGACTCACCGGCACCTGAAAATCCAAATCCCGCAGGCGTAAAATATAAGTATTGTTAAACCACGGCTCTATCTCGCGGATTTTGCTTAAGTTAACGCAATATGAACGGTGGCAGCGGAAGAAGTGGCTTTCGGGCAGCCTGTGGCAAAACTCGGTGATATTCATCGACATCACATAGGCTTCACGTCGCGTATAAACAAACGTCATTTTCTCGTGCGCTTCGGCGTAATAAATATCGTTGATGTCGGTGACGATAATTCGCTCATCTTTCACCAGGTTAATCGTCAACGCTTCGCGGTTCGTCGTATTCCCAGACGCCGGGGCATTCTGTTGCTGGTATGCAGCTTCCAGTTTTTGCAGCATGCCGATAATGCGCGACTCCTGGTAAGGTTTCAGAATGTAGTCGAACGCTTCAAGTTCAAACGCTTCTACCGCATGTTCTTTCCAGGCAGTGATAAACACGATAAATGGCTTATGGGCAAATTTACTGATGTTTTGCGCCAATAACACGCCATCTAAAGAAGGGATGTTTATATCTAAGGAAGGTGCGAATAAGCAGGTCATTTCTTCCCAAGCTGACTCGCTGATTAAAATTTCGCGGATCTGGGCCGATTTTTTTCCCGCAAACACATCGAATCAGCCTATTTAGGCTATT
>NZ_VDAG01000024.1:0-281600 GCF_019584505.1 Kluyvera sp. EC_51 | reverse complement strand
CCTGGCACGGCTGGGACGGAAGTCGCTGTCGTTCTCAAAATCGGTGGAGCTGCATGACAAAGTCATCGGGCATTATCTGAACATAAAACACTATCAATAAGTTGGAGTCATTACCACTTCCCCCCCTGTATTATTCATGCAGGGGGAAAGTGGAAAATAAATACTTAGATTAAATAATATCACTAGCTAATATATACCCTCGGTATTTGATTTTTAATTTTATTAAAAATCACCATCAATATTGCATTAAAATATGTTTGTGATCACGTATTTTGATTTAATTTAATGACACTTCATTTGCTCGCCACTAGTATCGCCCTCCGAAGAAAGAATATTCTTTATTGATAATAAATACCCTACACCTTTTTATATTCATATTTTAAATATTAAAGCCAGTTCCTCACCGCTTTGGAGTTAACGATAACAACAGAGGACGATTGCGTGAAAAAATTAATAACCTTTGGGATGCTGGCCTTCGCCAGCGCATCAGCACAGGCGGTCACTATCGACCTGCGCCATGAGTATACCGACGACAGTCAGGTGCAGAAGGACAGGGTGCTGATATCACACCGCTTTGCTAACGGCTTTGGCTTCTCGGTTGAGGCAAAAAGCAAATCGGGCGGTGAACATTCGCGGAAAGCGTTTAATGACGTCGTTGATAATGGTAGCGAATATGTGGTGAGCTATCAGTTTAACGCGACGCCGGAAATAACGATTCAACCCGGCCTGGCATTAGAGACCTCTTCGTCTAAGTCAATTTATAAACCGTATATTCGTGGGCAGTATAATTTCAGTAATGGTATTTATCTGGCAGCGCGATATCGCTACGAATATGTGCGAGATACTTCTGAAGATAAAGACGATGAACATATTAACCGCGGTGACGTATGGCTGGGTTATAAAACCGGCGCGTGGGCATTCGAAGGCAACTACCTTTATAAAAAGAGCGAAGATTTTAATCGCTATGACAACGGTAAAGATGATTACGAGCTGAACTTTAAAACGGCCTACAGTATTGATAAAAACTGGAAGCCGTATGTGGAAATCGGCAACGTCTCCGTGCGTAATACCACCGACGAGCGTCAGACGCGTTATCGTGTGGGCGTACAGTATTCGTTTTAAGTCCTGAGCGATTCCCGGCGTCGCGTTGCTCGGCTGGGCTACCCTAAACCCGGCCTGCGCCGGGTTTATTCCTGCGGTTTTTTCGCTTCGCGATGCTTCATCCACCAACGAACGGCAATCACCAGCGCGACCACCAGCACCAGCCAGATGAGATGCTTCAGATGTTTATCCAGATGATGCAACCACGGACCAATGGCTTCACCGCCAAGGTACCCAAGCGTGGTGAACAGCAGCGCCCAGATTAACGCCCCCAGAATATTGAGCGGCAGGAAGATCTTCGGCGGCAAACCGCTGGCGCCAATCAGCAGCGGCCCAATGACGCGGAAACCGTACATAAAACGGGTGCCAATCACGAACAGATAGGGACGACTTTTAATCAGCCGCTGCGCCTTGCGAATGCGCGCCTGGTGGCGTGAAAAACGTTTAAGCAGTCGCCCGCCAAACCGCCGACCAAGCAGGTACAGCAACTGGTCGCCAATCATACCGCCCAGCGCCACCGAAATAACCACTAGCGGAAATTTTAACAGACCCTGATGCGCCACCACCCCGCCGAGCAGCGTAATCGTTTCGCCCTCCGCCATACTGCCAATCACCAGCGCAGCGTAACCATAGTGGGAAATCAGGTTATTGATATCCATGCAAACACTCACTCCTTACTGCATCAATCCTTTAATCATACACCCTCACGCGAGAAGTGCGGCGGCGTCTATTTTTTGCGTTGTACATAAAACAATCTATTTATGTGAATTATACTTAGAGCAACGTGGTACGAAGCCGTGCTGAGGAGGCGTTATGAACCATGTATGGGGACTCTTCTCCCACCCTGATAAAGAGATGCATGTGATCCGTAGTGAGAACGAAACCGTCTCTCACCACTATATGCATCATGTGCTGGTGATGGCGGCCATTCCGGTGGTGTGCGCGTTTATCGGTACCACCCAGCTTGGCTGGAACTTTGGCGAAGGCACCGTGGTCAGGCTTTCACTGATGACCGGGATTGGGCTGGCGATACTCTTCTACGCACTGATGCTGGCGGGCGTAGCGGTGATGGGCCGGGTTATCTGGTGGATGGCACGCAACTACCCGCAGCGTCCTTCACTCAAGCGCTGTATGGTGTTTGCCGGCTACGTGGCGACGCCGATTTTCCTGAGTGGTATTGTCGCGCTCTATCCGCTGGTGTGGCTGTGCGCGCTGGTGGGGACGGTGGCGCTGTTTTATACCGGGTATTTGCTCTACGTCGGCATCCCTACCTTCCTCAATATTAACCGGGAAGAGGGGCTGAGCTTTGCCAGTTCCACCCTCGCCATTGGGGTGCTGGTACTGGAAGTGCTGCTGGCGCTGACCGTGGTGCTGTGGGGCTACGGATACAGGCTATTTTAACTCGCTGAATGCATTGCTGATGTGAATGTAGATTCCGTCAGCAATGCAGCATTTATTCACTATTCTTTTCTGGTAGATGCCGCGTACTCCGCGCTATGATGAGCCATTCCGCTTCGTACCCCTTAGGTACGAGGCGGTTGTCTATCATAATGTGCATAAATAACCACCAGAATACTCACCATGCAGAAATTTCGCGTTTCCCTGCTAAGCCTTGCCTTTGTGCTGGCTTTGCCTTTTGCGCCTCAGGCGAGTGCTAAAACGGCCGTCACCGCCGTTGCCTCGCAGCCGGAAATTGCCTCCGGTAGCGCGATGATTGTTGATCTTGAAACGAACAAAGTTATTTACGCCAACCAGCCGGATCTGGTGCGCCCGATGGCCTCTATCACCAAGCTGATGACGGCGATGGTAGTGCTGGACGCGCATTTGCCGCTGGATGAGATCCTGACGGTGGATATCAGCCACACGCCAGAGATGAAAGGGATTTACTCCCGCGTGCGTCTGAACAGCCAGATCAGCCGTAAAAATATGCTGCTGCTGGCGCTGATGTCGTCAGAAAACCGCGCGGCGGCGAGCCTGGCTCACCACTATCCGGGCGGCTATGACGCGTTTATCCGGGCGATGAATGCCAAGGCAAAATCGCTGGGGATGACCAACACCCGCTACGTTGAGCCAACCGGGCTGTCGATTCATAACGTGTCGACCGCGCGTGACCTGACGAAGCTGCTGATTGCCACCAAACAGTACCCGCTGATTGGCCAGCTCAGCACCACCAAAGAAGACACCGCGACCTTCGCCCATCCGGCTTACACGCTGCCGTTCCGCAATACCAACCATCTGGTGTATCGCGATAACTGGAGCATTCAGCTGACCAAAACCGGCTTTACCAACGCCGCGGGTCACTGCCTGGTGATGCGCACCGTGATGAACAAACGCCCGGTGGCGATGGTGGTGATGGATGCGTTCGGTAAATTTACCCACTTCGCCGACGCCAGCCGTCTGCGTACCTGGGTAGAAACCGGAAAAGTGATGCCGGTACCTGCGGCCGCGCTGAGCTATAAGAAGCAGAAGGAAGCCCAGGTAGAGGGCGATATCGCCAGAGCCCAGAAGAGCGGGCAGACCACCCAGGACGATTAATTACTCGGGCAGCGTCCAGTCACCATCATTGAGTGGACGCTGCATAATCACCGTATCCCGCCAGTCACCCATCTTGTAGCCGACGCTACGCAGTTGACCCACCACCTCGAAACCGTGCTTTTTATGCAGGCGCAGCGAACCGGTATTGTTATTGCCGTCGCCAATTACCGCCAGCAGTTGCCGCCATGGCCCTTGCTCGCAAATCGTAATCAGCGCCGTTAACAGGCGGCTGCCGATGCCGTGCGCCGTCATGGTGGTGTCAACGTAGATAGACTCTTCAAGGGTGTAACGGTAAGCCGGGCGAGGGCGGTAGTGGTTGGCATAGCAGTAACCGACCACTTCGCCGCGATAGAGCGCCACCAGCCACGGCAGGCCCTGTTCCTGAATATTGCGCATCCGCTGCTGCATTTCATCAATGGACGGCGGCACCTCTTCAAACGAGGCGCGGCCGTTAAGCACGTGCCAGGCATACAGCGCGGCAATGGCTTGTACATCGTCAGCCTGCGCGTCACGGATTTCAACATCGCCGTCGCGGGTGACATCAAGCGTAGACATCATTGTATTCCTTATCGTGTTGGGAAAATTCCCAGCGTCGCTGCGCTCGGCCGGGCTATATGCGAATCGTAGCCCGGGCGAGGCGTTTACGCCGCCCCCGGGAAACGCTACCGGCGTCGAGTTATACGTCGGTTTTTTCGCCCCAATATTTGAGCTTACTGGTTTTACCGATCCCCGGGTTCATACTGTTGGTCGGATCGTTTTCGCGGTAATGGCGCTTCAGGTTTTCATCTGCTTCATACAGATGCCCTACGTTATGCTCCGCCGGATACTGTGCGCCGCGTTCACGCAGCAGGGCCAGCATCTGCTCTTTGACCTCGTGCGGATCGACCCCTTTCTTGACGATATAATCCTGGTGGAACACGTAACACATAAAGTGCCCGTAATAGAGCTTATGCACCAGCTTGCTGTCGATTTCCGCCGGCAGATGCTCGAACCACTCGGTATCATTACGGCGTAGCGCAATATCCAGCGCCAGAATATCTTCCACCTCATCGGCGTGAACCGCCTGATAACGGATGGCTGCGCCCGCCGCCGCGAAGCGGTGCAGGAAGGCTTTGCTACCTTCTTCTGGCGTACAGACGAAGAAGTCACCTTCCGCCTCTTTAAAGTATTCGGTCAGCCATGCCTGCGCTTCATCAATGCCGTCACCGGCCATTTTCAGCAGCAGGTGATGCTCGTATTTATCACGCCAGGTTTTCATGCGCTCCGGCAGATGCGCCGGGAAGGCATGCCCCAGCTTTTGCATAAAGCGGTCGGTGAAGTGCGGCTTGAACAGCGACACTTTTTCCAGCATCGCATCCGCGCGGCCCTTCATGGTGAAGAAGAACGGCATTTTGTCGGTGCCGAGCTTGTCGATCATCAGGAAGGTATCTTTGCCGTACTGCTCGGCAATATCGTAGATATCGCGGTGCATGTATTCGCCCGCGACCGGCAGATTTTTGAACTCCGCCAGAATATGGCGACGAATCTCGGTCAGCACACCCGGCTGATTGGTGCCGATATAGAACACCTGCTGGCGTTTTTCCGCCGGGAAGGTGTCGAGGCGCACCGCAAACACCGCCAGCTTACCCGCACAGCCGGAGGACTCAAACAGGCGTTCCGGGTCGGCGTTGTAACGCGCTGGCGTATCCGCGTTCACGTCGCGCACGCGGTTCACGTAATCATAGTCATGCGCGTGGCGACCATCGTGCTGCACGTCGCTGTCTTTGACGCGCTCGTCGTCAAGCTTGCTGAGGATCTGCTCTGGCGTCTCGCCAAGGTCAATGCCCAGATGGTTGACCAGCGTCAGCTTGCCCTGTTCGTCAATGCGCGCAAACAGCGACATTTCGGTGTAGGCCGGGCCGCGCTGCACCAGCGAACCGCCGGAGTTGTTGCAGATACCGCCAATCACCGAGGCGCCGATACAGGAAGAACCAATCACCGAATGCGGCTCGCGGCCAAAGGGCTTCAGCGCTTTTTCCAGCGAATAGAGCGTGGTGCCCGGCCATGCCAGCACCTGTTCGCCGTTATCCAGCAGGTGCAGCTTATCGAGGCGCAGGGTGCTGATAATGACGATATCGCGGTCGTAGTCGTTACCGCTCGGGGTTGAACCTTCGGTCAGGCCGGTGTTGGCGGCCTGCATCAGAATAATTTTGTCGGCGTTGATGCAGGCGTTCAGCACGCGCCACAGCTCAAGCAGAGAGCCGGGGAAGACCACGGCCAGCGCGTCGCCGTGGCCGGAACGGAAGCCTTTGCGATAGCGAGCGGTTTTAGCAGGGTCGGTCAGCAGGTGGGCGTGACCAACCAGGCGGGAGAGTTCGTTAATCAGCGCATTATTATCAGTTGTGGTTTGAGAAGACATTCTCCACTCCTTGTGGCGAGACAAATTTGTCGTTTCTAAGAATAGCGCTTTGTATGATCATTTGGTGAGCGAATGTTTCTAAAAATCAGAGAATAACCTTAGCTTTCTGTACCGCCGTCATTTAAGTTTATGGCAAACTGCGTTTTTTCATCGACTCTCGCCGCGCTACCCGGCATGGAATAAAGAGATTACAAGAATATGAAATGGCTACTTTCTGTTGGCGTCGCCGTGAGCCTGGCGCTGCAACCCGCTCTGGCGGAGGAACTGTTCGGCAATCACCCACTCACGCCGCAGGCGCGTGACGCCTTTGTGACCGGTCTGCTTAAGAAGATGACGGTCGATGAAAAAATCGGTCAGCTGCGCCTGATTAGCGTCGGGCCGGACAACCCGAAAGAAGCCATTCGCGACATGATCAAAGAAGGGCAGGTGGGGGCAATCTTTAACACCGTCACCCGTCAGGATATCCGCACCATGCAGGATCAGGTGATGTCCCTCAGCCGCCTGAAGATCCCGCTGTTTTTCGCCTATGACGTGGTACACGGTCAGCGTACCGTCTTCCCGATTAGCTTAGGGCTAGCCTCTACCTTTAACCTCGATGCGGTGAAAACCGTGGGCCGCATTTCGGCCTATGAAGCGGCGGACGACGGCCTGAACATGACCTGGGCGCCGATGGTCGACGTGTCCCGCGATCCGCGCTGGGGCCGTGCCTCCGAAGGTTTTGGCGAAGATACCTATCTAACCTCCATCATGGGTGAAACCATGGTCGAAGCGATGCAGGGCAAAAGCCCGGCAGACCGCTATTCGGTGATGACCAGCGTGAAGCACTTCGCTGCCTACGGCGCGGTCGAAGGCGGTAAAGAGTACAACACCGTCGACATGAGCCCGCAGCGCCTGTTCAACGACTATATGCCGCCGTACAAAGCGGGGTTGGATGCCGGCAGCGGCGCGGTAATGATCGGCCTGAACTCGCTAAATGGCACCCCGGCCACCGCCGACGCCTGGCTGATGAAAGACGTGCTGCGTAAGCAGTGGGGCTTTAAAGGCATTACCGTTTCTGACCACGGGGCCATCAAAGAGCTGATTAAACACGGCGTGGCCGCCGACCCGGAAGATGCGGTGCGCGTCGCGCTGAAAGCCGGTATCGACATGAGTATGAGCGACGAGTTCTACAGCAAATACCTGCCGGGGTTGATTAAGTCGGGCAAGGTCACGATGGCGGAACTCGACGATGCCACCCGCCACGTGCTGAACGTCAAATATGACATGGGGCTGTTTAACGACCCGTACAGCCACTTAGGGCCGAAAGATTCTGACCCGCAGGACACCAACGCCGAAAGCCGTCTGCACCGCACCGAAGCGCGTGAAGTCGCGCGTCAGAGCCTGGTGCTGCTGAAAAACCGTCTGGAAACGCTGCCGCTGAAGAAAAATGCCACCGTCGCCGTGGTGGGTCCGCTGGCCGATAGCCAACGCGACGTGATGGGGAGCTGGTCTGCCGCAGGCGTCGCCGCGCAGTCGGTGACCGTGCTGACCGGTATCAAGAACGTGATGGGCAACGAAGGCAAAGTGGTTTATGCCAAAGGCGCTAATGTCACCAACGACAAAGGCATCGTCGACTTCCTGAACCTGTACGAAGAGGCGGTAAAAATTGACCCGCGCTCGCCGCAGGCGATGATTGATGAAGCGGTTGCAGCGGCGAAACAGTCCGATGTCGTCGTTGCCGTGGTCGGTGAAGCGCAGGGCATGGCGCATGAAGCCTCCAGCCGTACCGAACTTTCGATTCCGAAAAGCCAGCAGGATCTGATTGCCGCGCTGAAAGCCACCGGCAAGCCGCTGGTCTTAGTGCTGATGAACGGTCGCCCGTTGACCCTGGTGAAAGAAGACCAGCAGGCTGATGCCATTCTGGAAACCTGGTTTGCCGGTACCGAAGGCGGTAACGCTATCGCCGACGTGCTGTTTGGCGACTACAACCCGTCCGGTAAGCTGCCGATGTCCTTCCCACGCTCCGTAGGGCAGATTCCGCAGTACTATAGCCACCTGAACACCGGTCGCCCGTACAATGCCGACAAGCCGAACAAATACACCTCGCGCTACTTCGATGAAGCGAACGGCCCGCTCTATCCGTTTGGCTATGGCCTGAGCTACACCACCTTCTCGGTCTCCGACGTGAAGCTGTCTGCGCCAACCATGAAAGCGGGCGGTAGCGTGACCGCCAGCGTGCAGGTGACTAACACCGGCAAGCGTGAAGGGGCGACGGTTATCCAGATGTACCTGCAGGATGTCACCGCTTCGATGAGCCGTCCGGTTAAACAGCTGAAAGGGTTTGAGAAAGTGACCCTTAAGCCGGGTGAAACCCAGACCGTCAGCTTCCCGATTGACGTCAACGCGCTGAAGTTCTGGAACCAGCAGATGCAGTACGCGGCGGAGCCGGGCAAGTTTAACGTCTTTATCGGTGTGGATTCAGCGCGCGTGAAGCAGGGCGAGTTCGAGCTGCTGTAAGGATTACCCTCACCCCGGCCCTCTCCCTAAAAGGGAGAGGGTGTGTGCAAACCTCCAGACCGCACCAAACAGTCCCCTCTCCCCCTGGGGAGAGGGTTAGGGTGAGGGGAGCAATCCCCCAATCCTCACTTCCGCACCGCTTTGTGATCCCCCTCCCAATTTATCCACTATTCCCCCCTTATCTGCGTCAACCCACCGCTTTTCCCCCACCAAACCCAGCCATTATGTGACCTCCGTCACTCATCAAATCCCGCCGCCTCGCCGTTTTGTGCGCTTGCTCAAAAGCGATGACCGGGGGCCATAACAGGCGTGATGCCATTCACTAATACGTAAAAAAGCCCGTATCTGCCCGGCGAGAGAATGAGTGGAACCGCGTTAAATGCAGCTATCTCAATCTACGCAGGTAGCCACATGAAGATTTCATTGCATAACACCGCCCTCGACCGCAGCGGCAACACCCCGCTTACCGCGCAGCTTCAGCAGTTGATTGATGAAATCGACCGCGCCGGAGGCGGCACGCTGGTGGTCTCTCCGGGCGACTGGATGACCGGGACGCTGGTCCTGCCATCGAACTTTACCCTGCATCTGGAAGCCGGAGCGCGCCTGTTGGCGAGCCCTCACGCCGAGGATTATCCGGCTGAGCTGACGCAAACCGTCGCCGAACTGTCCCGCATGGCGCTGATTTATGCGCGCAACGCCCACCACATTACGCTGAGCGGTGAAGGCTGCCTGGCGGGTGGGGCCAGCGCCTGGTTTTCTGAGTGCGCCGATGCCCAGGGCTACCGTCAGCCGAAAACCATGCGCCCGCGCATGCTGGTGCTGGAAGACTGCCAGCAGGTGCGCATCCGTGATATCACCATCAGCGACTCGCCGATGTGGACGGCGCATCTGGTGAGCTGCAACCAGGTGTTTATCCAGAATCTGACCATTGATAACGATCTGGCGCTCTCCAACACCGACGCGCTGGACATCGACAGCTGTCAGCACGTGCATATCAGCGACAGCTACTTCAGCGCCGCCGATGACGGCATCTGCGTGAAAACCACCCGCAAACCGGAAGGGCTCCAGCAGCCAACGCGCCACGTGGTGGTGAGCAACTGCCTGATCCGCTCAAAAAGCTGCGCCATCAAAATTGGCACCGAAACCTTCGCCGACATCAGCCATATCGCGGTGCACAACTGCTCAATCTTTGAGTCCAACCGCGGCATTGGCCTGGTCTCCCGCGACGGCGGCCAGTTCAGCCAGATGATCTTCAGCAACATTCTGTTCGACTGCCGTCACGGTCACCCGTGCCACTGGGGTAAAGCCGACCCGGTGTTTATCTCCGTGCGCCACCGCGACCCGCAGGTGCAGCCGGGAAGGGTAGAGGACATTACCTTCAGCCAACTTTCTGGGGTGAGCGAAGGGGCCATCAACCTGCATGCGGAAACGCCGGGCGATATCCGCCACGTCACCTTCAACGGACTTTCATTGCAGCAGCTTACCGGCCCGTCCGATGAGCAGGGCTGCTATGACATCCGCCCGCCGTGCAATCCGGCAAGCCCAACCGGGATGGGGCTGGATAACGCCTACCGCGTGAACCCGCAAACCGGCCGCGCCTGGGGCGTGGATGCCTATCCGGGTGGCCTGCCCGCGCTGTACGCCAACGGGGTGAGGGGACTCACGCTTAACGATTTACGCATACGCCGCCCGCAACCGCTGCCGCAGGGCTGGAGTGAGCACACCATCGTGCAGGAAAACGCCGACGCCTGATGCTATTTGACGACGGCGCGGCTTGTGGCTTCGCCGTCCTGTTATGTTCAAGGGGATGGAAAATGATAAAAAAAGTGCGGGAGATAAAACTCCACAACTATATCTGTTACGGCCTGGCCGATGTTATCGGTTCAGGGGCTTTTACTCTGGTGAGTGCCTGGCTGCTGTTCTTCCTGACCACCTTCTGCGGCCTGACGCCGATTGAAGCCGGTTCGCTGTTTGCCGTGGCGCGTATCGTCGATGTGATCATGTGTCCGTGCATGGGCTACATCTCCGATAACTTCCACAAAACCCGCCTCGGTCGTCGCTTTGGCCGTCGCCGTTTCTTCCTGCTGCTGAGCATTCCACTGGTGGCGGTTTACAGTCTGCTGTGGGTGCAGGGCTTTAACTACTGGATGTACCTGCTGGTCTATATCCTGTTTGAAATCGTCTACTCGATGATTTTGATCCCGTACGACACGCTGTCGGCCGAGATGACCAACGACTTCACCAAACGCTCGAAGCTGACCAGCGCCCGCATGTACATTGCGCAGTTCGCGGGCTTCACCGCTGCGTTCCTGCCGGGCCGCCTGCTGGCCTACTTTGGATCTGATTCTGCTATTTCCTTCTTCTACGCCGGGGCGATTTTCACCGTTGCCTTTATGGTGGTGCTGTTCTTCGTCTACTTCGGTACCTGGGAACGTTCGCTGGAAGAGATTGAACAGAGCGAACGCAGCGTTGAGACCGAAGAGAAGCAGCCGCTGAGTAAGCGCCTGTTCGATATCTACTACGATTTTGTCTCTACCCTGAAAATTAAAACCTTCCGTTCACACCTGGGGATGTATCTGGGCGGTTCGGTGGCGCAGGATATCTTTAACTCCGTCTTTACCTATTTCGTGGTCTTTGCCCTGGCGACCTCTTCCGTTGTGGCCAGTAACCTGCTGAGCGTCATCAACGGCCTGCAGTTCTTCGGCGTAGGCGTCGCCACCTGGCTGACCCTGCGTTACTCGCCGTCTCGCGCGTTTGCGACTCAGGCGCTAATGGCGCTGGTGGCATTTGCCCTGTTCGCGGTGACCTATCTCTACGGCTCGACCAGCATGTCGATGCTGTATCTGGCAGCGGGCGTTGCTGGCCTGGCACGCGGCGGTATCTACTCCATTCCATGGAACAACTACACCTTCGTGGCGGATGTGGATGAAATCCTGACCTGTAACCGTCGTGAAGGGATCTTCGCGGGCTTTATGAGCCTGCTGCGTAAAGCGTCCCAGGCGTTCTCTATCTTCCTCGTTGGCGTGGCGTTGCAGATGTCCGGCTTTATCACCGGCCACACCAGCCAGCCGCAGTCGGCGATTAATATGATCCTCGCCATCATGATTATTCTGCCGGTTATCCTGACCCTGTGGGGCATCTGGTCGGCCTTCCAGTTCAAAGTCAACAGCCGTACCCATGCGGTGCTGAACGAAGAAGTGGCGCGCCTGAAACAGGGCGGCAGCAAGGCAACCGTGACGGCAGAAACCAAAGAGGTTATCGAAAGCCTGACCGGGATGCCGTACGACCACTGCTGGGGTGATAACACCGTCGGCCACGTCAACCGCAGCCTGCTCAAAGCCAAACAGCATCAGTTAGCGCAGTTGAAAAACGCGTAAAACCAAACAAATAAACACCTTGTAGCCCGGGCGAGCGCAGAGCGACCCCGGGATTTTTTTGGATAACAGAAATGACCGATCAAAGTTTATATATTCAACAAGGCATCTGGGCACGCATCGGCCTCCCACGCGAGCTGGTATGGGGATTCGTGGGCGTCTTCCTGTTTATTACTGGGGCAACCATCGAACAGAGCTGGCTGGCCTCGCTGCTGCAACAGCGCGGGCTTGATGCGGTACATATCAGCCTGCTGTCATCCGTCTTTGGCCTGTGCGTGGCGGCTATTTCGTGGTTTTCCGGCATTGGCGCGGGCGTACTTGGCGTGCGTCGCCTGATGTGGCTGGCGACGCTGCTCTACTTTGTCGGCTCAGTACCGTTTATTTTCGTCGCGCTGCCGGACGGCAACTACCCGTTGATGATGGTGAGCTATGCGGTGCGCGGCATGGCCTATCCGCTGTTCGCCTACTCGTTTCTGGTGTGGATTAACCAGCGCTGCGAAAGCCGGATCCTCGGCCGCGCCGTCTCCTGGTTCTGGATTGCCTTCGGCGTCGGCATGACCATCGTCGGGCCGTGGTTCTCCGGCTTTATGATCCCGCGTTTGGGCGAAACGACCACCTTGCTCTCCGGTTTTATCTTTGTGCTGGCGGGCTGCGGCTGTGCGCTTCTCCTCAACCGCGATAAACCGCAGTGGCAGCAGGATGGTGCGGTCGGCAAGGCGCTGGCGGAAGGGATTATCGTGCTGGTGCGCGAACCGAAAATGCGCCTGGCGGTGGTGGTTAAAACCATCAACGATATCGGCAAGTTCTCGCTGGTGATTCTGATGCCGGTTTACCTGCCGCGCTTTGGCTTCAGCATTGAAGAGTGGCTGACCATCTGGGGACTGGTGAACGTGGTGAATATCTTCGCCAACTACTTCTTCGGCTGGCTGGGCGATACCATTGGCTGGCGTAACACCGTGGTCTGGTTTGCCGGGACGCTCTGCGGCGCGTCGGCGCTGGCGGTGTGCTACGCGCCGGTACTGTTTGGTCATAGCAGCGTGGCGATGGTCATTGCGCTGGCGATTTATGCCATCGGCCTTGGTGCTTTCGGCCCGCTGAGCGCGCTGATTCCTTCGCTGTTGCCGGAAAATAAAGGTGCGGCGATCTCCTGCCTGAACCTTGGATCTGGTCTGAGCAATTTTGTCGGGCCATTTATCGTCACCCTGTGCGTTAACCCGCTCGGCGTGGAGGGCACGCTGTGGGTTATCGCGCTGCTGTACTTCGCCGCGAGCTTGCTGACGATCCCGTTAACGATCCCGAAAAAGGGCTGATTGCTGAGATTTCGTCTACGCTTTTTACTTAAGCGCCTGTTAATTGAGCGCAAATAATAAGAGGAAAGCGTATGACGATGGCAAGGGGATGGACGGCGTCACTGGTACTCCTGGCGGCGGTTGCGCTGCCGTTACAGGCCGCGGAGCCGGTAAAAGTAGGTTCAAAAATTGATACCGAAGGGGCGCTGCTCGGGAACATTATTCTGCAGGTGCTGGAAAGCCACGGCGTCAAAACGGTGAACAAGGTTCAGCTTGGCACCACGCCGGTGGTGCGCGGTGCTATCACCTCCAACGCGCTGGATATTTACCCGGAGTACACCGGCAACGGCGCATTTTTCTTCAAAGATGAAACCGACGCGGCCTGGAAAAATGCGGCGGCGGGCTACGAGAAAGTGAAAAAGCTCGATGCCGAGAAAAATCATCTGATCTGGCTGACCCCCGCACCGGCGAACAACACCTGGACTATCGCCGTTCGTAAAGACCTGGCGGAACAAAACAAACTCACTTCTCTGGCCGACCTGAGCGGCTATCTGAAAAAAGGCGGCACCTTTAAGCTGGCGGCCTCTGCTGAATTTATCGAACGCCCGGATGCACTTCCGGCGTTTGAAAAAGCCTACGATTTCAAACTGAGTCAGGACCAGCTGCTGTCGCTGGCGGGCGGGGACACCGCCGTCACCATTAAGGCGGCGGCGCAGCAAACCTCTGGTGTCAACGCGGCGATGGCCTACGGTACCGACGGCCCGGTGGCGGCGCTGGGGCTACAGACCCTGAGCGACCCGAAAGGCGTGCAGCCGATTTATGCGCCGACGCCGGTAGTGCGTGAAGCGGTGCTGAAAGCCTATCCGCAACTGGACGAATGGCTGAAGCCGGTGTTCGCGAGCCTCGATGAAAAGACCCTGCAAACGCTGAACGCGAAGATTGCGGTCGAAGGGCTGGACGCCAAAACCGTGGCGGCGGAATACCTGAAACAAAAAGGGTGCGCGAAGTAATCGGTTAATCGCGTGCCTCGTTGTACTCATCGCGTGGTGGCGCTGCTGGCGGTTTTGCTGCTGGCTGCCGCCGCGCTGCCGTTTGTCAATTTCGCCCCGAACCGTCTGGTGTCGGGCGAAGGCCGTTGGCTATGGCAAATCTGGGATTTCCCTCCGCTTATCCTGTTGATTATTCCGGCGCTGTTTTTATGGCTTAGTTGGCTGCCTGGGCGGCTGCCGAGCCTGTTAATTCTGCTGCTGGCCGAAGGTGGCTTTGCGCTCCTGCTGTGGGCGAGCGGCGAGGCCGCGCAGCATCTGGCGCAGATCAGTAGCCCGCTGGCGCGTACCTCGCCGGGGAGCGGGCTATGGCTGGGTTTACTGCTGATGCTGTTGATGTGTAGCGAGGCCATTCGCCGCCTGACGTCGCATGCGCGGTGGCGCTGGCTGCTGAACGTGCAGCTGTGGCTGCTGCCTTGCTGGCTGCTGTGGAGCGGGGCGCTTGATGGCCTGTCGCTGATGAAAGAGTACGCCAACCGGCAGGAGACCTTTAACGATGCCTTAAGTCAGCATCTGACGCTGCTCTGGGGCACGCTGCTGCCAGGGCTGCTGCTCGGCGTGCCGCTCGGCATGTGGTGCTGGCGGCATCCGGGGCGGCAGTCGAGCGTGTTTACTATCCTCAACATTATTCAGACCATCCCTTCGGTGGCGCTGTTTGGCCTGCTGATTGCACCGCTTGCCGGGCTGGCGCAGCGTTTCCCGTGGCTGGCGAATCTCGGCGTGGCGGGAACCGGCTTGGCTCCGGCGCTGATTGCGCTGGTGCTCTACGCGCTGCTGCCCATCGTACGCGGCGTGGTCGCCGGGATGCAGCAGGTCTCAATGCAGGTGCTGGAGAGCGCGGCGGCGATGGGCATGAGCCGCGCTCAGACTTTTCTTCGCGTGCAGTTACCGCTGGCGCTGCCGGTGCTGCTGCGTAGCCTGCGGGTGGTAACCGTACAGACGGTGGGTATGGCGGTGGTGGCGGCGCTGATTGGCGCGGGCGGCTTCGGCGCGCTGGTGTTCCAGGGGCTGCTCAGCAGCGCGCTGGATCTGGTGCTGCTTGGCGTGATCCCGACCATCGCGATGGCGGTTATCGCCGACGCGCTGTTCAGCCTGGCGGGCAGCGTATTACAAGGAGAGAACGATGATTGAATTCTTCCAGGTCAACAAATCGTTCGGTCACCATCCGGCGGTAAAAAACCTCTCATTGCGGCTGGCAGAAGGGGCGTTTTCGGTGCTGATTGGCACCTCCGGTTCGGGAAAATCCACCACCCTTAAGATGATTAACCGGCTGGTGGAGCCCGATAGCGGGACAATTCGTTTTGCCGGGCAGGATATCCGCGAGCAGCCGCTGCTCGCCCTGCGCCGACGTATGGGCTATGCCATTCAGTCGATTGGTCTGTTCCCGCACTGGACGGTGGCGCAAAACATCGCCACCGTGCCGCAGCTGCTGAAATGGCCGAAGGCAAAGGTCGAGGCTCGCATTGATGAACTAATGGTGCTGCTGGGGCTAGAGCCGACGCTGCGCACACGATTCCCGCATCAGCTCTCCGGCGGCCAGCAGCAGCGCGTTGGCGTGGCGCGGGCATTAGCGGGCGACCCGGAAGTATTGCTGATGGATGAACCCTTCGGCGCGCTGGATCCGGTGACGCGTGGCGCACTTCAGCAGGAGATGCGCCGTATTCACCAACTGTTGGGGCGCACCATTGTGCTGGTGACTCATGATATTGATGAAGCGCTACGTCTGGCAGACAACATTATCCTGCTGGACGGCGGCGAGGTGGTGCAGCAGGGTACGCCGCTACAGTTGCTTAGCCAACCGGGCAGCGAATTTGTACGCACCTTTTTTGGCCGTAGCGAGCTGGGCGTACGATTGTTGTCGCTGCGTCAGGTGGCGGACTACGTGCGCCACGGCGAGCAAGCCGAGGGGGAGGCGATTATTGCTACCGCGTCGCTGCGCGATGCGCTCTCCGGTTTTATGGACCAACGGCGCACCGTTTTGCCGGTGGCGGATGAGGCGGGAAGGGCTTACGGCACGCTGCATTTTGCCGACCTGCTACGCGAGGAGCCGAGTGATGCGCCTGGTTCGTGACCCGCTGCTGTGGCTGCTGGCGCTGTTTATCGGGCTGCTGGTGGGCCTGCCTTACAGCGAGCCCCTATTTCACCTGCTGTTTCCCGAGCAGCCGCGCCCGCTCTATCAGCAGGCAGGTTTTTTGTCGCTGACGCTGGCTCATGCCTGGCTGGTGGGGGTTTCGAGCCTGACGGCGATCGTTATCGGCGTGAGTGCTGGCGTGGCGGTAACGCGCCCGGCGGGCAGTGAATTTCGCCCGCTGGTTGAGACGCTGGCGGCAATGGGGCAAACTTTTCCGCCGGTAGCGGTGCTGGCGCTGGCGGTTCCGGTGATGGGTTTTGGTGAAAAACCAGCGATTATTGCCCTGATCCTGTATGGCATTCTGCCCGTATTGCAAGGCACGTTAGCCGGGCTGGCGGCAGTACCGCAGAGTGCGTTGAGCGTGGCAGAAGGAATGGGGATGTCGGGCTGGCAGCGGCTGCGTCAGGTTGAGCTACCGTTAGCGGCACCGGTTATCGTGGCGGGCGTGCGGACCTCGGTTATCGTCAATATCGGCACGGCAACCATCGCTTCCACGGTGGGGGCGAATACGCTGGGCACGCCAATTATCATCGGCCTGAGTGGGTTCAACACGGCCTACGTGGTGCAGGGGGCGATACTGGTGGCGCTGGCGGCGATTATCGTCGACCGCGCCTTTGAACGGTTGAATCGACGGCTCAGCCGACACCTCCGCGCACAATAAATGAATAGCCTGCGAGCATCACGCCGCCAATACCGCTGATGGCCATCAGGGCAAAAATCACGATCGCGGCGAGTTTGGTAGACTTCATGGTGTACTCCTTTTGTTAACCAAAAGATTATACCGCGAAGCCAGCCTGTTAACGAACGATTAATTCGTGGGGAGCGCGAAGGCCACGCCTTCTTCTTGCCAGCAGGCGAGTTGCTGTCGCTGCAAGGCGCTTGGCGACACGCCGCACCAGATAAGCAGCGTCTGGCCGGGGAACAGCTCCGGCTGCACGTGGGTCAGCGTATGAGCCAGCACATCTACGCGCCAGCCCTGCTCGCAGGCGACCCAGCTTTCCAGCCACAGGCGCGTCATATCGGTAACGTTCCAGCCGACCACCAGCGCGTGCGGCCCCGATTTGCGACGGCCGGAGGCGAGATTCAGCGCGATGTCGTTAATCAGTACACCGTCGAGCAACCCCAGCAGCGTTTGCTGGGCAAACTGCGCGCTTTGTAGCCGCTGGCGCAGGGGGTTAAACAGGCAATCGACCAGCGTGCGGGCGCTGTGGTTGCGGCGCAAATCTTTGACCCACAGGCGCAGCGGGTGCAGGTGACCGCTACGCAGATAGCTCAGTACTTTTTCCTGCTGTTCCCGCCAGCCGTCCTGCTGTTCGCTGAGTAGCCCTTTGACTTTCCCGACCTGAACGCCGTTTTCTATCCAGCGCTGGATCTCGCGGATGCGGTCGATATCGTCATCATTGAACAGGCGATGGCCGCCGTCGGTACGCTGCGGCTTCAGCAGCGCGTATCGCCGCTGCCAGGCGCGAAGCGTCACTGGGTTAATATCACAGAGCTGTGCGACTTCACCAATCGTATAAAGCGCCATCTTTTCCTCCGGCATGCGATATCCCATTTATACACTTCATCCTTCAAGCCGCCTCGGCGTTGGCTGCGCTCGCTCACCCCAGTCACTTACTAGAGTAAGCTCTTGGGGATTCACTCGCTTGCCGCCTTGATGCAACTTGAATGATTTTGTGTATAACTTTAGACGGGGATTACCGGCGCAGCCTCCTTTGATTGTTTTTTATCCACTTCGCGACCATGGTGATGGATAAAATGTGATCGGTAGCATTTTTTGCACTTTTTTTGCCAGGTTTCAAAGAAAGTTATGCCAACTGTGTGTATGTTACGCAGTTTTATTTCTGCTGTGGTGAACGGGTATGTACGAGTTTAATCTGGTGTTGCTGCTGCTTCAGCAGATGTGTGTTTTCCTGGTCATCGCCTGGTTAATGAGCAAGACGCGTCTCTTTATCCCGCTGATGCAGGTGACCGTGCGCCTGCCGCACAAGCTGCTGTGCTACGTCACGTTCTCCATTTTCTGTATTCTCGGTACCTATTTCGGCCTGCACATTGAAGATTCCATTGCCAACACCCGCGCGATTGGCGCAGTGATGGGCGGCCTGCTCGGCGGCCCGGTGGTCGGTGGGCTGGTGGGGCTGACCGGCGGCTTACATCGCTACTCGATGGGCGGGATGACCGCGCTAAGCTGCATGATCTCGACCATGGTTGAGGGGCTGCTTGGCGGGCTGGTGCACAGCCTGCTGATCCGTCGTGGTCGCCCGGACAAAGTATTCAGCCCGTGGACGGCAGGGGCGATTACCCTGGTGGCGGAGTTGGTGCAGATGCTGATTATCCTGCTGATTGCCCGCCCGTTCGAAGACGCGCTGCATCTGGTGCAGAGCATTGCCGCGCCGATGATGGTCACCAATACCGTGGGCGCGGCGCTGTTTATGCGTATTCTGCTCGATAAGCGGGCGATGTTTGAGAAGTACACCTCAGCCTTTTCCGCCACCGCACTGAAGGTAGCCGCCTCGACGGAGGGGATCCTGCGTAAGGGCTTTAACGAAGAGAACAGCATGAAGGTGGCGCAGGTGCTGATTCAGGAGCTGGATATCGGCGCGGTGGCTATCACCGATCGCGAGAAGCTGCTCGCTTTTACCGGTATCGGTGAAGATCACCATCTGCCCGGCAAGCCTATCTCCTCACGCTACACGCAAAAAACTATTGAGACCGGCGAAGTGGTCTACGCCGACGGCAACGAAGTGCCGTACCGCTGCTCGATTCACCCCAACTGCAAGCTCGGCTCGACGCTGGTTATCCCGCTGCGTGGTGAGAACCAGCGGGTGATTGGCACCATCAAGCTCTACGAGGCCAAAAACCGCCTGTTCAGCTCCATCAACCGTACGTTAGGCGAGGGGATTGCTCAGCTGTTGTCGGCGCAGATTCTTGCCGGGCAGTATGAGCGTCAGAAGGCGCTGCTGACCCAGTCGGAGATCAAGCTGCTGCACGCGCAGGTCAACCCGCACTTCCTGTTTAACGCCCTGAATACGCTCAAAGCGGTGATTCGCCGCGACAGCGAACAGGCGAGCCAACTGGTGCAGTATCTGTCGACCTTTTTCCGCAAAAACCTCAAACGCCCGTCGGAGATTGTCACCCTGGCGGATGAAATTGAGCACGTGAACGCCTACCTGCAAATTGAGAAGGCGCGCTTCCAGTCGCGGCTGCAGGTGCATCTGGATATTCCCGACGCGCTGGAGCATCAGCAGCTTCCGGCGTTCACCCTGCAGCCGATTGTCGAAAACGCCATTAAGCACGGCACTTCGCAGTTGATGGATGTCGGCGAGATTACGCTGCGGGCCCGCCAGCAGGGCAGGCATCTGGTGCTGGACATCGAAGATAACGCCGGGCTGTATCAACCCAATACCTCGTCCAGCGGGTTGGGTATGAGCCTGGTGGACAAGCGTCTACGGATGCGTTTTGGCGACGAATGCGGGATTGCCGTCGCCTGCGAACCGGACCGTTTTACCCGGGTCACTCTGCGGTTACCTCTGGAGGAGAATGCATGATTAAAGTGCTGATTGTTGATGACGAGCCGCTGGCGCGAGAGAACCTGCGCGTCCTGCTGCAAACGCAGGATGACCTTGAGATTGTGGGTGAGTGCGCCAACGCGGTGGAGGCCATCGGCGCGGTGCATAAGCTGCGCCCGGACGTGCTGTTTCTCGATATCCAGATGCCGCGTATTAGCGGGCTGGAGATGGTCGGCATGCTCGACCCGGAGCATCGCCCCTATATCGTGTTCCTGACCGCTTTTGACGAATACGCGGTGAAGGCCTTTGAGGAGCACGCCTTTGACTATCTGCTCAAGCCGATTGAAGAAAAACGGCTGGAAAAGACGCTGATGCGCCTGCGTCAGGAGCGTGCGGTGCAGGATATGTCGGTGCTGGGTGAAAACCAGCAGGCGCTAAAGTTTATTCCCTGCACCGGACACAGCCGGATTTACTTGCTGCAGATGGATGATGTGGCGTTTGTCAGTAGCCGGATGAGCGGCGTTTATGTCACCAGCGGTGAGGGCAAAGAGGGCTTTACCGAGCTGACGTTGCGTACTCTGGAAAGCCGTACGCCGCTGATCCGCTGCCATCGCCAGCATCTGGTGAACATGGCGCATCTGAAGGAGATTCGTCTGGAGGATAACGGCCAGGCCGAGCTGCTATTGCGTAACGGGCAGACCGTGCCGGTAAGTCGCCGCTATTTGAAGACCTTGAAAGAAGCGCTAGGCTTATAATTCGTGTAGAATTAGCCACCGTATTTTTCATCACCACCGAAGGCACTATGGTCAGTAACGATATTTTACGCAGCGTCCGCTACATCCTGAAAATGAACAACAACGATCTGGTGCGTATTTTCGCGCTGGGCGAAGCCGAAGTCACCGTCGAACAGTTGGCGCCGTGGCTGCGCAAAGAGGATGAGGAAGGCTTCGTACGTTGCCCGGACATTATGCTGTCGTGCTTCCTGAACGGCCTGATTTATGAAAAACGCGGTCGTGACGAGTCCGCGCCAGCGCTGGCGGTGGAACGCCGTATTAACAACAACATCATGCTGAAAAAACTGCGTATCGCGTTTGCGCTGAAAACCGACGATATTCTGGCGATCCTGACCCAGCAGCAGTTCCGCGTCTCGATGCCGGAAATCACCGCTATGATGCGCGCCCCTGACCACAAAAATTTCCGCGAGTGCGGCGACCAGTTCCTGCGCTACTTCCTGCGCGGCCTGGCAATTCGCGAGCACGCCGCGAAGTAATCTCACGTTGTTCCCCGGCGGCGCTGCGCTTGGCCGGGCTACCAATATGTGCGAAACGTAGCCCGGCCAAGCGCAGCGCCGCCGGGAATGAAAACGAAAGACCCATAAAAAACGCTGCCGAAGCAGCGTTTTTTTGTGCAGATTATTTCACCTGCTGGCCAGGTTGTGCACCGTCATCCGGGCTTAACAGGAAGATATCTTTGCCGCCAGGGCCTGCGGCCATCACCATCCCTTCCGAGATGCCGAAGCGCATTTTACGCGGTGCCAGGTTGGCCACCATGATGGTCAGGCGACCAATCAGCGGCTGCGGGTCCGGGTAGGCGGAACGGATGCCGGAGAAGACGTTGCGCTTCTCGCCACCGAGATCCAGCGTCAGGCGCAGCAGTTTGTCGGAACCTTCCACGAACTCGGCGTTTTCAATTAGCGCCACGCGCAGGTCAACTTTGGCGAAATCGTCAAAGGTGATGGTTTCCTGAATCGGGTCGTCCGCCAGCGGGCCGGTGACCGGGGCTGCGGTTGCTTTCACTTCTTCTTTCGACTCTTCCACCAGCGCTTCCACCTGTTTCATTTCAATACGGTTGTACAGCGCCTTGAAGGTGTTGATCTTGTGGCCCACCAGCGGCGTGTTGATAGCATCCCAGCTCAGTTCGGTGTTGAGGAACGCTTCGGTACGCGCTGCCAGTTCAGGCAGAACCGGCTTCAGCCAGGTCATCAGCACGCGGAACATGTTCAGGCCCATGGTGCAGATAGCCTGCAGGTCGGCGTCGCGGCCTTCCTGTTTTGCGACAACCCACGGTGCCTGCTCGTCAACGTAGCGGTTAGCCACGTCGGCCAGCGCCATGATTTCACGGATGGCTTTACCGAATTCACGGCTTTCCCACGCTTCGCCAATGCTTGCTGCCGCGTCGGTGAAGGTTTTGTACAGCTCAGGGTCAGCCAGTTCAGCGGACAGCACGCCGTCGAAACGCTTAGCGATAAAGCCCGCGTTACGGGAGGCCAGGTTCACCACCTTGTTGACGATGTCGGCGTTAACGCGCTGGATGAAGTCTTCCAGGTTCAGGTCGATATCATCGATACGGGAAGAGAGCTTCGCCGTGTAGTAGTAGCGCAGGCTATCGGCATCGAAATGCTTGAGCCAGGTGCTGGCTTTAATGAAGGTGCCGCGAGACTTGGACATCTTCGCGCCGTTCACCGTCACATAGCCGTGCACGAACAGGTTGGTCGGCTTGCGGAAGTTGCTGCCTTCCAGCATCGCTGGCCAGAACAGGCTGTGGAAGTAGACGATATCTTTACCGATAAAGTGATACAGCTCGGCGGTAGAGTCTTTCTTCCAGTATTCGTCGAAGCTTACGGTGTCGCCGCGCTTGTCGCACAGGTTCTTGAAGGAGCCCATGTAGCCGATTGGCGCATCCAGCCAGACGTAGAAATATTTGCCCGGCGCGTTCGGGATTTCAAAGCCGAAGTACGGCGCATCGCGGGAGATATCCCACTGCTGCAGGCCGGATTCAAACCATTCCTGCATTTTGTTTGCTACTTGCTCCTGCAGCGCGCCGCTGCGGGTCCACGCCTGCAGCATTTCGCTGAAGGACGGCAGGTCAAAGAAGAAGTGCTCAGACTCGCGCATCACCGGGGTCGCGCCAGACACCACGGATTTCGGCTCGATAAGCTCGGTTGGGCTGTAGGTCGCGCCGCACACTTCGCAGTTATCGCCGTACTGATCCGGTGATTTACATTTCGGGCAGGTGCCTTTAACGAAACGGTCCGGCAGGAACATGCCTTTTTCCGGATCGTACAGCTGAGAGATGGTGCGGTTTTTAATAAAACCGTTCTCTTTCAGGCGACCATAAATCAGCTCGGACAGCTCGCGGTTCTCGTCGCTGTGCGTCGAGTGGTAGTTGTCATAGCTGATGTTAAAGCCCGCAAAATCAGTCTGATGCTCCTGACTCATTTCGGCAATCATCTGCTCTGGGGTAATACCCAGCTGCTGTGCTTTCAGCATGATTGGCGTGCCGTGGGCATCGTCCGCGCAGATGAAGTTAACCTCGTGGCCGCGCATTCGCTGGTAACGGACCCAGACATCAGCCTGGATGTGCTCCAGCATATGGCCGAGGTGGATGGAGCCGTTGGCGTACGGCAGCGCGCACGTTACCAGAATCTTCTTCGCGACTTGAGTCATAGTGGGTATTACTTCTTCTGTTTTAAAAAAGGGGTTTTGATATTACCAAAAGGGTAGAGGGTGTGCCATATATGGATGCCGCTTACCTGTGGTAGACTTAGGCGTACTGAAAGCATGTTAAAACAACAAAGGAGTCGGGATGAACTCAGAATCCCAGGCCAAATCACCTGAACGTCTACGTGCGATGGTGGCCGGTACGCTGGCAAACTTCCAGCACCCCACCCTTAAGCACAACTTAACGACGCTGAAAGCGCTGCACCACGTCGCCTGGCTTGACGATACCGTGCACATCGAACTCCAGATGCCGTTTGTCTGGCACAGCGCCTTTGAAGAATTAAAAGATCAAACCAGCGCTGAACTGCTGCGGGTGACCGGGGCGAAAGCCATCGACTGGAAGCTGTCACATAGCATCGCCACGCTGAAGCGTGTGAAAAATCAGCCGGGCGTGAACGGCGTGAAAAACATTATTGCCGTCAGCTCCGGCAAAGGTGGGGTGGGGAAATCGTCCACCGCCGTAAACCTGGCGCTGGCGCTGGCCGCGGAAGGGGCGAAAGTGGGCATCCTCGATGCCGACATCTATGGCCCGTCTATCCCGAACATGCTGGGCGCAGAAAACCAACGCCCAACCTCGCCGGACGGCACCCATATGGCGCCGATTATGGCCCATGGCCTCGCCACCAACTCCATCGGCTATCTGGTGACGGACGACAACGCCATGGTGTGGCGCGGCCCGATGGCCAGCAAGGCGTTGATGCAGATGCTGCAAGAGACGTTGTGGCCGGATCTCGACTACCTCGTGCTCGACATGCCGCCGGGTACCGGTGATATCCAGCTGACGCTGGCGCAGAACATTCCGGTGACCGGGGCCGTGGTCGTCACCACGCCGCAGGATATTGCGCTGATCGACGCCAAAAAAGGCATCGTGATGTTCGAGAAGGTGGAAGTGCCGGTGCTGGGTATCGTGGAAAACATGAGCATGCACATCTGCAGCAATTGCGGTCACCATGAGCCTATTTTTGGCACCGGTGGCGCAGAGAAGCTGGCGGAGCAGTATCACACCCAACTGCTGGGGCAGATGCCGCTGCACATCAATCTGCGAGAAGATCTGGATAACGGTACGCCAACGGTTATCGCGCGTCCGGACAGTGAATTCACTGAGATTTATCGCCGACTGGCGGGGCGCGTTGCGGCGCAACTCTACTGGCAGGGCGAAGTGATTCCGGGCGACATCGCGTTCCGCGCGGTGTAACGAGGGAAGAAAGAGGCCGGGCGCATCAGTGATGCGCCCGGCCTTTATTCATTAACGGTGGTAGAAAATCTCGCCGTCGTAGATTTTGCTGATGGTGCCGTCGGTATCGCTAATCTGTACATAGTTACCGCCCATGTACGTCCAGCGGGTGCCTGCATCCGGCGCTGGCAGGTTACGCTGCTGCCACTGCGTGATGTTGTACTCCGGTGTCAGGTACATCGCAGGCGCTTTGTCGCCAATCTTGAACTGCGTGAAGTCGGCAGTGAACTCTTGCAGTTCAAACTGCTTAATTCCCGTTGCCGGTGCAGCCCATGCTGCGCTCGCCGTCGCCAACAGTACGCCCAGAAGCATCATTTTTGTTTTACGCATACTATCCCCACATTATCCTGGATATAAAATTGCAGCTCCGTATGATTCCTGATGCGCGGCCTGAATGGCAAGCGCTGCTTTCTTAAAAAGTGTAAGCAAACCGCGACTATTCGGTTTTGAGGACTATTCTGGCACTCGCGACTAAGGACCCTTTCATGTTCAGGCTGGAAGATTTATCTCTGTTCGTGCGCGCCGCCGCGCTGAACAGCTTTAGCGATGCGGCGCGCGAAGCGGGCATCCCCCCGGCGCAGGTCAGTTCGGCCATCAAACGGCTGGAAACCGCGCTTAACGTTCGCCTGTTTGCTCGCTCAACGCGCAGTCTGCGCCTGACGGCGGAAGGGGAGACCTGGCTGCCGTTTGCCGTACAGATGCTCGATGCGCTGCAAAATGGGCTGCAAAAGATACATACCCCAGACGATGAGGTGCGCGGCACGCTGCAAATCGCTGTGCCGTCCGACCTCGGCCGTAACCTGCTGCTGCGGGTGTTCCGCCAGTTCCGCGAGCGTCACCCGGCACTGCGCCTGCGTATTCTGTTTTCCGATCATCGCACCGATGTGTTTAAAGACCCGGTCGACGTGGCGTTTCGCTACGGTGAGAACGACGATGCTTCGTTTGTCTCCCTGCCGGTCGCAGCAGAAAACCGACGCGTGGTGGTGGCCTCGCCCGACTGGATTGCCCGTCACGGCGAACCCCAGACGCTGGCCGACCTCGAAAAATGTAACGCGTTGACCTACGTGCTGCGCGGCAGGCCGTTTGACCGCTGGCCACTCAGTCTTGACGGCGTGGAGCACAGCGTGCAGGTTTCCGGTAGCATCACCAGCGATGATGCGGAAGTGATCCGCCGTCTGGCGGTTGCCGGAGAAGGGATTGCGTTTAAATCAGGGCTCGACGTTAGCGACGACCTGCGGGAAGGGCGACTCAAGGTGCTGCTGCCGCACTATCTCGGCGACCGGGTGCCGCTGAATATGATCTGCCCACACCGCAAGCAGCTCTCTGCGGCGGTGCGGTTATTGTATGAGGCGGTGAAAGCGGAGTGTGCGGCGAAACAGTCTTAACTGCCGTTGCGCTGGATACCTGAGCGGGTGGTGCCCACCGGCTCGGGTAGGCAATAACCGCTAAATCACCGTTATTGCGCCGTCGGTTTCAGTATCCCGCCCGTCGATTTGTTATTTTCTAAATATTGATGTTGGAAAATACACATGCGGATCGTGTTGCGGTATTCACCGTTCACGAAGAACTCATGGATTAATTCTCCCTCCTGGATAAAACCAAGCTTACGGTAAATATGAATCGCTTTGGCGTTCTCTTTATCGACGATGAGATAGAGCTTATAGAGATTCAGTACGGTAAAGCCGTAATCCATTGCCAGCTTAGCAGCACGGGTCGCCAGGCCTTTACCCTGATATTCCGGCGAGATGATAATCTGAAACTCAGCCCGGCGGTGAATATGGTTTATTTCGACAAGCTCCACCAGGCCCGCGTTATTGCCATTAAACGAAATGACAAAACGGCGTTCGCTCTGATCGTGGATGTGTTTATCGTAAAGATCGCTCAGCTCAACAAACGCTTCATAGGGTTCTTCGAACCAATAGCGCATCACGCTCGCGTTATTATCGAGTTGATGGACAAAGCGCAAATCTTCGCGTTCCAGGGGTCTTAGTTTAATGTCTGATGGTTCTGGCATAATATTTTCAGCCTCTTGGTAAACTGGAAATATATTATCTGCTTGCGGTGGGCGTCATCAAGATTTGAAAAAAATTACAATTAATTCAGTGTGGTAAGCCTGCATGCTTTGCCTCATCAGGCGAAGATGTTCGCCTGATGAGGCAGAAGAGTTAGTGCTTCACCAGCGTCGCGAAGTAGTACACCAGCGGTACCGCCAGCACCCACAGACCAATGGGGATTTCACGCCATTTTCCAGCGATGGTTTTAATCACGATAAAGAACAGCAGGCCACCGGCAATTCCGGTACCGAAGCTGTTGGCAATCAGGGTGATCATCACCATCATCAGCACCGGCAGGCCGTCGGTGAAATTACCGAGGTCAACCTTACGCAGGCCACTGAACATATTCAGCCCGATCAGCATCAGCGCAGGGGCGGTCGCTTCTTTCGGGATCATCAGCGCCACCGGCGTGAACAGCAGCATCAGCAGGAACATCACCGCTGCCGCCAGCGCCGTCAGGCCAGTTTTACCACCAGCTTCCGCTGCCGCCGAGGATTCAATCAGCGCGGTGGCCGCCGGAATGCCAAGCCACGGACCGATAGCGGCGGCAATGGAGTCCACCATAAACGGGCGGTTGATGTGCGGCATGTTGCCTTCTTTATCCAGCAGACCCGCTTCGCCGCCGACTGCCAGCGTGGTGCCCATGGTGGAGAAAAACTCAGAGGCGAAAAAGACGAACAGGAACGGCAGGAAGGCGATATTCAGCGCGCCCAGCATGTCAACGTGACCGAGCACTGGCGTGAGCGAATGCGGCATATCGATAAAGCTGGCGGGGAGATGCGTCACGCCCGCCGGGATGCCAACCAATGTCGCGAACAGAATTGCCCAGAGAATCGCGCCGGGAATACGGCGAGCCTGCAATGCGATCGCCAGGAACAGGCCGCATAGCGCAACCAGCGCGCCGGAGGCCATAAAGTCACCCAACATCAGCGAGTTGGTTTTGGCGTTCGCCAGTACCAGACCGGCATTACGAAAACCTAACACGGCGACAAACAGGCCGATTGAAGCGGTGAGGCCGAGCTTAATCGACTGCGGGACCGAACGGGTCACTACTTCGCGCAGGCCGAATTTGGTCAGCAGGAAGAAGAGAATGCCCGACCAGCAGGCGATGCCGAGGCCAATCTGCCAGCCAATACCTTCGCTGCCTGCCAGCGTCACGCCGACCAGCACCGAACCGCCAATACCCGGGCCGACGATAAACGGCAGGTTAGCGTAGAACGCCATCAGCAGCGTACCGCCAACGAACACTAAAATGGTGCCGGTGGTGGCCGCACCTTTATCCATTCCCCCTACGGCCAACAGGCCTGGGATCACCACCAGAAGATAGGCGGCGGCGAGAAACCCGGTGACGCCTGCCAGGCACTCGGTACGCAGCGAACTGCCGCGGGAAGACAATGCAAAACGTCGCTCAAGCCAACTCCCAGCGGTTGGCGTTTGAAGGGTGTTATCGGCCATGGTGTGGCGCTCCCGTGATTATTGTTGTGATGTGTGTTCCGGCGTTTCCCGGCAATCCAGTACGGGGTCGACTATCTGGCGCGTCGTGCCGTCGGTCAGCCCTAAATCGGTTAAATGCGGCCCGGCGTTGCAGGCAAGACAGGTGCCCTCAATCGCCTTAAAGACGCGGTACGGCGGCTCCCAGTCGGCTATCTCGGCGCTTAGGTCGCGCAGCTGGCGGAACTCGGCGGCCAGCGTATGCGCCGGTTTGTCGGAGAGCATGCCGGCAATCGGCATCGCCACGTGGGCCAGAATGCCGCCGTTTTGCGCCAGCGCCATGCCGCCGCCGGAGGCGATCAGCTGATTGGCCGCCAGCGCCATATCTTCGGCGCTGCGCCCCAGCACCACCAGGTTGTGGGAGTCGTGCGAGTAGCTGGTGGCAATCGCGCCACGCAGCTCACCCCAGCCTTCCAGCAGGGCAATCTGCGGTTTAGCTTCATGGCGGCCGTGGCGGTGCTTCACCCAGATCAGGCTGAAGCCCGTTGGGATCTCGACCTCGCCGTTGCGGATCTGTACGTCGATTTCGCCCCATTGAGTAAAGCGCGCGCCGCGGATGTGGCGCAGACGGGCGGTGCCGTGCTGGATATTGCCCACGCGCAGCGCGAAATCATCAGCCTCAAGCGGGGAGAGGCGCAGGGTATTACGCGGCGGCGTGACCCCAACGGCTGCGGTCAAGGTGCTTAGCAGCTTGCCGTCGCGGGCAATCTGCTTCCCGGCGACGTACACCGCACGGGCGTTGAGTTTTTCCAGCGAATCGAACACCACCAGGTCGGCGCGGCGTCCGGCGGCAATCAGCCCAAGGTCATAGCGCTGCAGGCGAATGGCGGCGTTCAGCGTGGCGAAGCGCAGGGCATCGGTCGCTGGCAGACCATGTTCAATCAGCAGGTTCAGCAGGGCGATAATGCCGCCTTTTTCCAGCAGCATGTCCGGCGGCACATCGTCGGTGCAGACGGTAATTTGTGAAGAGAGATGCGGCAGCGATTTCAGCGCCTTGACGATATCCGGCAGCAGGTAAGGGTGCGAGCCGCGAATCTCAAGGGTCAGACCGGCGCGCAGCTTCTCAAGCGCGTCGTCGGCGGAGGTCAGTTCGTGATCGGAGGTGACGCCTGCGGCAAGATAGGCCTGTAGATCGGCACCGCTCAGGCCGCGGGCGTGGCCTTCAATCAGCTTGCCGCTGTTGAGCCCCGCCTGCACGATCTCCTGCATCCGGCAGCTGCCGTGCAGCACGCCGTGCATATCCATCACTTCCGCTACGCCGCGCACTTCCGGCCAGCCCAGCATGGTTTCCATTTCGGCACCGGCAAAATCGGCCCCGGACATCTCCAGCCCCGGTGTAGACGGCACGCTGGACGGTGCGGCGACCATCACCTGCAGAGGCAGATGACGACTGGCTTCTACGGCATAGCGAACGCCCGCCACGCCCAGCACGTTTGCCAGCTCATGCGGATCCCAGAATACGGCGGTGGTGCCCTGTGCCAGTACGATCTCCGCGTAGCGCTCCGGCGGCAGATGTGAACTTTCGAGGTGAACGTGGGTGTCCATCAGGCCTGGAGAGAGGTAAACGCCGGGCAGGGAGTGATGTTCCAGCGTGTCGCTGCGGCTGCCGCGCGGGTGGACGCTGGCAATCATATCGCCAACGATACCGACATCGGCTTCGCGAATTTCACCGGTCGCCATATCGACAACGTTGGCATCGGTGATTAAAAGATCAAACGGGGACTCGCCACGTGCGGCCTGAACGGCGCGGCGGCGGTTTTCAGCATTGCTGGACATAACAACTCCGGCACAGGGATAATGCGTGCTACTTTAGGGGCAGAGCAAACGGTTGCCCAGATGATTAAATTTATCACCCGATAACTTCAGCTTATTGTGCGTGATAGCCACGAGTGAAGCACACCATGACCGACCCCTGGCAGCGATTGCCTGCGCTCTCGCTTAAACAGTTGCAGTATTTTGTCACGCTGGCGCAACTGCGTCACTTTACCGATACCGCCAACCGGCTGGCGATTAGCCAACCGGCGCTGAGCAGCGCTCTGCGTCAGATTGAAACGGTGCTGGGCGGTAAGCTGGTCAACCGTACCGCCTCGGCGGTGACGCTGACCGAGCTGGGCGCGGCCATTTTGCCGCATGCCCAGCGGGTGCTGAGCGTGGCGCAGTTGGCGTTTCACGATATGCAGCAGATTGTGGAAGCGGGCGGTGATGGTACGGTGCGCATTGGGCTGGTGCCGTCGGTCAGTTCGCTGCTGTTTCCGCTGTTACCCGAGGCGCTAGCGCAGGCATTTCCGCGCCTGCGCGTCGAGTTTCTCGATCGCACCAACGATGCCCTGGCGCGCGATCTGCAAAGCGGGCACATTGATTTTGGCGTGGGGGCTATCGACAGTTCTCTGCCCGCAGAATTGCAGGTTTTTCCGCTGCGTGAAGACCCGCTGGTGGCGATACTCCACGTGGACGACCCGCTGGCCGGGCAGCCGCATTTGCCGTGGAAACAGCTGGCAGGGCGCGATATTGCCGTGTTCTCAAAAGGAAACATTCAGCGTCTGGTTGGCGCGCTGGTGGAGAGCCAGCGATTGACGCTCAATACCCGTTATCAGGTTGATTATATTGAAACGCTGTACGGGTTGGTGCGTTCACGCTTAGCGGTGGGGATCCTCCCACAGCTGTACACTACCCATCTGCAGGATACGGCGCTGCGAGTCGCGCAGCTTCAGCAGCCGGAGTTAACGCGTACCGTCGCGTTAATGCGTGGCCCGCAGACGCTGCCGCCGCTTATCGAAGCCTGCTTCACATTGCTGTTAAAAGCGCTTCGCGATACCCCATAGCCCGGCCGAGCAAAGCGACGCCGGGAAGACGCCGCCCAATAAAGAAATAAGGAGGCCAAAGCCTCCTTAGCGAATTACTTCTGGGTAACGGTCAGCATCCCGTTATCGCGGCCATGGGTTTTATTCCATGACGCACTTTCAATACCGTCGGCATTCATGCTGACGGAAATAACATATCCTGCACCATGAATTTCATAGAAATTAGCGTTAACACGCTTAACCACCGCTTTCTTACCGTTGATGGTCGCGGAGAAGAAGCCGTTTGACAGGGTTGCTTTCAGGACGTTGGAAGAGAGAGTGGCTTCGCGCATTGGATCCGCGACGTGCGCGGCCTGAGCGTGCTGCTCGACGTCTTTGCTACGGGTAGCGTTTGCCGCGTTAGCGTACGCCGCCGTCATTGCCGCATTGTTAATGCTCTGCTGGCGGTTCTGCTCGGATAAATAGCAGGTGTCTTTAGAGACGCCCTGTGCTTCGCAGGATGCCATGCGCTGTGCCGGGGAGCTGCAACCTGCCAGCGCTGCGGAACCGACCAGAACGGCTAACACCATCATTTTTGCTTTCATCATTAACCTTTTTTCTTATTAACCAATACACAATATTTAACCGGAATGATTATTTAATCACTTCCGTTATTACCAACAAACGTTAAAAGTATAAGTGCAGTCTGAATTATTCGTGGTTACAGTCAATGCTTACCGTTGATAGGGTATTGTTAAATACCGTACCAAGAAGCACGCCTGTTGCCACCAGTGCCATAGAGGCAATGGCGTAAGCAAGAATGAGTTTTATCATCGGTCTTTATTTTTATAGAACGGCTATCGTCATTATTGTTTACGTTGTACCAAAAAAGAAAACCGGCAGCAGTGCCACGGACACTCGATTCTCTTCTTTCGTAACGCAAAGCAACTATCAACTAAGATGGCTAAGTGAATATTGATTTAGATCATGCATAGAATCGGAAGGGAAGAGGGGTAATGACTCCAACTTATTGATAGTGTTTTATGTTCAGATAATGCCCGATGACTTTGTCATGCAGCTCCACCGATTTTGAGAACGACAGCGACTTCCGTCCCAGCCGTGCCAGGTGCTGCCTCAGATTCAGGTTATGCCGCTCAATTCGCTGCGTATATCGCTTGCTGATTACGTGCAGCTTTCCCTTCAGGCGGGATTCATACAGCGGCCAGCCATCCGTCATCCATATCACCACGTCAAAGGGTGACAGCAGGCTCATAAGACGCCCCAGCGTCGCCATAGTGCGTTCACCGAATACGTGCGCAACAACTGTCTTCCGGAGCCTGTCATACGCGTAAAACAGCCAGCGCTGGCGCGATTTAGCCCCGACGTATCCCCACTGTTCGTCCATTTCCGCGCAGACGATGACGTCACTGCCCGGCTGTATGCGCGAGGTTACCGACTGCGGCCTGAGTTTTTTAAATGGCGGAAAATCGTGTTGAGGCCAACGCCCATAATGCGGGCGGTTGCCCGGCATCCAACGCCATTCATGGCCATATCAATGATTTTCTGGTGCGTACCGGGTTGAGAAGCGGTGTAAGTGAACTGCAGTTGCCATGTTTTACGGCAGTGAGAGCAGAGATAGCGCTGATGTCCGGCAGTGCTTTTGCCGTTACGCACCACCCCGTCAGTAGCTGAACAGGAGGGACAGCTGATAGAAACAGAAGCCACTGGAGCACCTCAAAAACACCATCATACACTAAATCAGTAAGTTGGCAGCATCACCGCCGCTGCGATTCAGAAATTTGTTGCCGATAATAAAAATAATAGCCAGCGTGACCTCAATGGCGTGCAGTTCTATAGCAACCTTAACTTAGATTACTGGAATAATATTCAACTGCTCTCGTCGGTATTTAACGCCCCTGAATATAAAAATATTCCAGTGGTATTAGCCGGCTCGGATGCGCATACCGGTTGGGCGAACCAGGCGATGCTACGACAGGCTAATCTGACCGATGAGATGCTGAGTCAAGCCGACCCAGGAATTAAAGCCGGGACCGGATTAACAGCCGATGGAAAAATTAACGGATTTGTCGCGGAAGGCGCATGGGACTATGTGCTCAATGCTATTCCTCCTGTCGATGATAATAAAATTGCTCAGGGGATCCTCGCGGGAACCAAAGAGATGAACAGCGTGGGTATCACGGCGTGGATGGACCCCATCAGCAACGTCCGCCCGCTGGCACCGGTGTTTAATGCCCATCCCGGCCTGCACGATGAGGGCTTACTGCCGGCTTACACCACGCTTGCCGCAGAAGGTAAGCTCAATGCCCACGTGACCGGCCTGGCGCTGGTGAATATTCACGCCACGCCAGCGGCCATTGATAACGTGGTGGCGCTGAGAGCGAAGTTTTCCCACACGCCAGACGTGCGCCTCGGCGGGATAAAGATTTTCCAGGATGGGGTGATCGAATATCCGGCCCAGACGGCAAAACTCAGCGAGGCCTATCTTAATCGACCGGGCTACAGCGGCGATAACACCCTGGATAAAGCCCAATTCTGCCAGCTCATTGCCAAAGCGGATGCGGCGCATCTGATTGCCCATTTCCATGCCATCGGCGACCGGGCCGTCTCTGAAGCGCTTGATGGTATTGCCTGCGCTCGTCAGCAGAACGGCAATAGTGGCGTCATGCACAGCATTACGCATCTTGAAGTGGTCAGCCCGCAAAGCCTGCCTCGCTTCCAGCAGTTGAACGTGGCGGCATCCATGCAGCTATTGTGGGCCGGCAAGGATGCGGCCTCGACCACCTTAATTGACGGTAAAGTGCCGGCGCCGTTGTTGAAAAACCTCTACCCGGCGGGAGATTTATACCGCCATCACGCGCTGATTGCCGGTGCCAGCGACTGGCCAGTCTCCAGCCCGAACCCGATGCTGGCGATTTACACGGCGGTGACGCGCATGGGCGAGTTGGGAGAGCTGCCGCCTGCCAGTGAAAAAATGCACCGCGAGGCGATGCTACAGGCCTACACCCTGAACGCTGCCAAAGTGATCGGGCGGGATAAAGAGATTGGTTCAATTGAACCGGGGAAAAGCGCTGACTTTGTGCTGTTTGACCGTAATCTGGAAACGGTGAGTATCGATAAATTGCAGGATGCCAAAGTGCTGTGGACCATGTTTGAAGGGAAACAGGTTTATCAGGCGCAATAAAATAAATAATTAACCACTGTTATTATATGGCCTTCGAAAGGCGGCCCTATATTAAAATATAGGCCGTCTTTACCCTCATAAAAAGCAACGTTACTAGCTTACAAAAGCTCAATTCAGCCCTGGCGGATAACGCCTCTCCATTATATCTCCAATACCTTAGTGCTTTTTTAGCATCGTCACGTGGCGTTTTCTGATTGTATAGTAAACTGCGGCTGTACTATATTTAACCTTTGCTATAGTGCTTATGGGCGACGGTTCTCAAAAGTAGTCGCACTCATTCCTATATTCAGGCCTGACTTTCTCTATGGAATCGAATTCTCACGCACCGTTGAGCAGTTTTATCGATCTCATGATGGACGCGGTTTTTGCCGTTGACGCCCACGCCAATATCATTTTTGCCAGTGCGTCCTGCGAGCGTATTTTTGGCTATACGCCGAAAGAACTGATTGGCCGAAACATGTTCGAGATGATGCTGCCGGAAGACCGGGAATTAACCCGGAATTCGATAGTTGACGTGATGTCGGGTAATCCTCAATTTCATTTCGAAAACCGCTATGTCCACAAAAATGGGCAGGTCCTGAATATCATGTGGTCGGCGCGCTGGTCGCCGGCCGATCAATTACGTATCGGCGTGGCCCGCGATATCACCGAGCGTAAACGTTCCGAATTGCTCCAGTCGGTGCTTTATGCCATTTCTGAAGCCGCACATACCGCCGAAGATCTGCTCAAACTATTCCAGCGTATTCATGAGATCGTCGGCACGCTGCTACCGGCCGATAATTTCTCGGTGACGCTCTATGATGAAAAAACGTCCCAGCTGAGCTTTCCGTATCATGTCGATGAATTTCAGCAAACCCCGGAGCCGTTCACTCTGATCCCAGAGACGTTTTATGCGGAAGTTATCCATACCGGCCAACCTCTGCTGCTCACGCCTGAAACGATGGCAGGGCGCCTCGAGGAACTACGCAGCTCCTTTGGCCCTAATCCATTCTGCTGGTTGGGGGTGCCGCTAAAATCGCATAAAGGCACTATCGGCGCGTTGGTGCTTAAAAGTTATCCGGGCGGCGTGTGCTACAACCAACAGGATCAAGAGCTGCTGCAGTTTGTGTCGACGCAAATTGCGACGGTGATTGAACGCCAGCAGATGCAGGCCCGATTGCAGCATATGGCGCAGTATGACCAACTCACCGATCTGCCAAATCGCGGCCTGTTGTACGATCGCCTGAAAACAACGCTGGCGAGGGTACGCCGCGAAGATGGACAACTGGCGCTGCTGTTTATCGATCTCGATAAATTTAAGCAGGTGAACGACACGCTGGGCCACAGCATGGGCGATCTCCTGCAGCAAGAGACCGCCGTGCGTCTAACACGGTGTGTACGTGAATCGGATACCGTCGCGCGCATTGGCGGCGATGAGTTTGTGATATTGATTCAGGGAACGTTGTCGCCTGAACATGCGGCGCGGGCCGCTCAAAAAATTGATGACGCGTTCCACACGCCTTTCAGCCTTCAGGGCCATATATTGACCATCGAACCCAGTATTGGGATCGCCTGTTATCCAGAGCATGGCAGCGATGAGCGCCAGCTTCTCGACTATGCCGACAAGACGATGTATTTAGCGAAACAGGGTAAAGCTCAGCGGCGAAATTACGGATAAGTCATCAGTCGCGTAATGCTGCCCGCTCAACGTATGGGCTTGTTTGTCGTGCATCCTGCTGGCATTATTGCGGGCAGCCATTAATGAAATGTTAATCGCCACTAATTGATTTAAATGACTCGGGGTGCCCTTCTTTACGAAGGCTGAGAAAGACCCGTACCACCTGATCTGGATAATGCCAGCGTAGGGAAGTCAGAGACCATATGGTCATTGCTTCTTCGCGTTTTGGCAGGAGCAAACCATGCAAGCCGACCTGCTAAGTCCCGCGCAATTCGCGCATACCGCACACCTTCTGCAGCAACATTCTCCCCTTGTTCACTGTATGACTAACGATGTCGTGCAGACCTTTACCGCCAATGTGCTGCTGGCGCTCGGCGCATCGCCAGCAATGGTCATTGATGCCGGAGAAGCCGGGCAGTTCTCGGCTATCGCCAGCGCATTATTGATTAACGTCGGCACCTTAACTCAGCCGCGCGCGCAGGCGATGCGGGCGGCGGTTGAAAGCGCGAACCGGGCGGGAACGCCGTGGGCGCTCGATCCGGTGGCGGTGGGCGCGTTGACGCTGCGCAGTGATTTCTGCCGCGAACTGGTGCAGATGACCCCGGCGGCGATTCGTGGCAATGCCTCAGAAATAATGGCGCTGGCCGGTGAGAGCCAGGGCGGGCGTGGCGTGGATACCACCGATACCGCTGCGGCGGCGCTGCCGGCGGCGCAGAAACTGGCGCGCGCAAGCGGGGCGATTGTTGCAGTGACCGGCGAAGTTGATTACATCACCGACGGTGAACGAACGCTGGCGGTGAACGGTGGCTCTCCATTGATGACCCGCGTGGTTGGCACCGGCTGCGCGCTCTCGGCCGTCGTGGCGGCGAGCTGTGCTTTGCCGGGCGACCGGTTGCTGAACGTCGCGGGAGCCTGCGCGGTGATGAAGCGGGCGGGGCAGATTGCTGCGCAGGGGCGAGGGCCGGGCCGTTTTGTTCCTGCGTTTCTTGATGCCTTGTATGTGATGCACGGGGAGGTAGCGGCATGAAGCGTATCAATGCACTGACCATTGCCGGTACCGATCCTAGCGGCGGTGCGGGCATTCAGGCCGACCTGAAAACCTTCTCGGCGCTTGGTGCCTACGGCTGTTCTGTTATCACCGCACTGGTGGCGCAGAACACCCGTGGAGTGCAGTCGGTCTACCGGATTGAACCCGACTTTGTTGCTGCGCAGTTAGATTCCGTGTTCAGCGACGTGCGCATCGATACCACCAAAATCGGCATGCTGGCGGAGACGGATATCGTCGAGGCGGTGGCCGAGCGACTGCAACGCTATCATATTCAAAACGTGGTGCTGGATACGGTGATGTTGGCCAAAAGCGGTGACCCGCTGCTTTCCCCATCTGCCGTTGAAACGCTGCGCCAGCGCCTGCTGCCGCAGGTGTCGCTGATCACGCCAAATCTGCCGGAGGCCGCGGCGCTGCTCGATACGCCGCATGCTCGTAACGAGCATGAGATGCTGGAACAAGGCAGGGCGCTGCGGGCGCTCGGCTGCGAAGCGGTGCTGATGAAGGGCGGCCATCTTGATGATGCGGAAAGCCCCGACTGGCTGTTTACCGCCGAAGGCGAAATGCGCTTCACCGCGCCGCGCGTGATGACCAAAAACACGCACGGCACCGGCTGTACGCTGTCGGCCGCGCTGGCGGCATTGCGACCGCGCCATGCCAACTGGCAGGAGACGGTGCCGGTCGCCAAAGCCTGGCTGTCGCAGGCGCTGGCGCAGGCCGACACCTTACAGGTAGGCGAAGGTATTGGGCCGGTACACCATTTCCACGAGTGGTGGTAGCTGTCCGGCTGACGTGCCAGTTGGTTGTGCTTAAAATCTGCCAAAAGTTGGACATTCCACGCTCCCGGTACCAGGCTTATCCTGCTCAAAAGTGTTGAGCAGGATATCCAGCCGACATGATGTCGGCGCTTACGGGAGCATAGCTATGACTGATATTGCGCAGTTGCTTGGCAAAGACGCCGACAGCCTTTTACAGCATCGTTGTATGACCATTCCAGCCGACCAACTCTATCTGCCCGGCCACGACTACGTTGACCGGGTGATGGTGGATAACAACCGTCCGCCTGCCGTACTGCGAAATATGCAGACCCTCTACAATACCGGGCGTCTGGCGGGTACGGGCTATCTGTCGATTCTGCCGGTAGACCAGGGCGTTGAGCACTCGGCCGGGGCCTCGTTTGCCGCCAACCCGCTCTATTTTGACCCGAAAAACATTGTTGAACTGGCGATTGAAGCGGGCTGTAACTGCGTGGCTTCCACCTACGGCGTGCTGGCCTCGGTCTCTCGCCGCTACGCACACCGCATTCCGTTCCTCGTCAAACTGAACCACAACGAAACCCTGAGCTACCCGAACACCTTCGACCAGACGCTGTACGCCAGCGTCGAACAGGCGTTCAATATGGGCGCGGTAGCGGTGGGGGCAACCATCTATTTTGGTTCGCAAGAGTCTCGCCGTCAGATTGAGGAGATCTCTGCCGCTTTTGAGCGTGCGCATGAGTTGGGGCTGGTCACCGTGCTGTGGGCCTATCTGCGCAACCCGGCGTTTAAAAAAGATGGCGTGGATTATCATGTATCTGCCGACCTTACCGGGCAGGCCAACCATCTGGCCGCCACCATCGGCGCCGATATCGTGAAGCAGAAAATGGCTGAGAATAACGGCGGCTATAAAGCGGTGAACTTCGGCTATACCGACGAACGCGTCTACAGCAAACTGACCAGCGAGAATCCTATCGACCTGGTGCGCTACCAGTTGGCGAACTGCTATATGGGCCGTGCCGGGCTGATTAACTCCGGCGGCGCAGCGGGCGGTGAAACCGACCTTGCGGACGCGGTCCGTACGGCGGTCATCAACAAACGTGCGGGCGGTATGGGGCTGATTCTTGGCCGTAAAGCCTTCAAAAAATCGATGGCCGATGGCGTGCAGCTTATCAACGCCGTTCAGGACGTCTACCTCGACGGTAAAATCACCTTCGCCTGATTTTTGCCCATCCTCTCCCGCCTGGGAGAGGATAATGATCGTTCTCACACTTCCCCATCCTTTTGTGAAAAACATCACGCACCCTCGTGCGCATGCCCAAAAAACAGCCCGGCGTTAGCGGAATTTGTCCGTGGAAGTGGTGCTATTTTGTGCTTAGATTAGTGATGAAACGCCTTTTCAATTCCACAAAACCGTTTTACCGGAACCGTGTTTTACACAGACCCGTGGTGAATTAATCGCCATGTAGCATGTTGTATAAAGGACACTTAATGAAAATTGAATCTGTAAATGTCACCGTTTTCCAGCACCCTACGCGCCGCGTTTCCGACAGCGCCGGACACTCACATCCGGGCCCAGAAAGCATGGCCAAAATGGCGATGCTGACCATCACTGCCGACGACGGCAGCAAGGGCTACTCCTTTGCGCCGCCAGAAATCGTGCGTCCGTTCGTGGTTAACACCTTCTTCCGCAAGGTGCTGGTAGGGCAGGACCCGTTCGACCGTGAACGTATCTGGCAGGATCTGGTGCATTGGCAGCGTGGCAGCGCGCATCAACTGACCGAACGTGCGCTCTCCTTCGTTGAGCAGGCGTTATGGGACCTGATTGGGCGTAAGCTCAATATGCCGGTTTACAAGCTGCTGGGCGGCTATCGCGACAAAGTACCGGCCTACGGTAGCACCATGTGTGGCGATGACCTTGAAGGCGGCCTGTCCACGCCGGAAGAGTACGCGGCCTTTGCCGAAACGCTGGTCGCGCGCGGCTACAAAGCCATCAAGCTGCATACCTGGATGCCGCCGGTCTCGTTCGCACCGAACCCAAAAATGGATATCAAAGCCTGCGCTGCGGTACGTGAAGCGGTAGGCCCGGATATCGACCTGATGATCGACGGTTACCACTGGTACAGCCGCACCGAAGCGCTGTGGATTGGTAAAGAGCTGGAAAAACTCAACTTTGCCTGGTTCGAAGAGCCGATGGAAGAAGACAGCATGTCCTCCTACGCGTGGCTGGCTGAGAACCTCTCGATTCCGATTATCGGGCCGGAAAGCTTTGGCGGTAAACACCACAGCCGAGCCGACTGGGTGAAAGCCGGAGCCTGCGACATTCTGCGCGCAGGGGCCAACGGCGTGGGCGGCATTACGCCAACCATGAAGGTGGCAGCGCTGGCAGAGTCGTTTGGTATGGACTGCGAAGTACACGGTAACGGCGCGGCGAGCCTGGCGGTGATTGGCGCCATTCGCAACTGTCGCTGGTATGAGCGTGGTCTGTTGCATCCGTTCCTCGACTACGACCAGCCAGCGGCCTACCTGAACAGCATCGTCGACCCAATGGACGCCGATGGCTATGTTCACCTGTCTCAACGCCCTGGACTGGGCGAAGACATCAATTTTGCCTTTATCGAAGCCAATACCGTCAGCCACGACTGACACATAACAAATACAAGACAGGCACGGACGGATTCGTCGCCTGTCGTACCCTACAGGCGATAGATAGATGAAAAAATCCTCCTTGCTGGGAGCGTGTTTGCTCGCGCTTACCATGACGATGGGGAGCGGGGCGGCGTTGGCAAAAACGCCGCCGGATCAGCTCATTATCGGCATGAACATGAATAACCTCCTCACTCTCGACCCGGCGGCAATGACCGGTAACGAAGTGGTGGGGATAGTGGTGAATCTCTATGACTCGCTGGTCGAGCTTGACCCTGAACAGCTCACCAACGTTAAACCGGCGCTCGCCAAATCCTGGGATATCAGCCCGGACGGCAAAACGCTGACCTTCCATCTGCACAACAACGTCAAGTTTCACTCCGGCAACCCGCTGACCGCCGCCGACGTGGTGTGGTCGATGCGCCGCATTCTGCACCTTAACCTGGCGCAGGCATCGGTATGGAAATCCTACGGTTTTAGTAAGAAGAACGTCGACAAGCAGGTCACGGCGCTGGACGACTATACGGTGCAAATTGTCCTGCCTAAGGATAACGACCCGCAGCTGGTCATTTACTCGCTGGGGGCGCTCGGCAACCTTGGCGTGCTCGACAGTAAAACCGTGCAAAGCCATGAACAGAATAACGACTGGGGCAATAAGTGGCTGACGACTCACGAAGCCGGTTCCGGGCCGTTTACGCTGGAAACCTGGCAGGCAAAAGACGTGCTGCGCATGAAGCGCAACCCGGAGTACTGGCGCGGCGAGGCGAAGATGAACCGCGTGGTGCTGCGTCACTTCCAGGAATCGCAGACCCTGCGTCTGATGATTGAAAAAGGCGACCTTGATATTGCCAACAACATGGCGGTGTCGGATATCAACGCCCTGCGTAAAGACCCGCAGCTCACCGTTGACGCGGTACAGCGCGGCACCATGTACTACGTGTCGATGAGCATGAAAGAGCCGCACTTCGCCAACCCGAAAGTGCGTGAAGCGGTGCGCTACCTGATTGATTATCAGGGCATTAATAAAGCCCTGATGCCGGGCTATGGCGTGCTGCACCAGCGTCCGATCAAAGCCGGCATGCCGTCGACGCTGCCGGACCCTGGCTACACCTTTGATCTCGCGCGGGCGAAAAAGCTGCTGGCGGAGGCCGGATATCCTGACGGCTTTGACACCACGCTGCGCGTACTCGCCGACCAGCCGTTCCTCAATATCGCCATTGCCGTGCAGTCCACGCTGATGCAGGCGGGCATTAACGCCAAAATTATCACCGGCACCGGCAACCAGATTTACGGCGCGATGCGCGAACGTAAGTTCGACATGCTGGTAGGACGCGGCGGCAGCGGTATGGAACCACATCCGCACTCCAGCCTGCGTGCGCTGGTCTATAACCCGGACAACAGCGATGAAGCGCGCCTGACCAACTTCCAGGGCTGGCGCACCGGGTTCTATGACAAACAGCTTAACGAGATGATCGACGGCGCGCTGCTTGAGCGTAACCCACAAAAACAGATTGCCGATTATCAGGCCATTCAGACCCGCTTCGACGCGCTGATCCCGGCGATGATCCCGGTGTCGCAGATGGTCGACTCGGTGGTGGTGCGTAACGAGGTGAGGGAGTACAAGCCGCATCCGTCGGCCACCACGTTCCTGCGTGAAGTCTACAAAGTCAGCGAAGGAGATAAAGGATGAGTACGGCAATTCTTGCGCCCGGCTCCCGGACCCGGCGCTTCTCAAAACGGTTGTTGCAGGTGGCGATTACGCTGTTCGGCCTGCTGCTGTTGACCTTCTTTATTGGCCGCGTGATGCCTATCGACCCGGTGCTGGCGATTGTCGGCCCGGATGCCGACCAGAGCACCTATCAGCAGGTCTATCATCAACTGGGCTTTGACCAGTCGCTGATGACCCAGTTTGGCATCTACTTTGTCAATCTGCTGCATGGCGACCTCGGCAATGCGCTGCTGACCGGCAAACCGGTGACCGATGACATTATCCGCGTCTTCCCGGCCACTATGGAGCTGGCGACGATGGCGATTATCGTCGGCGCGGGCCTTGGCATTCCACTGGGCGTATTGGCGGCGGCGCGCCGCAACAGTATCTCCGATTATGTGGTGCGCATTATCAGCCTCGCTGGTTACTCCACGCCGATTTTCTGGGTGGGGATGATGGGGCTGCTGGTGTTTTACGCCTGGCTCGGCTGGGTGGGCGGCGCGGGGCGCGTTGACCTGGGGCTGGACGGCATTGTGCCGCGTCGCACCGGGCTGATGACCGTCGATGCGCTGCTGGCCGGAAACAGTGAAGTGTTCTGGAACGCCATTAACCACCTGATCCTGCCGGCGGCGCTGCTGGGCTTCCACTCGCTCGCCTACATCAGCCGTATGACCCGCAGCTTTATGCTGGCGCAGCTGTCGCAGGAGTTCATCATCACCGCGCGCGTCAAAGGGCTGACCGAGCGTCAGGTTATCTGGAACCACGCGTTCCGCAACATCCTCGTCCAGCTGCTGACGGTGGTGGCGCTGGCCTACGGTTCACTGCTGGAAGGGGCGGTGTTAATTGAAACCGTCTTCTCCTGGCCGGGCTTTGGCTCCTATCTCACCGGCAGCCTGCTGCTGGGCGACATGAACGCGGTGATGGGCTGCGTGCTGCTGGTTGGGGTGATCTTCGTGATGCTCAACCTGCTCTCCGACATGCTGTATCAATTCTTCGACCCGAGGACAAAATCATGACGGTTTCTCTCGATAGTCGACTCTCCAGCGCCTCCGGCGAAGGCCGCCAGCGTTTGCTGCGCGGGCTGGCAAGGGCGGGGGGATTTATCGGCAAGATGGCGCGTAATCCGCTGACCGCTATCGGCGGCGGGATTATCTTCCTGCTGCTGGTGGTGGCGATATTCGCCCCGCTGATTGCCCCCTATAACCCGCTGGTGCAGGACTTAAACAACGCGTTGATGGCACCGAATGCCCAGCACTGGTTCGGTACCGATGAATTTGGCCGCGATATCTTTAGCCGCCTGGTGTACGGCGCGCGGATTACGCTCTACATCGTGCTGCTGGTGTCGGTCACCGTGGGCCCGCTGGGGCTGCTGCTCGGCGTTTGCGCGGGCTACTTCGGTGGCAAGGTCGATATGGTGCTGATGCGGGTGACCGATATCTTCATCTCCTTCCCAAGCCTGGTGCTGGCGCTGGCGTTCGTTGCTGCCTTAGGCCCTGGGCTTGAGCACGTGGTGATTGCGATTACCCTGACCGCCTGGCCGCCAATTGCGCGTCTGGCGCGTGCGGAAACCCTGTCGCTGCGTCAGGCCGACTTTATCTCTGCCGTCCGTTTGCAGGGGGCCTCTCCGGCCCGCGTGCTGTGGCGTCACATTGTGCCGCTGTGCCTGCCGTCGGTGATCATCCGTATCACCATGAACATGGCGGGGATCATCCTGACCGCCGCCGGTCTGGGCTTCCTTGGCCTCGGTGCGCAGCCGCCCGATCCTGAGTGGGGGGCGATGATCTCCAGCGGCCGTACCTACATGATGGAGTGCTGGTGGGTAGTAACGATCCCGGGGCTGGCGATTCTTATTAACAGCTTAGCGTTCAACTTCTTAGGAGATGGCCTACGTGACATCCTCGATCCTCGCAGCGAATAACGCTGCACCGCTGCTCGACGTACGCGATTTAAGCGTGGATTTTGTCAACGGCAGCGCGGTAACCCACGCGGTGCGCGGTGTCTCCTTCCAGCTTGGGCAGGAGAAGCTGGCGATAGTCGGTGAATCCGGTTCCGGGAAATCCACCGTGGGCCGCGCGCTGCTGCACCTGCACCCGAAAAAAGCGCGCATTGATGCTAGCCGGATGCAGTTTGGCGATATCGACCTGCTGAACGCCAGCGAGGCGCAGATGCGCGCCTTTCGCGGCAAGCGTATTTCGATGATTATGCAGGACCCGAAATATTCGCTGAACCCGGTGGTGCGCGTCGGCGACCAGATTGCCGAAGCCTGGCTGACTCACCATCCGGGTTACAAAACCGAGGCGAAAGCCAAGGCGATGGAGATGCTCGACGTGGTGCGCATTCGCCAGCCGGAGCGCGTCTACAACCTCTATCCGCACGAGATTTCCGGCGGGCAGGGGCAGCGCATCATGATTGCGATGATGCTGATAACGGACCCTGAGCTGGTGATTGCCGATGAGCCGACCTCGGCGCTCGACGTGTCGGTACGTTTGCAGGTGCTGGGGCTGCTGGATGATCTGGTGAAGTCGCGCGGGCTGGGGCTGATATTTATCAGCCACGACATTAACCTGGTGCGCAGCTTCTGCGACCGCGTGCTGGTGATGTACGCCGGGCGAGTGGTGGAGTCGATTGCCGCCTGCGACCTCGATAACGCCACCCATCCCTATACGCAAGGGCTGATTAGCGCCCTGCCGGATATGCACCATCGCCGACCGGTTCTCCCGGTGCTACAGCGTCAGACCAGCTGGCTGACCGATTAAGGAGCGCACGATGATTGAAGTGAACAACTTAAGCCTGGTGTTTGGCGAGGGCGAAAAGCGCAACCAGGTGCTGTTTGACGTCAATTTCCACGTTAAGCCGGGCGAGATTTATGGCCTGGTGGGGGAGTCAGGCTCTGGGAAAACCACGGTGCTGAAGTGTCTTGCCGGGCTGTTTAACCACTGGCAGGGCGAGCTGGCGATTAGCGGCCAGGGGCTGGCGCATAAGATCAGCCGCGAGCGCTGTCGTCAGGTACAGATGGTGTTTCAGGACCCGTACGGGTCCTTGCATCCGCGCCATACCATTGGCGACATTCTGGAAGAGCCGCTGCAAATTAACGGCATCGGCGAGCGGGACCGGCGCATCAACACGCTGCTCGACCGCGTGGGGCTGAACCGCGCCTTCCGCGACCGCTATCCGCACCAGCTTTCCGGCGGCCAGCGCCAGCGCGTGGCGATTGCTCGCGCGCTGATCCTCGAACCGCAGGTGCTGTTGCTCGATGAACCGACCTCGGCGCTGGACGTGTCGGTGCAGGCGGAGATCCTCAATCTGCTGGCGGAACTGCAAAAAGAGTCGAACCTGACCTACCTGATGGTGACGCACGATCTGGGCGTGATTGCCCACCTCTGCCAGAAGGTGGCGGTGATGCAGTACGGCAAGATCCTTGAAACGCTGACGGTTGATGCGCTGGTTAACGGTGAAGCGCAAACGCCGTATACGCAGATGCTGGTTAACGCCAGCCGTCAATATACGCGAGAAATGGCGCGCGAGGTGGCGGCGTATTAAAACCCGTAGCCCGGCCGAGCAAAGCGACGCCGGGTTTAGCTCAGTGCATGGCCCCGGCGTGGCCGGGCTACTCGAACTCTGGGAAATCATAAAAATGGATAAAAAATCCTTCCGTCTTGCTCTTCCTCTTGTCCTCTGTGCCTGTTCTGCCTCCGCGCTGGCGGCGGAAACTGTCGACCTGCGAATGTCCTGGTGGGGCGGCAACGGCCGTCATCAGGTCACGCTGAAGGCGCTGGAAGCCTTCCATCAGCAGTATCCGGATATCAACGTCAAAGCCGAATACACCGGCTGGGATGGGCATACTTCGCGCCTGACCACGCAACTGGCGGGCGGCACCGAACCGGACGTGATGCAAACTAACTGGAACTGGCTGGCGCTGTTCTCTAAAGACGGCAACGGCTTCTACGATCTCAACAAAGTGAAAGATGAGATTGGCCTCGATCAGTTCACCGCCAAAGACCTCCAGCCGGTCACGGTCAAAGGTAAGCTGAACGGCATCCCGGTCGCCATGACCGCGCGTATCTTCTACTACAACGATCAAACCTGGAAAAAGGCGGGGATCGGTTACCCGAAAAACTGGGATGAGCTGATAAGCGCCGGGAAAACCTTTGAGAGCAAGCTCGGCAAACCGTACTACCCGGTGGCCCCGGAAAGCCTGGGCGTGCTGGCGTTGCTCAACTCCTATATGGTGCAGAAGTACAACATTCCGGCTATTGACCAGCAGAGTAAAAAATTCACCTACAGCGACGCGCAGTGGGTCGAGTTTTTCCAGTTGTATAAAACGCTTATCGACAACCACGTCATCCCGGATATGAAGTACTACGCCTCGTTCGGCAAGGGCAATATGTACGAAATGAAGCCGTGGATTGAAGGAGAGTGGGGCGGCGTTTATATGTGGAATACCGCCGTCACCAAATACTCGGATAACCTCAAGCCACCGGCGAAGCTCGAACTGGGTGATTATCCGATGCTGCCGGGGGCCACTGACGCAGGGCTGTTTATGAAACCGTCGATGATGCTGTCGATTGGCAAAACCACTCAACACCCAGAAGCAGCAGCGAAGCTGATTAACTTCTTGCTGAACAGCAAAGAGGGCGTCACGTTACTGGGGCTGGAGCGCGGTGTGCCGCTGAGCAAAAGCGCGGTGGCAACGCTGACGGCGGCGGGGGTGATTAACGACAAAGATCCGTCGGTTGCCGGGATTAAACAGGCGCTGGCGCTGCCGACCACGCTTTCCGTGTCGCCGTATCTGGAAGACCCGCAACTGGTGCAGGAGTTTGATAGCGCGCTGCAGTCGATTGATTACGGTAAGAAAACCGTCGCCGAAGCGGCAACGGATTTCAAACGCCAGTCAGAGCGCATCTTAAAACGCGCAATGCGTTAACGTAGCAGCGGACAGTCCGGCGGCAGGCGACAGCGTAATGCCGCCGGTAAAATCTCCATGCGGAAGGTTTTACCGCTCAGCGGTTCGCCGTCGAGGTTAAAGGTCATCTCATGCGGTGCGGTGACCTCAAACCACGGTGAAACGCTATCCACCAGGTTTTCCGCGCCATCGTTGCTGGCAAGCGTATTAAACAGCGCCGGAATAAGCTCTTCTCCGGTGAAAATACGCAGGTGCAGTAGGCCGTCGTTAATCAACGCATCCGGGCATAGCTGCTGCCCACCGCCCGCCTGACGTCCGTTGCCGATACCGATAACCAGCGCGTCGCCCTGCCAGTGAAAGTTCTCGCCGTGAATTTCGCAGCGGTCAGGCTTCAGGGTGTCCATCCGCATCAGCCCATGAATCAGGTAAGACACGCCGCCCAGCGCGGCTTTTAGTTTCTCTGGTGTTTCGGTGGTAATGCGCGTGCCGAAGCCGCCGGTGGCCATATTGATAAAACAGGTTTTATGGTTCACCTGGGCGATATCAACCGGCACGTCACGACCGGCAATGGCGAGCTTCAGCGCATTGGCCAGATCGGTTGGAATATTGACGCTGGTGGCAAAGTCGTTGGCGGTACCGAGCGGCAAAATACCGAGGGCCGGTACCTCGCGGCTTTCGCTGTGGATCAGCGCCGTCGCCACTTCGTTAATCGTCCCGTCGCCGCCGCCCGCAATCACCGTCTCGACGTTCAGGCGAATGGCCTCTTCCACGTAACGCACTGCATCACCTTTCTCCCAGGTAACGCGAACATGAATGGTCACGCCCTCATCGCGCAGCAGTTCAACCGCCTCGCGCAGTTGAGGGGTATTGGCACCCTTGCCGTTTAAAATCAATAAGCTTGCAGGAAAGTCGGACATCCGTGGTACCTCTTTGTGGGGTATGCAAAGAGTGTAACAAAGGATACGCAGATGTGCCTGTTGTCTCTTATAGGTGACAAATATCTTGCCCGCCTGTCTCTTATAAGTGACAATTAAAACGAGCAAAAGGAATGAGGGTAAAGGGATGTACACATCTCAATTCTATCAGGATGAAAATGGCAATAAGCCTTTTAGCGATTGGCTGGCTCGGTTAAAAAAGAAAGATCGAATAGCCGCCGTGAAGATCGATACCGGTTAGACCGGGCTGAGTCTGGAAATTTCGGAGACCACAAGTTTGAAAGGGATGGTGTCTGGGCGTTACGTATTGATAATGGCCCCGGCTATCGAGTGTACTACTCCTTAGAAGACGGCGAGATTATCCTATTACATATCGGCGGTACGAAGAAAACTCAGGCCGCAGATATCGATAAGGCAGTTGAATATCTTAGAGATTTTAAAGTGAGGGCTAAATGACATCAGCGACTAAAAAAGTAGGGGCCATCGCCCCAGCGGTAGACCGTGACAAGCTCATGATCGAAGCATTTCGCGCTGATCCTGATTATGCTGACCTCTATCTAAAAACAGCGCTAGAAGAGATTAACGAAGAAGGTGGTTTAGGGGGATTCCTCATCGCATTACGCCGCGTATTAGAGGCGCGCGGTGGTATCGCTGAAGCAGCGAAAAAGACCGGTCTTGCGCGTCAGAGCATTTATCGTGCGTTATCTGAGAAGGGAAACCCAACGGTCACCACGCTTGCCCAGCTTGCCGCGGTAGCAGGCTTACAGCTCACGTTAAGTAAAGCGCCACACTGAACGGCCTGTTAGAAAAAAATAAGCCCGTGTAAGGGAGATTACGCGGGCTAAGGAGGTGGTTCCTGGGTACAGCTAGCATTTATGGATTATGTTTTTCAGCGAAGCGAATGATATCTACAATCGATTATTCCGTCTGTGATCCATTTCTAAGAATCTTTGCTATTGAAAAACAATATAAATGCACTAGCCGTTATGCGGATTCCGAGTGGATTCTCCTGCGAAGTTACGCATCAGCAGGCCATACTCCAGCGCCACGTCTTCCGGCACGGGTAACCATACGGTGTGCCCATCGCCAGGTGCGACGGACGTGGCTTCACCTTTGCTGTTTTCCATGTGCTCGAGGGTGAAGTTGACGTTGCCCTGTGGGGTCATCATCTCCAGGCTGTCGCCGACGGTGAATTTGTTTTTGACCGCAACGGCAGCCAGATTGCCTTTACGCTCACCGGTGAATTCGCCGACAAACTGCTGACGCTCGGAGACGGAGTAGCCGTGCTCGTAGTTCTGGTAGTCATCGTGAGTGTGACGACGCAGGAAGCCTTCGGTATAGCCACGGTGCGCGAGGTTTTCCAGGGTTTCCAGCAGGGAGGCATCGAACGGTTTGCCCGCGGCGGCGTCGTCAATGGCCTTGCGATAAACCTGAGCGGTACGGGCGCAGTAGTAATGCGATTTGGTACGGCCTTCGATTTTCAGCGAGTGCACGCCCATCTGGGTCAGACGCTCAACGTGAGCGATGGCGCGCAGATCTTTGGAGTTCATGATGTAGGTACCGTGTTCGTCTTCAAAGGCGGTCATGTACTCGCCCGGACGTTTGGCTTCCTCAATCATAAAGACTTTATCAGTTGGCGCGCCGATGCCGAGGGTTGGCTCAACGTTTTGCACCGGAATTGGCTCGAATTTATGGACGATGTTGCCCACGTCGTCTTCTTTACCTTCCTGAACGTTGTATTCCCAGCGGCAAGCGTTGGTGCAGGTGCCCTGGTTCGGGTCACGCTTGTTGATGTAGCCGGAGAGCAGGCAGCGGCCGGAGTAGGCCATGCACAGCGCGCCGTGAACGAAGATCTCGATCTCCATATCCGGCACCTGGGTACGGACTTCTTCAATCTCTTCCAGCGACAGTTCGCGGGAGAGGATCACGCGGGTCAGCCCCATCTGTTTCCAGAATTTTACCGTCGCCCAGTTCACGGCGTTGGCCTGCACGGACAGGTGGATGTCCATCTCCGGGAAGTTTTCACGCACCAGCATAATCAGGCCTGGGTCAGACATAATCAGCGCATCCGGCCCCATATCCACTACTGGCTTCAGATCCCGAATAAAGGTTTTCAGCTTGGCGTTATGCGGGGCGATGTTCACCACCACATAGAACTTTTTACCCAGCGCATGGGCTTCGTTGATGCCGAGCTGCAGATTTTCGTGATTGAATTCGTTGTTACGGACGCGCAGGGAGTAGCGTGGCTGGCCAGCGTAAACTGCATCGGCACCGTAAGCGAAAGCGTAACGCATATTTTTCAGCGTTCCCGCCGGGGAGAGGAGTTCCGGTTTAAACATGATTATCTCGTTCTGATGACAGGTCAGATTCGTCGCACCTGATGCGGCGAGTTGGGGAGTGCCCCCACATTAAGGGCGGGCATTGTAGCGCTGTGGGGGAGGGGAGTAAACCTTTGTACGCTTTATGCCGGATAAGCGTAGCGAGCGCCATCCGGCAATCTGTCAGATTACGCCATGCGGCAGGCGTCAGCTTCCCAACGGTAGCCCACCCCATAGACGGCGCGGATAAACGACTGCTCGGCGTCCAGTGACTCCAGCTTGCGGCGCAGGTTTTTGATGTGGCTGTCGATGGTGCGGTCGGTCACCACGCGGTAATCATCATAGAGATGATTGAGTAACTGCTCGCGGGAAAAGACCTTCCCCGGCTCCTGCGACAGGGTTTTCAGCAGGCGGAACTCGGCGGGGGTGAGGTCGAGCAGGCGGTCGCGCCAGGAGGCCTGAAAGCGGTTTTCATCCACGATAAGCGGGCTCTGGGCATCCATCGTCTGAAGTTCAGCGCGTGGCTTGCAGCGGCGCAAAATGGTTTTCACGCGCGCCACCACTTCACGTGGGCTGTACGGCTTACAGATATAATCGTCGGCACCAATCTCTAAGCCCAGCAGGCGGTCTATCTCTTCGATTTTGGCGGTCACCATCACGATCGGCACATCGGAGAAGCGGCGAATTTCGCGGCACAGCGTCAGACCGTCGGTGCCCGGCAGCATCAGATCCAGCAGGATAAGATCCGGCGGCGTTTGATGAACGTACGGCAGCACTTTATCCCCGTGGCTAATCAGTGTCGGGGCATAGTGGGCCGCCAGCAAATAGTCGATGAGCAGTTGTCCCAGCTTCGGTTCATCTTCAACAATCAGAATGCGTGGGGCGTTTTCATCAATCGGTAAATCGGTCATATCTCTCTCGGTATTGCACGTTCCAGCGGTAACTCTACTTTAATGCTAACCCCGCCAAAAGGCGAATGTCCGACGTTTAGCTGCCCGCCGTGGGCAGTGACGATGTTGGCGCAAATCGCCAGCCCCAGGCCGGAGCCGCCGCTGGCACGGTTGCGAGAACCTTCGGTACGATAGAAGCGTTCGCACAGTCTTGCCAGCTGTTCGTCGGTAACGCCGGGGCCGCTGTCGGCGAACTCCAGCACGATATGCTGCGCGTCGAGCGCGGTGCGAATCAGCACCTGGCCGCCGCTGTCGGTGTAACGCAGGCTGTTTTCCAGCAGATTGTTGAACAGCTGCATTAAGCGGTCGGGGTCGCCAAATACGCTGGCGCTTTCCACCAGCGCCAGATTGAGCGTCAGGCCGCGGCTGGCAAGGCGTTCGCGGAAGGCATCGGCAGCAATTTCCAGCAGCGCGATGATATCGACGGTGGATTTCTGGTAGGCCAGCGCCCCTTCGTCAGACATGGATAGCTGATGCAGGTCATTGACCAGCTTGGTCAGCGTGGCGACTTCGGCCTGGAGCGAAGTCACCGACTCAGGGGTAAATTTGCGTACCCCATCCTGTATCGCTTCCAGCTCGCCGCGCAGCACCGCCAGCGGGGTGCGCAGCTCGTGGGAGATATCGGCCATTAAATCCCGGCGCATCTGCTGGTTTTTTTCCAGCGTACTGGCGAGCTGGTTAAAGTCTTTCGCCAGTCTCCCCAGTTCATCGCCGCTGGTCACCGGGACGCGGGTGGAGAAATCGCCCGCCGCCAGCTTATGGGTGCCTTCTACCAGCCGTCTGACCGGGGCAATCAGGCCGCGGGCCAGCGGGAAGGTGGCCAGCGCGGCGAGCAGCGTTGCCAGCCCGACGATAAGCCAGCTGGTACGACGCTGCTGCTGATCAAAGTTGATGTCGGTGTTGCGCGTCAGGCGCTCTACCGGCGAGGCGATCACCGCGCCCACCTCCATACCGTTGACGATAATGCCGCGCCGGGAGCCGTCATGGGGTACCGCTTCGCGCGGGCCAACCAGCACCCGGGCGTTTTGATCGACCACCCAGAACTGGGTGCGCCAGCCGTGCGGCGGCATGCCGCCACGATCCGGGCCGCGAGGTGGCTCCCCGTCCGGCCCCGGAGGGCCAGGCGGTTGGCGCTCTTCGTTATTGTCATGCTCAAAAGAGCGCAGGATTTGGAAAATAAAACGGTCGTTATTACGTAAAAAGCGCCAGTTCCCATGTTGGGCATACTGCTCCGCCAGCGCATCACTCAGCAGCTGGAGCCGCTGTTCGTTGCCGCGCTTGATATAGTCAATAAAGCCGCGCTCAAAGCTGATGCGCACGGCCCAGTGCATGCTGATAAGCAGCACGATACAGGTGGCTAAAATGACCAGAAACAGTTTGCCGGAGATGCCCGGGCGCCATAGTTTCACGCTTTACTCCTTGAGTTTGTGTCGGGCGATCACCACGTTTTTGGTGGTGTCGTCCGGTACGCGGGCAAAGACCAACGCCGGGAGGGCAATAATCGCCGCCATGCAAAGATAGGTGTACATAAAGACGTGGTGCGTCGCGTCGCTGCCGACGGCGATATGCTGTTGACCGAAGGTGCCGAGCAGGATCCCGGCGATGGTGACGCCGATACTCATCGACAACTGCATGATCATCGACAGCAGGCTGTTGCCGCTGCTGGCAAATTCATCGGGCAGGTCTTTCAGCGTCAGAGTGTTCATCGACGAGAAGCGGCTGGAGTTCACCATTCCCTGAATGAACAAGATCACCGGCAGCGCGTAGTACCAGCCCGCCAGCGCGGTGAACATAAACAGCAGGCTGATAACGGCCAGGCTGACGGTGCTGACCACCAGCACGCGGCGATAGCCAAAGCGGTTCACCACCTGCACCACAATGCGCTTCATCCCCATGCTGCCCAGCACCATCGGAATCATCATCAGCCCGGCGTGGAACGGCGAGAAACCCATGCCAATTTGCAGGAATACCGGGGTCATAAACGGCAGCATGCCGCTGCCGATACGCCCGCTAAAGCTGCCGGCCAGGCCAAGAGAGAAGGTTGGCGTACGGAACAGCTTGAGGTTGAACAGTGCGCCATCGTTGCCGCGGGCGTGCCACAGATACATCACGATAGAGACGATGCCGATAGCCACCAGCGCACCCATCATCAACGGCGAGATGCCGAGGCCTTTTTGCCCATCCAGCGCCAGCGTTAAGGTGGCCATGCCCAGTGCCAGCACGACAAAACCCGCGATATCGAATCGCCGGGTCTGGACGGTGTAGTTCGGCATCAGCGCCAGCGTAGCAATACAGCCGATAATGCCGACCGGGATATTAATCAGGAAGATCCAGTGCCAGGAGGCGTACTCCACCAGAATCCCGCCGAGCGCCGGGCCGAGGAGCGGGCCAACCTGACCGGGAATGGTGACGAAGGTCATTGCCGCCATATACTGGTCGCGCGGGACGATTTTCATCACCGTCAGCCTGCCGACCGGCACCATCATGGCTCCGCCAATCCCTTGTAGTACGCGCGCCATCACCAGCTCGTTGAGCGTTCCGGCAAGCGAGCAGAACAGCGAACCGGCGGTGAACAGTACGATGGCGGTGAAAAAGATATTTCGCACCCCAACCCGGTCAGCCAGCCAGCCGCTGGCGGGCAGCATCACCGCGACGGTCAGCACGTAGGAGACCACTACCATGTGCATATGCAGCGGGCTCTCCCCGAGGCTTAGCGCCATTGAGGGGAGGGCGGTATTGACGATCGTGGTGTCCAGCGATTGCATAAAAAAGCCGAATGCCACGATCCAGAGTTGCCAGCGAACGTTGGCGGGTAGGTCAGTCATAGTTATTCAGTTACCGATTGTCGGGGTTGACGTGAAAAACGCAGACGCAGACGATCGAAGAACAGATAGACCACCGGGGTGGTGTAGAGGGTTAACAGCTGGCTCATCACCAGACCCCCTACAATGGTAATCCCCAGCGGTTGACGCAGTTCCGAACCGTCGCCCCCGGAGAGAACCAGCGGTAAGGCACCAAAAAGCGCCGCCAGCGTGGTCATCATAATCGGACGAAAACGCAGCAGACAGGCCTGGAAAATCGCCTCTTCCGGGGCGAGGTTACCGTTACGCTGCGCTTCAAGGGCGAAGTCGACCATCATGATGGCGTTTTTCTTCACAATGCCAATTAATAGCATGATCCCGATAAGGGCGATTAGGCTGAATGGGGCATCGAATAGCTCCAGCGCCAGCAGCGCCCCGACGCCCGCAGAGGGCAGCGTAGAGAGGATGGTCAGCGGGTGAACGTAGCTCTCATACAGGATCCCCAGCACAATATAGACCGTAGCAATTGCGGCAATGATCAGGATCACCTGCGAGTTCATTGTCTGCTGGAATACCTGCGCGGTACCGGCGAATGAGCCGCGCACCGTGGACGGCACGCCAAGCTGGGTCATGGTCCGCGTGATGGCATCGCTCGCTTCCGACAGTGATTTACCGGTCGGCAGGTTGAAAGAGACCGTCGATGCCGCCGACAGCCCCTGGTGGTTAACCGACAGCGGCGCATTGGCGGGCTGCCATTTGGCGAAGTACGACAGCGGAATCGCCTTGCCTTCGCTGTTAATCACGAACATTTTGTCCAGCGCGCTGACGTCCTGGGTATAAACCGGATCCACCTCCATCACTACCTTATACTGGTTCAACGGTTGGTAGATGGTGGAGATCTGGCGTTGACCAAAGGCGTTGTTCAGCAGGCTGTTGGCCGCTTCGACGCTGATCCCCAGCCGTGACATGGTTTCACGGTCATAGATAAGGTCCATTTCCGCGCCGTTGTCCTGCTGGTCTGAGTTGACGTCGGCTAACTCCGGCAGCGCCGCCAGCGCTTTACGAATTTTCGGTTCCCATTCCCGCAGCGCGCTGAGGTCGTCGGAGAGCAGCGTGTACTGATAGCTGGCGTTGGCCTGACGGCCGCCGACGCGAATATCCTGTACCGCCATCAGGAACAGGTTAGCCCCCGGCTCTTTGGCGAGCTTTTTACGCAGCCGATCGATAACCTGCTGCGCCGATTCATGGCGCACGTTGCGCGCTTTCAGGGTGATAAACATCATGCCGCTGTTAACCCGCGAGCCGCCGGTAAAGCCGGTGACGTTATCCACCGCCGGGTCTTCACGGATGATTTTCATAAAGTCCTGCAGCTTGCCGCGCATCGCCTGGAACGAGATGCTCTGGTCAGCCTGAATGCCGCCCATCAGCACCCCGGTATCCTGTTCCGGGAAGAAGGTTTTCGGCACCGTAATATACAACCAGATATTGAGCGCAATGGTGGCGAGGAACACCACGCCGACCAGTTTCGCATGCCCCAATACCCACTTCAGCGATTTACCGTAGCCCTGCTGCATGGCGACCAGCACGCGCCCAAATCCTTTGTTGCGGGTTGGCGAATGCCGACGGTTAGATTTCAGCATCCAGCCGCACATCATCGGCGTGAGGGTGAGCGAGACGGCGAGCGAAATAGCGATAGCCACCGACAGCGTGACGGCAAACTCCCGCAGCAGCCTCCCCGGCAGGCCGCCCATCAGTAACAGCGGCAGGAATACCGCGACCAGTGAAACGCTCATCGACAGAACGGTGAAGCCGACCTCGCGGCTACCCTGAAGCGCCGCCTGCATCGGTTTCATCCCGGCCTCAATATGGCGTGAGATATTCTCCAGCACCACGATGGCATCATCGACCACAAAACCGGTGGCGATGGTCAGCGCCATCAGCGACAGGTTATTGAGGCTAAAACCGCACAGATACATAGCGGCAAAGGTGCCAATCAGCGACACTGGCACCGCCACGGCGGGGATAAGCGTTGCGCGTCCGGAGCGCAGGAACAGGAAGACCACCAGAATGACCAGCGCGACGGAAATCACCAGCGTCTGCTCAACTTCCTCCAGCGAGGCGCGGATGGTGGGCGAGCGGTCCTGGGCGATTTGCAGGTCAATTGCCGCAGGAATGGTCTGTTGCAGCTCCGGCAGTTCCGCACGGATGCGGTCCACGGTGTCGATAATATTGGCTTCCGGCAGCTTGCGGATCATCAGCAAAATCGCCGGTTTGGCGTTGGTCATCCCGGCGTTGCGGACATCCTGTACCGAGTCGGTCACATTGGCGACATCGCCAAGGCGCACCGCGCCGCCGTTGTTGTAGTGAACGATCAGCGGCTGGTATTCAGCGGCTTTTTTCAGTTCGTCGTTGGTTTGTAGCTGCCAGCGGTGGGTGGTGTCGTCAATCGCCCCCTGCGGTTTGCGCACGTTGGCGTTACTGATGGCGGTGCGCACGGCATCCAGCGACACGCCCTGGTTAAACAGCGCCTGTGGGTTGAGGTCAACGCGCACGGCGGGCAGGGAGCTGCCGCCGACGTCGACGTCGCCCACGCCGTCAATTTGCGAAATGCTCTGCGCCAGTTGGGTAGAGGCGAAGTCGTACAGTTCGCCCTGGGAATAGGTGTCAGAGGTCAGCGTCAGGATCATGATTGGTGCATCTGACGGGTTAGCTTTACGGTAGGTCGGACGGCTCGGCATGCCGCTTGGCAGCAGATTCTGCGCGGCGTTGATAGCCGCCTGTACGTCACGCGCCGCGCCGTTGATATCGCGGTCAAAGTTAAATTCGAGAATGATGCGCGTACTGCCAAGCGAGCTGCTTGAGGTCATCTCGTTGACCCCCGCAATACGCCCAAGCGAGCGCTCCAGCGGCGTTGCCACGGATGAGGCCATGGTCTCTGGCGACGCCCCCGGCAGCGAGGCGCTGATCATAATCACCGGGAAATCGACCTGCGGCAGCGGGGCGACCGGCAGCAGGCGGAATCCGAGGATCCCGCACAGCGTAATGGCGAGCGAAATAAGAATCGTCGCTACCGGACGGTAGATGAAGAGCGCAAAAAATTTCACTTACGCTTCCTCTTCACGATGCGGGAACCGGCTTTTCAGGTACAGCGACAGTCGGTCGAACAGCAGATAGATAACCGGGGTGGTGAACAGCGTTAGCACCTGGCTTACTAACAGACCACCGACCATGCCAATCCCCAGCGGGCGGCGTAGCTCCGCGCCGACGCCGGTACTCAGCATCAGCGGCAGCGCCCCCAACAGGGCCGCCAGCGTGGTCATCAGAATTGGGCGGAAACGCAGCAGGCAGGCCTGGTAAATCGCCTCGCGCGGCGGCATGCCCTGTTCGCGCTCGGCGGCGAGCGCAAAGTCGATCATCATGATCGCGTTCTTCTTCACGATACCAATCAGCAGGATGATGCCGATGATGGCAATCACGTCTAGTTCGTTACCGGCAATCATCAGCGCCAGCAGCGCGCCGACGCCGGCGGTTGGCAGCGTCGACAGAATGGTGATCGGGTGGATAAAGCTCTCATAGAGCACGCCGAGCACGATATACATCGCTACCACCGCTGCGACCACCAGCCAGATAGTACTGCTCAGCGCCGACTGGAAGGCGAGGGTGCTACCCTGGAATTCAGTACGAATATCTGACGGCAGGTTCAGCGTTTTTTCGGTGTCCAGAATCGATTGCACCGCATCGCCCAGCGAGTACTTATCCGGCACGTTGAACGAAATGGTGGTCACCGGGAACTGGTCGAGGTGGTTTATCGACAGCGGCGCAAACCGCTGCTCAACTTTGGCAATCGCGGTTAACGGCACGATGCCGCCGTCGCTGCTGGTCAAGCGAATGTTATCAAGCGCTGCCAGCCCCGGCGTTTGGCGGGTATCGTGTTCGAGTACCACGCGATACTGGTTAGCCTGGGTGTAAATGGTGGAGATAAGACGCTGGCCAAAGGCGTTGTACAGCGCGTTATCGACGTCCGCCATCGAAATGCCCAGGCGGCTGGCGCTGTCGCGGTCAACGTTAACGTAGGCCACCAGCCCTTGATCCTGCCAGTCGCTGCTGACATCCGAGAGCTGCGGCAGTGCCTGAAGCTGTTCCATCAGTTGTGGTACCCACTGGCTTAACGCGTCCAGTGAGTTGGCCTGCAGGGTGAACTGATACTGCGTGCGGCTCACGGTAGTATCGATGGTCAGATCCTGCGTTGGCTGCAGATAGAGCTGGATGCCCGGAATGCGGTCAGCCGACTGCTGCAGACGGCTGATAACTGCCTGCACGCGGTCGTCACGCTCGCTCAGTGGCTTGAGGTTAATCTGTAAACGGGCGCTGTTGAGCGCCGGGTTGGTGCCGTCCACGCCGACGAATGAGGTCAGACTTTCGACCGCCGGGTCTTTGAGAATCGCATCGGCCACCGCCTGCTGGCGCTGCGCCATGCTGGCAAATGACACCGACTGCGGCGCCTGTAAGGTGCCCTGAATAATGCCGTTATCCTGCGTCGGGAAGAAGCCTTTCGGAATGGTCACCCACAGAATCACCGACAGCGCCAGCGTACCGAGCGCCACGCTCAGGGTTAACCACGGATGGTTCAGCACGCGGGCCAGCAGGTGCCCATAACCGGCAATCACCCGGTCAAAGAAACGCTCGCTGGCGCGGGAGAAACGGTTCTGTTTGCGCAGCGATTCGTGGCTGAGCATGCGCGCGCACATCATTGGCGTCAGCGTTAACGACACCACGGCGGAGATCAGTATGGCGACCGCCAGGGTGATGGCGAACTCGCGGAACAGGCGGCCAACGATATCACCCATAAACAGCAGTGGGATCAGTACCGCAATCAACGAGAAGGTGAGGGAAATAATGGTAAAGCCAATCTCGCCCGCGCCTTTCAGCGCTGCGGTCATCGGCTTCTCGCCTTTTTCGATATAGCGCGAGATGTTCTCAATCACCACGATGGCGTCATCAACCACGAAGCCGGTGGCAATGGTGAGCGCCATCAGCGTCAGGTTGTTAATCGAGAAATCAAGAAACACCATCACCGCGAACGTGCCGACCAGCGAGAGCGGCACGGCAACGCCGGGGATGATGGTCGCCGGAACGTTACGCAGGAACAGATAGATGATCATCACCACCAGCGCAATCGCCAGCATCAGCTCGAACTGGGTGTCGGAGACCGAGGCGCGTATGTTGGTGGTACGGTCGGAAAGCACCTCAACCTTGACCGATTTCGGCAGGCTCTCGGTGAGCTGCGGTAGCATCTGGCGGATGCTGTCGGCCGTGGAGATGATGTTAGCACCCGGCTGGCGCTGCACGTTCATCACGATGGCCTGTTTTTTATTGGCCCACGCGCCAAGCCAGGTGTTCTCTGCCCCTTGTTCCACGGTCGCTACATCGCCTAAGCGAATCGGCGCGCCGTTTTTGTAGGCGATAATCAGCGCCCGGTACTCCTGCGCCGACTGCATCTGGTCGTTTGCCGAGAGCGTCACCGCGCGCGCGGGGCCGTCGAGGCTACCTTTCGCCGAGTTAACGTTGGCGTTGGTAATGGCGGTGCGAATATCTTCGCTGGTCAGCCCGAGCGCGGCAATGGCCTGAGCGTTCAGCTTCACGCGCACGGCAGGGCGCTGACCGCCCGCCAGCGTTACCAGACCAACGCCGGAAACCTGCGAAATTTTCTGCGCCACGCGGGTCTCAACCATATCTTCCACTTCGGTCATCGGCGTGGCAGTTGAGGTGACGGCGAGGGTCATGATCGGCGGATCCGCCGGGTTGACCTTGCTGTAGACCGGCGGGTTAGGCAGGTCGCTTGGCAGCAGGTTGGTGGCGGCGTTAATCGCAGCCTGTACTTCCTGCTCAGCAACGTCCAGCGGCAGCGTGAGCTGGAACTGGAGGGTGACAACCGATGCGCCGCCGGAGCTTTGCGATGACATCTGCTTCAACCCGGACATCTGGCCGAACTGGCGTTCAAGCGGCGCGGTAATTGCCGAGGTCACCACGTCCGGGCTGGCACCCGGATAGAGCGTGACCACCTGAATCGTTGGATAGTCCACCTCCGGCAGCGCGGAGACGGGCAGAAAACGGTAGCCGATAATCCCGGCCAGCAGAATCGCCACCATCAGCAGCGTGGTGGCGACAGGGCGCATAATAAACAGGCGGGACGGGCCGCCCGTGTTGCTCGGCGGTAAAACTTGCATCAGCCGCGCGCTCCTTTATGACCGGCGGCATGGCCTTCAGCCGCCGCCGGTTTTTCCGTTCCGGAGGTGGTGGCATCGTGGGCGGTGACGACTTCCACTTTGGCCCCTTCGGTTAAGCGGTCGATACCGTCGGTCACCACGCGATCGCCTGCGGAAAGTCCGGCATCAATGACCACTTTCTGGCTGTCCTGAATGCCCGGCACCACGGTGTGTTTGCTGACTTTATTGTCGCTGTTCAGCACCCAGACAAAGTGACCGTCGTTGCCCATCTGCAGGGCGGCGGTAGGGATAACGACGGCGTTCTGCTGGGTATCGACCAGCATGCGGGCGTTAACGAACTGGTTCGGGAACAGCGCGTCGTCCTGGTTGTTAAAGCGCGCTTTGAGTTTGATGGTACCGGTGGTGGCATCAATCTGGTTATCAAGGCTCAGCAGCGTACCGGCGCTCAGCTTCTGCTTGTTGGTGCGGTCCCAGGCTTCAACCACCAGACTTTTGCCCGCTTTCTGTGCGGCAACCACGGTAGCAATATCATTTTCCGGCAGGGTGAAGACCAGGTCGATTGGGTGAGTCTGGGTCAGAACGACGATACCGGTGGTATCGCCGCTGGAGATCTGGTTGCCGATATCGACCTGTTTTAAGCCCACACGGCCATCGATTGGCGCGGTGATGCGACTCCAGTCGAGCTGCAACTGGGCGCTGGCGACGGCGGCTTCATCGGCTTTGATCGTCCCTTCGGATTCACTGACCAGCGATTGCTGGGTATCCAGTTCCTGACGGGAGATCAGGTTGGTTTTGACCAACTGCTGGTAGCGGGACAGATCACGACGTGCGTTGGCGAGCGTAGCTCTGTCTTTTGCCAGCTGCCCCTGCGCCTGGGCGAGGGCGACTTTGAACTGGCTTGGGTCAATTTCCGCCAGCAGATCGCCGGCTTTCACCTGCTGCCCTTCCTGGAAGTGAATCGCCATCAGCTGGCCGTCAACGCGGCTGCGGACGGTGACGGTGTTGGCAGCGGTAATGGTGCCCAGCCCGCTCAGATAGCGAGGTACCGCTTCGCTGGTGGCGGTGGTGGCCTGAACCGGCGCCAGCGTGCCGCCAAAGCGACCACCGTGACGACCGCCAGCGGCAGGCGCGCCCGCCGGTTTCGCGGCGGTGGAACCCGAGGTATCAGAATTGCTGCTGAAGTGCCAGATACCGAACGCGACTGCGACAGCCACCAGCACGGCCAGCGCAATGCGCCAGCGATAGTTATGAATGCCTTTCATTGTTATCCGTTTCTCGCCCTGAATCATTTCACGAAATGATACTAGTTTAGTTACGGAACGCTCAGAAAAAATGGAGGAAATATGAAAGACGGAAGGAATCGTCCGAATCCTGCGCGGCTTTACGAGTAGGCTCGCAAACTCTGGGGATGAAACTGCGGGCCGGACTAACGCGTGCTACCGTCAGCGGCGTTTAGCAGGGCGCTAAAACAGGAAAGCCCCTCCTGACGAAGGGGCCTTATATAAGGAAAGGGTTATGATGAAGCTAGTCATCATACTGGTGATACTCTTAGTGGTGAGCTTACCGGCTTACTAAGACACCAGGGGGAGGAGAAATCCTCCCTTACCCTCATTCCTTTACGATAGGTCGAGAAAACAGCGAAGTCAACGACGATATTTCAGGCGAAAACCACCTGCGCCCAGCGCGCCAGACCAGCGGTCACCGAGCCAAAATCGTCGCCACCGGCAATCGGAATGCCGGGAAGCTGTTGGGCCAGCGCCTTCTTAATCAGCGGTGAGCGTGCGCTGCCGCCGGTTAAGTAGATGACATCCGGCTTTTCGTTGCTGTTTTCCAGCGCCAGCTGCACCTGTTCAAGGATGCGCGTCAGCGGCTGATTCAGCGCCGCTTCCAGCCCATCCTGGCTGATGGCAGTCGCCAGTTCGTCGCTGATAAACGGCAGCGAGGTATCAATTTGTGCGGTTTCGGACAGCGCGATTTTGCTCTCTTCGGCGCTGCGCACCAGACGGTAGCTCAGGCGCTGCTGCCAGACCTTATACAGCAGGGCGACTTTCTCGGCGTCGCGGGCGTCGCGCGCCAGGTCGCGCAGCAGTCGGCCGTTAGCCGCGCTGTAGAAATCGGTTTGCGCCGGAACGTCGTTGATAGCCACCGCGTTCCACCATGGCAGAATTGGCAGGGCGATGCCTTTTTCGGTGTCGCCGCCCATACCGAGCAGCGGCATCAGACTCTTAAAGGCCAGCGCGATGTCCAGGTCGTTACCGCCGACGCGGCAGCCGCTGTGACCAAGCAGGCTCTGTTCACGGTCGTGGCGGGTGCGCCACTGCGGCCCCATCAGCAGCACCGAGCAGTCGGTGGTACCGCCGCCGATATCGACGACCAGCACGCGTTTTTCTTCACTCAGTGTGGCTTCGAAATCGAGCCCCGCGGCAACCGGTTCATACTGGAACACCACCTCACGGAAGCCCGCGCGCTTTGCCGCACGTTCAAGGATGCCGACCGCCTGGGCGTTAGCGTCGTCGCCACCGAGGCCCTGGAAGTTAATCGGGCGACCGATCACCGCCTGGTCGAGGTTATCCGTAAGCTGCGACTGCGCCTGCTGGCGAATATGCAGCATCATCGAGCAGACCAGGTCTTCGAATACCGCCACCTGCTGCGGCTTCAGGCCGCTGGCGCCAAGGAACGATTTCGGTGATTTAACAAAATAGACCTCTTCCGGGTCGGCGATGTACTGCTTGAGCGACGCGAGGCCAAACTGCACGCTATTGCTCAGTACGTCGATATCTTCTTCGCGGTTGAAGTTCATCGCCCGACGCAGCAGCGCCTGCGCTTCATCGCCGGTGGCAGGCACCTGATGGTGGCGATAAAGCCACTCGCTCACCGCTTCGCGCGTTGGCGCCGCGAGCATTGAAGGCAGCAGCGTACTGCCGTTTTCCATCGTCAGCATGCGCGGTGCGCCATCCTGCATCACGGCGATAGAACAGTTCGCCGTCCCGTAGTCAAAACCAATAAACACGACAATTATCCCCATGCCAGTGAAGAAAGGGGGGCGACTTTAGCGGAATGTCGCGAAGGCGGCAACTGGAATATGAAAGCAAGGTCACTGACGTGATAACCCGCTATGCTATTACGCTCGGCTTATCGCTATGTGCTTAAGGAGCAACGATGTTTGAACTGCCGTGGTTACCGCCGTACGACTGGCAATGGATGTTTGGCTTTCTGCAGGCGCGTGCCGTCAGCGGCATTGAACGTTTTGACGACGGTAGCTACTCCCGCAGCTGGCGCTGTGGCGAACATCACGGGCTTATCACCATGACGCCGGACACGGCGCACTACCGACTTTGCGTCACGCTCTCCACCGGGCTTTTACCCGTGGCCGACCGGGCGCTGGCAGGCGTGGAAAAGCTGTTGGACCTGCGCTGCTGTCCGCAGCAAATTCAGCATGCGCTGGGCGATCTCGCTGCCGCCAGACCGGGGCTGCGTCTGCCGGGAGCACTTGAGCCATTTGAACAGGGGATAAGGGCGATTCTTGGCCAGCTTGTGAGTGTGAAGATGGCGGCGAAGCTGACAGGCAGCGTGGTGGCGCTCTATGGCGAACCGTTGGCTGAAGAGGAGGGCTTTTTCCTGTTTCCTACCGCCGCGCGTCTGGCGGCGGGCGACCCGCTGGCGCTGAAAGTGCTGGGGATGCCGCTAAAACGCGCGGAGGCGCTTATCTATTTCGCGCAGGCGACGGTCAACGGCGAGCTGCCGCAAGCGCTGCCTGAGGATGTTCCCCTGGCGCTTAAAACGCTACAGCAGTTTCCCGGCATTGGCCGCTGGACGGCAAACTACTTCGCACTGCGTGCCTGGCAGGCGAAGGATATTTTCCTGCCGGATGATTACCTGATCAAACAGCGTTTCCCGGGAATGACGCCCGCGCAAATTCGCGTTTACGCCGAGCGCTGGCAACCCTGGCGCTCTTACGCGTTATTGCATATCTGGCATACGGACGACTGGTCGCCGGTATGAATCACCGGCGTGTAGACCGTGACTCTGCCACGTCCGTTGTTTTTCGACTCGTAGCAGGCGGCGTCGGCCTGTACCAGCAGTTCCGCCAGTTTAGCGTTGTGCTCATGCACCAGGGTTAACCCGGCGCTGGCGCCCACCCGGTGCAGGCGGCCTGCCCAGATAAATTCGTAGTGATTAATCGCCTCGACGACGCGCTCGGTGGCGTTCACCGCCTGCTCGGTGGAGCAGTGGCGCAGAATAAAACCGAACTCATCGCCGCCGAGGCGCGCCAGAATATCGCTGGGGCGCAGCATTGAGCGCATCAACGAGGCAATTTCGTGCAGCAGCGCATCGCCTGCCGCATGTCCCGCGCTGTCGTTGACCGCCTTAAAGAAATCAAGGTCGAGCATAATCAGCGCGTGCGACTGGTGGCTGCCCGGCAGCACTTTCAACAGCCCTTTGAGCTGGCTTTCAAAGCTTGAACGATTGGGCAGACCGGTCAATGCATCGTGGGTCGCGCTGTAGCTGAGCTGGCGCAGCAGTTTGCGCGATTCGGTAACGTCCTGAATGACCAGCACGAAGCCGATATGCTCCCCCTCAAGGGTTTTTAGCGGCGTCATGCTGTAGTGGATGTCAAAGCTGTCGCCATAGCGGTTTTTCAAGCTATTATCGTACTCGGCGTCGCTTTCTGGACCCGCCTGCGCGCTGAGGGCTTCCAGTATCTCTCCACCTGGCCCCTCGGTAATACGTAACACGGTAAGCAATGGCTTGCCTTGCGCTTCTGACTGCTTCCAGCCGCACATTTTTTCAGCGACCGGATTCATGAAAATAATGTTTTGCTTATTGTCAGTGCTGATCACCGCATCATGAATGGAGTCGAGGGTGATATGCAGGCGCTCTTTTTCCTGGAACAGCGCTTCGTTGGCCTGGGTGAGCTCCGCCATCAGCGCTTTATTCGCTTCGCGGCTTTTTTTCAGCGAGTTGATATCTTCAACCTGCTTAATAAAATAGAGCGGCGTGCCGTCGTTATTGCGCACGACCGAGACGGCAAGCAGCGCCCAGACCACCTCTCCGTGCTTGGTGCAGTAGCGTTTCTCCAGCGAATAGCTGTCAACTTCCCCGCGATTCAGCCGATCGAGTTGGGCCAAATCGGTAGCTAAATCTTCCGGCCAGGTCACCTGCTGGAAGGTCATCCGGTGCAACTCGTCCTGGCTGTAGCCAAGGAAGGCGCTCAGCGATTTGTTGACCTGCAGCCACTGCCCGTAGGTATCGACCAGCGCCATGCCGATGGCGGAATACTCCATCGCGTTACGGAAGCGAGTTTCGCTCTCGGCAATATGTCGGCGTTCGTTGTGCACGGCGTACATGGCGATGCTCATTACGCCGGTCGGCAGCAGCACCATCAGGAACGGCAGTCCCGGCATATTGTGCAGGCGATAGCTATTGAGGGTGTTCTCAATCATGTGCTGAACCAGCGGGTGCAAAGAGGTCAGCATCAGCACCACCATAATGGTCAGCAAGGAGATGATAAACGCCTCTAAACGCGGTAGGCGCACGGCGCTCCACATCAGCAACACCATGATGAAGGTGAACGGCCACGGTAGATAGAGCATTGCTGTAATACTTAGTGCCAGGGTAAGCACGGCGGTCAGCAGCGTGGAAACCAGCAGCGCGGTATTTTGATAACGCGTGGCAAACCGGGCTTTCAGCAGCAGGCCAATCGGAACCAGCGCTAACGCGCCAGTGGCCTCGGCAAGCACCCAGACTATCAGCGTTTGCAATGCGTTCGTGCCGGGAGAGAGGCTGGCGACCAGAATGCCGCCCAGCAACGCTGGCACCAGCGCGCAGGCGATCGCCATGCGGGTCCAGTCCACCAGGTTTTGCAGCGGGTTATCGAGCACCAGCCAGCGACGTAGCAGCAATGCGCCGACCAGCGCCTCCAGAATGTTAATCGCCGGATAAGTCAGCGTCACCGCCGACGGGGAGTAGAGGCTCGTTGCGGTAATAATACCCAGCGCGCCCGCCAGCCCAATACCGGGCCACAGGGAACGCTTAAAACGATAGAATCCTGCCATCATGACCGCCGTCGGGAACCACACTGGCGACAGGTCACTTGGCTGATGCATCAGCGCGAACGAATAGAGCGTGAACAGGAACGTCAGGAACCCGAGGCCAAACAGGAGTTGCGCCGTACGAAACGGTGAGGTCAGGGCGATGGGGATGTACAGTTTTTCTTTCTTCATTACCACGATTATCCGGAACGACACACTCCGGCCTTGCTGACATTACCGCTGATTATGCACCAACTTACGCGCCTTTTATCGGATCGGTGACACTTATTGACAATAATCGGCAATTGATCACAAGTGTAATATTTACTTCGTGAATAACGACTTGCGCCGAAACGCGCCTCGACAGCGTTTCACCGATTGTCACCGCAGAACGATGCATTCGACTGGTATCGTCGCTATGAAATCCCTATAATTGCCGCGTTTGGCGCGGGTACACCTGATTATTCAGAGCTTCACCTCTTGAATAATATTGTCTGTCCGTGCCGTCCTTCCTATCATCCAGGTTAATCGGGTCGCAAAATTTATGACTGATAAGTCTCATCAGTGCGTCATTGTAGGCATCGCCGGCGCATCGGCTTCAGGTAAAAGTCTTATTGCTAGTACGCTGTATCGCGAATTACGCGAGCAGGTTGGTGATGAGCATATCGGTGTTATCCCTGAAGATAGCTATTACAAAGACCAAAGTCACCTGTCCATGGAAGATCGGGTAAAAACCAATTATGACCATCCTAACGCGATGGACCACAGTCTGCTGTTCCAGCATTTGCAGACCTTAAAACGCGGCACCGCTATCGAACTGCCGGTCTATAGTTACGTCGAGCACACCCGTACCCAGGAAACGATCCACATCGAACCGAAAAAAGTGATCATCCTTGAAGGGATCCTGCTGCTGACGGATGCGCGCCTGCGTGAAGAGATGAACTTCTCTATTTTCGTTGATACCCCGCTGGATATTTGCCTGATGCGTCGTATCAAGCGTGACGTTAACGAACGCGGGCGTTCGATGGACTCGGTGATGGCTCAGTATCAGAAAACCGTGCGTCCAATGTTCCTGCAGTTTATCGAACCGTCCAAGCAGTACGCCGACATCATCGTGCCGCGTGGGGGGAAAAACCGCATCGCTATCGACATTCTGAAAGCGAAAATTAGTCAGTTTTTTGAATAACTCACGCGAATTGTGTAACGTGCATTAATAGCCCTCAACCATGCCGGAAGAGGGCAGGTAGTACATAAAGGAGAGTGATATGCGTCTGTGCGACCGAGACATAGAAGCCTGGCTGGATGACGGCCGACTGTCGATTAACCCGCGTCCGCCGATTGAGCGTATCAACGGCGCGACGGTTGACGTGCGTTTAGGTAACAAATTTCGTACCTTCAGCGGTCATACGGCGGCCTATATTGATTTAAGCGGGCCGAAGGCGGAAGTCAGCGCGGCGCTGGATCGCGTCATGAGCGAAGAGATTGTGCTGCCAGAGGGCGATGCTTTCTATCTGCACCCGGGAGAACTGGCGCTGGCGGTGACGCTGGAGTCGGTGACGCTGCCGGCGGATCTGGTCGGCTGGCTCGACGGGCGCTCCTCGCTGGCGCGTCTGGGGCTGATGGTACACGTGACCGCCCACCGTATCGATCCAGGCTGGTCCGGCTGTATCGTGCTGGAGTTCTACAATTCAGGCAAACTGCCGCTGGCACTGCGTCCGGGGATGTTAATTGGCGCGCTGAGCTTCGAGCCGCTGTCTGGCCCGGCCGATCGCCCGTACAACCGTCGTGAAGATGCGAAATATCGCGATCAGCAGGGTGCGGTCGCCAGTCGTATTGATAAAGACTGATCCGCCGCGAACCTGATGAGGGTGCCATGAGACGAATATTGACGACGCTGATGATCCTGCTGGTGGTGCTGGTCGCTGGACTATCATCGCTGGTGCTGCTGGTGAATCCCAACGATTTCCGCAGCTATATGGTGAAACAGGTTGAAGCACGTAGTGGTTATCAGCTCCAGCTTGATGGCTCGTTGCGCTGGCACGTCTGGCCGCGTCTGAGCATCCTCTCGGGTCGTATGACCTTAACCGCGCCGGGGGCCAGCGCGCCGCTGGTACGGGCGGACAATATGCGTCTTGACGTGGCGCTGATGCCGCTGCTTTCGCATCAGCTTCAGGTAAAGCAGGTGATGCTTAAAGGCGCGGTGATTCAACTAACGCCGCAAACCGAAGCCGAACGTGCGCAAAATGCCCCGGTGGCGCCAAAAGGCACGTCGCTGCCGCAGGAGCCCGGCAGTAGCGGCTGGTCCTTTGATATTGCTGCACTGCAGGTCGTGGATAGCGTGCTGGTCTTCCAGCATGAAGACGACGAGCAGGTGACGGTGCGCGATATTCGTCTGCAGATGGAACAGGATGCCAACCATCGGGCAGAAGTCGATTTCTCCGGTCGCCTCAACCGCGACCAGCGCGATTTAACCCTCAGTTTTTCTGCCCAGGTTCAGGCTGCAGACTACCCGCATAGCCTGGACGCGCAGCTGTCGCAGCTTAGCTGGCAGCTCCAGGGCGCAGACCTTCCGGCGCAGGGCATCAGCGGAAACGGCAGCCTGAACGCCAACTGGCAGGAGGAGGCGAAAAAGCTCAGCTTTAGCGCCCTGAACCTGACGGCGAACGACAGTTCATTGACCGGTGCGGGTAGCGTAATACTCGACGATCACCCTATCTGGGCGCTGGATCTGCAGTCCGATAAACTCAATCTTGATAACCTGCTGCTGCATTCGGATATTCTGCCGAGCGGCGGTGGTGAAGTCCAAAAGGCGCAGGCGACGCCAAAACAGCCGCGTCCGATTATCGCCAATGGCGTGAAGGTGGTGCCATACAGCGGGCTGCACAGCTTTGACGGCACGCTGGCGATGACGGCGAAACAGGTGATCTGGCGTGAGATGCCGTTTACCGACGTGCGGATTCAGGCTGATAACCAGCGCGGGTTGCTGCACATCGCCCAACTGGAAGGAAAACTCGACGGCGGGACGCTCTCGTTGCCGGGTACGGTAGACGCTCGTAACGGCGCACCGCAAGCTGAGTTCCAGCCGAAGATCGATAACATCGAGATAGGCAGTCTGCTGAAAGCCTTTAATTACCCGATAGACATGGCCGGTAAAATGTCGCTGGCGGGGGATTTCTCCGGCTCGGTGGTGGATGCCAACCATTTCCGTCGCGACTGGCAGGGTCAAGCATCCATTGAAATGCACGATACCCGTACCGAAGGGCTCAACTTCCAGCAACTGGTGCAGCAGGCGGTGGAGCGCAGCTCCGACGTACGCGCTAAGGAAAACGACGACAGCGCGACGCGCCTCGATAAGCTCACCGCTGATATCGATCTCGACAGCGGCATTCTGACCCTCGATAACATGAACGGCTCGTCATCGCTAATGTCATTAACCGGCAAAGGCGCGCTGGACCTGGTGAAAGAAGAGGGGGATATGCAGTTCGCTATTCAGGTGACTGATGGATGGCAGGGCGAGGGCAAGCTGGTGGATATGCTTAAGCGCACTGCGATTCCACTGCGGGTTTACGGCAAATGGTCAGAGCTGAATTACAGTTTGCAGGTTGATCAGATCCTGCGGCGTCAGCTGCAAAATGAAGCGAAGCGTCGGCTGAATGATTGGGCTGAGCGCAATAAAAACACTCAGTCCGGCAAAGACGTGCAGAAACTCTTGAATAAGCAGTAGCTGTTAAAAACCCGGCGTCGCTTCGCTCGGCCGGGCTACAATTTGTGCATTCGGTAGCCCGGCCGGGCGAAGCGACGCCGGGATGCGTTCCTCACTACACTTCGTAATCCCACTCATCATCCCGCGGCGGCGGGATAATCTGCACTTTCTGTACCCGGTGGCTCTCAACCTGCAGGGTCTTGAGCGTCCACGGGCCAATCTGCACTTCCTCACCGGCTTTCGGAATACGCTGCAGGTGCTCCATCAGTAGCCCGGCGATGGTGTGGTACTCACGCTTCTCGTCCAGCGGCAGCGGAATGTACTGCACTAAATCTTCCAGCGGCATATGCCCGTTAGCGGTCCAGGTGCCGTCGGCATTTTTCTGAATGTCGTGGCGGGCATCAATCTCTTCCGCTTCGTTTGGCAGATTACCGGCGATGGTTTCCGTCACGTCGCTGAGCGTCACAATCCCTTCCACCGAGCCAAATTCATCCACCACGAAGGCGAAGTGGGTGCGGGCGTTACGGAACTGCTCCAGCGCCGACAGCAGCGGCAGCGCTTCCGGGAACACCAGCGGCTGGCGGATTAACACCCGCAGATCCAGCGGCTCACCGCGCAGCGATTGTTGTAACAGGTCGATGACGTGTACAACGCCGAGCAAATCCTCTTCATCATCGCCGCCGGTAACCACCAGGCGGGTGTGCTGGTTTTTCTCCAGCAGCGCGCGCACTTCGCTTTCCGGCGCGCTCAGGTCGATGTGCTCAATATCATGACGTGAGGTCATAATGCTGCTTACCGTACGCTGGTTGAGGTTCAGCACGCGCTCAATCATCCGCCGCTCCTGCGGGTCGAAGATTTGCTGGTCGCTCTGGTCTACCAGCAGTGAAGCGGTACCCGCATCAAGTTCGGCATCCTCTTTTTGGCCGCTCAGCAGACGCATCACCGCCTCGGTGGTGCGGCTTCGCAGCGACTGATTGGCGGTAAGGAAGCGGCGACGGTTAAAGATAGCCAGCTGGTTTAAGAACTCGATCATTACCGAGAAACCGATGGCGGCGTATAGATAGCCTTTTGGTATGACGAGGCCGAAACCTTCCGCTACCAGGCTAAAGCCAATCATCAGCAGGAAGCTCAGACAGAGAATCACAATCGTTGGGTGGCTGTTCACAAAGCGGGTTAGCGCCCGGCTGGCCATCAGCATCAGGCTGATAGCAATAATGACCGCGGCCATCATGACTGCCAGATGGTCGACCATGCCGACGGCGGTGATCACCGAATCAAGCGAGAAGACCGCATCCAACACCACGATTTGCGCGACAACGCCCCAAAAACGCGCGCCGCGGCGCTGCGTCGGATTGTCGCTATCTTTCCCCTCCAGCCGCTCGTTAAGCTCTACCGTGGCTTTAAACAGCAGGAAGAAGCCACCGACCAGCATAATCAGGTCGCGGGCGCTAAAGGTGAAGTCGCGGACGCTAAACAGCGGTTTGGTCAGGGTGACCAGCCACGAGATAGAGGCTAGCAGCAGCAGGCGCATCAGCATCGCCAGAATCAGCCCGGTGACGCGCGCGCGGTCGCGTTGGGCTGGCGGCAGTTTTTCGGCGAGGATGGCGATAAACACCAGATTATCAATTCCGAGAACCAGCTCGATGACGACCAGCGTCACGAGTCCCGCCCAAATAGACGGATCGGCAATCCATTCCATACGTTGGTTAAAACCTTATGTTATATGACGAATTGATCATGGATAAAGCGACGGCAAATTGCAACGTCTGGCTGCGATTTCTCGCAGCAAAAAATCAATGTACAACAGGAAATAATAGTGAAAAATGGCCCTGAATTTATTATTGATAATATATTTTTCGGTATGGCGTAATTTAATTTGTCAACATAAAGAAAATCCTAAAAAGTCATACGGTATTGATCTTAATCTTATTCTTAAAATTATTTTTTAGGCGGAGCTAACCTTGCCTGCTATTCGCTTAGCTGCAACAATTCTCCCGGTACTGAATGGAATAGCCATTGATGTACGTCATGAAATAGTCATGCGGGAATGAAAGTCTCTGCATTATATATCCAGGAATATTCTCCATTCTTATTTTTGGTGTGGTTAGATTCCATATAACAACATGATTTTTAGGTGAATTGGTAGCTATGAGCCAAGGGCGGTAGCGTGCCTGAAGGCGTGAAGCGAAGCCTCGATTATTCTGTCAATAGCCTGCGGATGAATCCAAACTTTTTTCGGATATATGCCAGTTATATTCGCCGGTAATTAAATGCATGGTGGATGTACGGGTAATCAAATGGTACGGATTAATTTAATTCGCACAGGATAATTTTCTGCCAAAGTGATAAATAATCAATGATGAAATCCAAACTAAAATTGATGCCATTATTGGTGTCGGTAACCTTGATGAGTGGTTGCACCATACTTCCCGGCAGCAATATGTCTACCTACGGAAAAGATGTGATTAAGCAGCAGGATGCTGATTATGACATTGGCCGGATGGTGAATGTTTATCCGCTGACCCCGCGACTGATTGAGCAATTACGCCCGCGTCCTAACGTCGCGCAGCCCAACATGTCGCTGGATCAGGAGTTAAGCAATTACCAGTACCGCGTGGGGTCGGGCGATGTGCTGAACGTCACCGTCTGGGATCACCCGGAACTGACGACCCCGGCGGGGCAGTATCGTAGTTCCAGCGATACCGGCAACTGGGTTCAGCCTGATGGCACCATCTTCTATCCCTACATCGGCAAAGTGCAGGTTAAAGGGCGCACGCTGGCGGAAATCCGTCAGACCATCACCCAACGCCTGGCAGCCTATATCACCGACCCGCAGGTTGATGTCAACGTTGCCGCCTTCCGTTCGCAAAAAGTCTACGTCTCCGGTCAGGTGAATAAATCCGGCCAGCAGGCGATTACCAACGTGCCGCTGACCGTGCTGGACGCCATTAACGCCGCTGGCGGACTGGGTGAACTGGCCGACTGGCGCAACGTGGTGCTCACTCATGACGGGCGTGAGCAGCGTATCTCCGTACAGGCGCTGATGCAGAACGGCGATCTGAGCCAGAACCGGCTGCTTTATCCGGGCGATATTCTGTTCGTACCGCGCAACGACGATCTGAAAGTGTTCGTGATGGGCGAAGTGAAGAAACAGAGCACGCTCAAAATGGACTTCAGCGGCATGACGCTGACCGAGGCGCTCGGCCAGGCGGAAGGTATCGACCTGACGACCTCAGACGCCAGCGGCATCTTCGTGATTCGTCCAACCAAAGAGGGCAACAACGGCAAGATGGCCAACGTCTATCAGCTGGATATGTCCGATGCCACCTCGCTGGTGATGGCGACCAACTTTGTCCTGCAGCCTTACGACGTGGTTTACGTCACTACCGCACCGGTTGCCCGTTGGAACCGTCTGATCAACCAACTGTTGCCGACCATCAGTGGCGTTCGCTACATGACCGATACGGCAAAAGACATTCACACCTGGTAACCGCCATGTTTAACAAAATTCTTGTGGTATGCGTGGGGAACATCTGCCGTTCCCCTACGGCAGAACGTTTATTACGCCGTCATCTTCCGGCGGTGACCGTTGACTCGGCGGGGCTGGGAGCGCTGGTGGGAAAAACGGCGGATGAACGCGCCGTCAGCGTCGCAGCAGTGCATGACATTTCGCTTGAGGGGCACTGCGCGCGGCAAATCTCCGGGCGCATGTGCCGGGAGTACGACCTGATTCTGGCGATGGAGAGACGGCACGTTGCCACCCTGCATGAAATGGCGCCGGAGATGCGCGGCAAGGTGATGCTGTTTGGCCATTGGGATAACGAGCGCGAGATCCCCGATCCGTATCGCAAAAGCCGCGAGGCGTTTGAAGCGGTGTACCAGTTACTCGACAGGTCTGCCAGCCAGTGGGCGCAGGCATTGAAAGCGCAGCAGGGATAACCATGACTGATAAAGTAAAACAGATAAGCCCGGCGGCCTCGGGCGGCGATGAGATTGATATTGGCCGCCTGGTGGGAACCGTTATTGAAGCCAAGTGGTGGGTGGCTGGCATTACGGCGCTGTTCGCCGCCGCCGCGATTGTCTACGCCATCTTCGCCACGCCTATCTACAGCGCTGATGCGCTGGTGCGTATTGAGCAGAATCAGGGAAGCGCGCTGGTGCAGGACATCAGCAACGCCTTAACCAGCAAGCCACCGGCCTCCGAGGCGGAGATTCAGATGATCACCTCGCGTCTGGTGCTGGGCAAAACCGTCGACGAGCTGGACCTCGATATTGCGGTCAGCAAAAACACCTTCCCTGTCCTGGGCGCAGGGTGGGATCGCCTGATGGGGCGTCAGAACCAGACCGTCAAAGTCACCACCTTCGAACGTCCGGCCGCAATGGCGGACAGCACCTTCACGCTGGATGTGCTGAGCCCAACTACTTACCGTTTCAGCAACGATAGTGGTTTCAGCGCTGAGGGCAAAGTGGGTGAACCTGTCAATAAAGGCGGCGTGTCGCTCATGGTTGCGGGGATTGCCGCCGATGAAGGGGCCAGCTTTACGGTCACCAAATACTCGACGCTGGGGATGATCAATACCCTGCAAAACAGCCTGAGCGTCACTGAGGACGGCAAAGACTCCGGCGTGCTGACGCTGACCATGGTGGGGGAAGACAAAGACCAGATCCGCGAAATCCTCAACAGCATTGCCCGCAACTATGTGGCGCAGAACGTCGCGCGCAAATCTGAAGAGGCGGCGAAGAGCTTGGAGTTCCTCGAAGTGCAGCTGCCGCAGGTGCGCAGCCAGCTTGATATCGCCGAAAACAAACTCAACGCCTACCGTCAGCAGAAGGACTCCGTCGACCTGCCGCTGGAGGCCAAGTCGGTGCTCGACTCGATGGTCAACATTGATGCTCAGCTTAATGAACTGACTTTCCGTGAGGCGGAAATTTCCAAGCTCTACACCAAAATCCACCCGGCGTACCGCACGCTGCTGGAAAAACGTCGGGCGCTGGAAGAAGAGAAAGCGAAGCTCAGCCAGCGCGTGACGGCAATGCCGAAAACCCAGCAGGAGATTGTGCGTCTGACCCGCGACGTGGAGTCCGGTCAGCAGGTCTATATGCAGCTGCTGAACAAACAGCAGGAGCTGAAAATTACCAAAGCCAGCACCGTGGGCGATGTCCGTATCGTCGACCCGGCGATTACCCAGCCGGGCGTGGTGAAGCCGAAGAAAGCGCTGATTGTGCTGGGGAGCATTATTCTTGGCCTGATGCTGTCGATTGTTGGCGTGCTGCTGCGCTCGCTGTTTAACCGCGGCATCGAAAGCCCGCAGGTGCTGGAAGAGCACGGTATTAACGTGTATGCCAGCATCCCGCTCTCTGAATGGCAGAAATCCCGCGATAGCGTGAAGAGCGTCAACGGCGTGAAACGCTACAAGCAGAGTCAGCTGCTGGCGGTAGGTAACCCAACCGATCTCGCCATTGAAGCCATCCGCAGCCTGCGCACCAGCCTGCACTTCGCCATGATGCAGGCGCAAAACAACGTGCTGATGATGACCGGGGTCAGCCCTTCAATCGGTAAGACCTTCGTCTGCGCCAACCTCGCGGCGGTGATTAGCCAGACCAACAAGCGGGTGCTGATGATCGACTGCGATATGCGTAAGGGCTACTCCCACGAGCTGCTCGGCACCACCAATGACAACGGCCTGTCGGAGGTGCTGGTGGGCAAAACGGCGATTGAGCACTGCGCGAAGAAAACGTCGGTAGCCAACTTCGACCTCGTCCCTCGCGGGCAGATCCCGCCGAACCCGTCTGAACTGCTGATGGGGGAGCGTTTCAGTGAACTGCTGAAGTGGGGGAGCGCGAACTACGACCTGGTGCTGATAGATACCCCACCAATTCTCGCCGTCACCGACGCTGCGATTGTGGGCCGCCATGCGGGCACCACGCTGATGGTGACGCGTTACGCGGTCAATACGCTCAAAGAAGTGGAGACCAGCCTGAGCCGCTTTGAGCAGAACGGCATCGCGGTGAAAGGGGTGATCCTCAACTCTATTTTCCGCCGTGCTACCGGTTATCAGGATTACGGCTATTACGAGTACGAGTATCAGTCGGATTCTAAATAGTATTTTCCCCCTCACCCTAACCCTCTCCCCATAGGGGAGAGGGGACCGTCCGGTTTTCTCCCTCGCCCCTATGGGGAGAGGGTCGGGGTGAGGGGAATAACCGCCCAATTGCCTATTCAGGGATATCCCATGCCAACAGACTATCCGTTGATCTCCATCTATATGCCGACCTGGAACCGACAGCAGCTGGCGATTCGCGCCATCAAATCGGTTCTGCGTCAGGACTATCCCCATTGGGAAATGATTATCGTCGATGACTGCTCCAGCAGCTTCGAGCAGCTCCAGCAGTACATCACCGAACTGAACGATAGCCGCGTGAAGTACACCCATAACGCCTTTAATTCCGGTGCCTGCGCGGTGCGCAACCAGGCAATTTTACAGGCTAAAGGCCAGTTTATTACCGGCATCGACGACGACGATGAGTGGACGCCAACCCGGATCTCAACCTTTCTGGCGGACAAGCAGCAGCTCACCAATCATGCGTTTCTCTACGCCAACGACTATGTCTGCGAAGGGGAGGTCTATTCGCAGCCGGCCAGCCTGCCGCTGTACCCGAAATCACCGTTCTCGCGTGAGCTGTTCTACAAGCGCAACATCATTGGCAATCAGGTGTTTAGCTGGGCCTGGCGTTTTAAAGAGTGCCTGTTCGATACCGAACTGAAGGCGGCACAGGATTACGACATCTTTCTGCGTATGGTGATGGCCTACGGCGAACCGTGGAAAATTGAGGCGGCGACACAAATCCTGCACATCAACCACGGGGAGATGCAGATAACCTCTTCGCCGAAAAAATTCTCCGGCTACTTCAGCTTCTATCGCAAGCATAAAGAGAAGTTTGACCGCGCCAGCAAGAAGTACCAGCTGTTCACCCTGTACCAGATTCGCAATAAACGGATGACCTGGAAGACGTTTCTGACGCTGCTGTCGGTGCGTAACGGTAAGCGCTGGGTTGATGGATTACGGAGTAAATAATGCTGCTGGAAGATTTACGTGCCAATAGCTGGAGCCTGCGCCCGTGCTGCATGGTGGTGGCCTATCGCCTCGCTCATTTTTGCTCAGTGTGGCGTAAGAAAAACGTGCTCAACAATCTGTGGGCCGCGCCGGTGCTGGTGCTCTATCGCCTCATCACCGAATGCGTCTTTGGCTATGAAATTCAGGCGGCGGCGACCATTGGCCGACGTTTCACCATTCACCACGGCTATGCGGTGGTGATTAATAAAAACGTGGTGGCGGGGGATGACTTCACCATTCGCCACGGCGTGACGCTCGGTAACCGTGGCCCAGATAGCCTGGCCTGCCCGACGTTGGGTAACGGCGTGGAACTGGGCGCCAACGTGGTCATCATCGGCGGCGTCACCATCGGTAATCAGGTGACCATCGGCGCGGGAAGCGTGGTGCTGGACGATATTCCCGACCATGCGCTGGTAGTGGGCGAAAAAGCACGAGTGAAGGTAATCAAATGAATATTCTGCAATTTAACGTGCGTCTTGCTGAAGGTGGCGCGGCGGGCGTGGCGCTGGATCTGCATCAGCGCGCGCTGCGTCAGGGGCTGTCCTCGCAGTTTGTCTACGGCTACGGTAAGGGCGGCAAAAAGAGCGTCAGCCACGAGCGTTATCCGCAGGTGGTAAAGCAGACCGCGCGCCTGACCTCGATAGCGAACCTGGCGCTGTTCCGCCTGTTTAACCGCGACCTGTTTGGCAACCTGAATAACCTTTATCGCCAGGTGACCCGCACCGAAGGGCCGGTGGTGCTGCATTTTCACGTCATGCACAGTTACTGGCTGAACCTGGCGGAGATTATTGATTTTTGCGAGCGTGTAAAAGCGCACAAAGCGGACGTCACGCTGGTCTGGACGCTGCACGACCACTGGAGCGTGACCGGGCGCTGCGCGTTTCTCGACGGCTGCGATGGCTGGAAAAACGGCTGTCTGAAGTGCCCGACGCTCGACAACTATCCGCCGGTTAAGGTCGATCGTGCGCATCAGCAGGTGGAGGAAAAGCGCCATCTCTTTCGCCGTATGCTCGCGCTCGGCTGCCAGTTTATCTCCCCGAGCCAGCACGTGGCCGAAGCGTTTAATAGCCTGTATGGCCCGGGACGCTGCCTGATTATCAACAACGGCATTGATGTTGCCACCGAAGCGATTCTGGCGGAGCTGAAGCCAATGACGGCGACCACGCCGCGGCCGAAAATTGCCGTTGTCGCCCACGACCTTCGCTACGACGGTAAAACCAACCAGCGCCTGGTGCGCGACATTATGGCGCTCGGCGAGAAAGTGGAAATTCATACCTTCGGTAAGTTTTCGCCGTTTGAAGGCGCGAATGTGGTGAACCACGGTTTTCTCACCGACAAGCGTCAGTTGATGAGCGAACTCAACCCGCTCGATGCGCTGCTGTTTAGCTCTCGCGTCGATAACTACCCGCTGATCCTCTGCGAAGCGCTCTCTATTGGCGTGCCGGTGATTGCCACCCACAGCGAGGCGGCAAAAGAGGTGCTGGAAAAATCCGGCGGCCATACGGTTGACGAAAGCGCGGTGCTTTCGCTGGTGCAGCGGTCAAAAGCGGAGATCGCTGAAGCGGTGTTTGGCACGACGCTCGGCGCATTCAGCGCCCGCAGCCGTAAGGCCTATAGCGGACAACAGATGCTGGAGGAATATGTCTCGTTCTATCAGAGTCTGTAGCTATTTGCTGCTGCCGTTAATCTATCTGCTGGTTAACGTGAAGCTGGCGCAGCTCGGCGAGAGCTTTCCCATCACCATCGTGACCTTCCTCCCGTTGCTGCTGCTGCTATTTGTTGAACGCATTAACCTGAAAAAGCTGATGATTGCCCTCGGGCTGGGCGTCGGGTTAACGCTGTTCAACTACGTGTTCGGTCAGTCGCTGGATCCGAGCAAATACGTCACCTCGACGATGCTGTTTGTCTACATCGTTATCATCATTGGCATGGTCTGGAGCATTCGCTTTAAAACCATTTCGCCGCATAACCACCGTAAGATCCTGCGCTTCTTTTACGTCGTTATCGGTATCGTGGTGATGCTGGCGGCGCTTGAAATGGTGCAAATTATTCTCTCCGGCAGCAGTAGCCTGATTGAGATGATTTCGAAATATCTTATTTACAGTAATAGCTATGTACTGAACTTTATCAAATTCGGCGGGAAGCGTACCACGGCGCTCTATTTTGAACCGGCATTCTTCGCTCTGGCATTAATCTCAATTTGGCTTTGCATCAAACAGTTTGGTATCAAAACCCCAAAATCTGATGCTATGATTCTCGCAGGGATAATTCTTTCAGGATCGTTCTCCGGGGTAATGACATTTATCCTGTTTTACCTGCTGGAGTGGGCGTTTCAGTATCTGAACAAAGAGGCGATTAAAAAGAAATTACCGTTAGCAATTATTTCTTTAGGCGCATTTTTTGTTGGTTTGATATTTGCTGGCCCCTATATTGCGGAACGTGTTGGTGACCTGGGAACGGAAGGTTCGTCATCGTATTACCGTATTATTGGCCCACTGGTGATGGTCGGTTATTCATTAACCAGTGTTGATGGGGTGGTGCGTTTCGGTTCTCTTTACGAATATGTTGCATCATTCGGAATATTTAACGGTGCGGATGTCGGTAAAACCATAGACAATGGCCTGTATCTGTTAATGATCTATTTTTCCTGGTTTGCCGTGATATTAACAATCGGCTACCTGTATTACGTGTTTAAAATGTTCATTAACGCTTTTGGGAATAATCGCAATTTCGCCGTGCAGCTGTATTTATTCACGCCGGTATCACTGTTTTTTACCGGTTCGATATTTAGCCCGGAATATGCATTTTTAATTGTGTGTCCTTTTATTCTGCGTAAAGCGCTGAATATTGCCGACAGCAGATGAGGTGGAACATGTTGTTAAGTGTGGTGACCGTGGCGTTTCGCAACGTGGAAGGCGTGATGAAAACCTGGCGTTCGCTGGCCCATCTGGCGAACGATCCGAGCCTTGCATTTGAGTGGATTGTGGTCGACGGCGGTTCAGAAGATGGCACCGCAGAGTTTCTCGAAAAACGTAATGGGCAGTACCAGTTACGCTACGTCAGCGAGCCGGATAAAGGGCTGTATGACGCGATGAATAAAGGCATTCGCATGGCGCAGGGCAAGTTCGTGTTGTTCCTTAACTCCGGCGACAGCTTTCACCCGGATGTCTCGCAGTTTGTCCGCCAGCTTCGCGGCAAGAGCGATGATGCCATGTACCTCGGTGATGCGATGCTCGACTTCGGCGATGGCACCCAGATTCGCCGCAGTGCGAAGCAGGGCTGGTATATTTACCACAGCCTGCCGGCGAGCCATCAGGCTATTTTCTTCCCACTGCGTGGGTTGAAAAATTATCCATATGATGTGCAGTACCGCGTGTCGTCAGATTATGCGTTGGCCGCCAGAATGTATAAGTCAGGCTATGCCTTTAAGCGAATTAAAGGTTTGGTGTCGGAGTTTTCAATGGGCGGTGTGTCAACCACCAATAATCTGCAATTGTGTCAGGATGCCAAAAAAGTGCAGCAAGAAATATTACGTATGCCAGCCGTACTGACGGAATTATCTTATTTATTACGCCTGCGGACGACCGGAAAAACCAAAGCCTTATATCACAAAGCATAAGGAATCAGGATGCAGGAATTATCTGGCTTTACGGTGCCCAAAGGTTTTCGCGGTGCCGGGGGCATTAAAGTTCAACTCTGGTGGGCGGTGCAGGCGACATTATTTGCCTGGTCCCCGCAGATACTCTACCGCTGGCGCGTATTTTTATTGCGTTTGTTCGGCGCAAAAATAGGAAAAAACGTAGTGATTCGCCCATCGGTAAAAATCACCTATCCGTGGAAATTAACCATCGGTGATTATGCCTGGGTTGGGGACGATGCAGTGTTATATACCCTCGGTGATATTACCCTTGGGGCAAATTCAGTCGTCTCACAGAAATGTTATTTATGCACCGGCAGCCACGATTATCAGAGCGCGCATTTTGATATTAATGCCACGCCGATTGTGGTCGGCGAGAAATGCTGGCTGGCAACGGATGTCTTCGTTGCTCCCGGCGTCACGATTGGCGACGGCACCATCGTCGGTGCACGAAGCAGCGTTTTTAAATCGCTACCGGCAAAGGTGATTTGCCGTGGCAATCCCGCAGTGGTCACGCGTGAACGCGTTGAGAAAGTTACTCCCTAAACGGGACTATTTGAGGAAAATATAATGTCGAAAGTCGCACTTATTACCGGCGTAACCGGGCAGGATGGTTCTTATCTGGCGGAACTGCTGCTGGAAAAAGGGTATGAAGTTCACGGGATCAAACGTCGTGCTTCCTCTTTTAACACCGAACGTGTCGATCACATCTACCAGGATCCGCACAGCAGCAACCCGAAATTTCACCTGCACTATGGCGATTTGACCGACAGCTCCAACCTGACGCGTATTCTGCAGGAAGTGCAGCCGGACGAAGTGTACAACCTCGGTGCGATGAGCCACGTGGCGGTGTCGTTTGAATCTCCGGAATATACCGCCGACGTGGATGCGATGGGCACGCTGCGCCTGCTGGAAGCCATCCGTTTCCTGGGCCTGGAGAAGAAAACCCGTTTCTATCAGGCGTCCACCTCTGAACTGTACGGCCTGGTGCAAGAGATCCCGCAGAAAGAGACCACGCCGTTCTACCCCCGCTCGCCGTATGCCGTTGCCAAACTGTATGCCTACTGGATCACCGTCAACTACCGTGAATCCTACGGTATGTACGCCTGTAACGGCATCCTGTTCAACCACGAATCCCCGCGCCGTGGCGAAACCTTCGTGACCCGCAAAATCACCCGCGCGATTGCCAACATCGCCCAGGGTCTGGAGAAGTGCCTGTACCTCGGCAACATGGACTCCCTGCGTGACTGGGGCCATGCCAAAGACTACGTCAAAATGCAGTGGATGATGCTGCAGCAGGAACAGCCGGAAGATTTCGTTATCGCCACCGGCGTGCAGTATTCCGTACGCCAGTTCGTTGAAATGGCGGCAGCACAGCTCGGTATCAAACTGCGCTTTGAAGGCACCGGCGTGGAAGAGAAGGGGATTGTAGTTTCCGTCACCGGTCATGATGCGCCGGGCGTGAAGCCGGGTGATGTGATGGTGGCCGTTGACCCACGCTACTTCCGTCCGGCGGAAGTGGAAACCCTGCTGGGCGACCCAACCAAAGCGCACGAAAAACTGGGCTGGAAACCGGAAATCACCCTGCAGGAGATGGTCTCTGAAATGGTCGCCAAAGACCTTGAAGCGGCGAAAAAACACTCCCTGCTGAAATCCCACGGTTACGAAGTGGCGATCGCGCTGGAGTCTTAAGCATGACCAGAGAACGCATTTTTGTGGCGGGCCACCGGGGAATGGTGGGCTCTGCCATCGTCCGACAGCTTGAGCTGCGCGGTGACGTGGATCTGGTTCTGCGCAGCCGCGACGAGCTTAACCTGCTGGACAGCCGCGAGGTGCATGACTTCTTCGCCCGCGAAAATATCACTCAGGTGTATCTGGCAGCGGCGAAGGTGGGCGGTATTGTCGCCAACAACACCTTCCCGGCGGACTTCATCTACGAAAATATGATGATTGAAAGCAACATCATTCACGCAGCGCATACGCACAACGTGAACAAGCTGTTGTTCCTCGGTTCATCCTGTATTTACCCGAAGATGGCCAACCAGCCGATGCACGAGAGCGAACTGCTGCAGGGCACGCTCGAAGCCACCAACGAGCCGTACGCGATTGCCAAAATCGCCGGGATCAAGCTGTGCGAATCCTACAACCGTCAGCACAACCGCGACTATCGCTCGGTGATGCCGACCAACCTGTACGGGCCGAACGATAACTTCCACCCGAGCAACTCCCACGTGATCCCGGCGCTGTTGCGTCGCTTCCACGAGGCGGTGCAGAAGAACGATGCCGACGTGGTGGTGTGGGGCAGCGGTACGCCAATGCGCGAGTTCCTTCACGTCGATGATATGGCGGCCGCCAGCATCCACGTGATGGAGCTGGACCGCAGCGTGTGGCTCGACAACACCCAGCCAATGCTGTCGCACATTAACGTCGGCACCGGCGTTGACTGCACCATCCGCGAGCTGGCGCAGACGCTGGCGAAAGTGGTGGGCTTTAAAGGCCGCGTGGTGTTTGACGCCACCAAGCCGGACGGGACGCCGCGCAAGTTGCTCGACGTATCGCGCCTGCATCAACTGGGCTGGTATCACGAGATTTCGCTGGAGGCTGGGCTTGCCAGCACCTACCAGTGGTTCCTCGAAAACCAGCACCGCTTCCGGGGGTAACGCATGTTTCTGAGCGAGGAGGCGTTTGCCACCGTGGTGCAGTCTACGCCGCTGATTTCCATCGATCTGATCGTGGAGAACGCGCAGGGCGAGTTTCTGCTGGGTAAACGCACCAACCGTCCGGCGCAGGGATACTGGTTTGTCCCCGGCGGACGGGTACAGAAAGATGAACCGCTGGCCGAGGCGTTTGCTCGCCTCACCCTAGCGGAACTGGGGCTGAGCCTGCCGATGACGGCAGGCCGCTTCTACGGCGTCTGGCAGCATTTTTATGACGACAACTTCTCGGACGCGGACTTCTCGACCCACTACATCGTGCTGGGGTTCCGCCTGCAGGTGGACGCCGAGGCGCTCACGCTCCCGGAGGCTCAGCATAACGACTACCGCTGGATGAGTCCTAAGGCGCTGCTGGCGGCGGACAATGTCCACGAAAACAGCCGCGCCTACTTCCGGGTCGACAAAATGGCCGAGGTACCGGGCTTATGAAGATTCTGGTGTATGGCATTAACTACTCGCCTGAACTGACCGGCATCGGCAAGTACACCGGCGAGATGGTGGAGTGGATGGCGCGTCAGGGCCACGAGGTGCGGGTGATTACCGCGCCGCCGTACTACCCGGAGTGGCAGGTTGGCGTGAACTACTCCAGCTGGCGCTATCGTCGGGAAGAGGGTGAGGCCACCGTGTGGCGCTGCCCGCTGTACGTGCCGAAGCAGCCCTCGACGCTCAAGCGTCTGTTGCATCTTGGCAGCTTTGCGCTCAGCAGCTTCTTCCCGCTGATGGCCCAGCGTCGCTGGAAACCGGACCGCATTATCGGCGTCGTACCGACCCTGTTTTGCACACCGGGCATGCGCCTGTTAGGCAAACTCTCCGGGGCGCGCACGCTGCTGCATATTCAGGATTATGAAGTCGACGCCATGCTAGGTCTCGGCATGGCCGGTAAAGGCAAGTCCGGCAAGGTGGCGAAGCTCGCCAGCGCTTTTGAGCGCAGCGGCCTGCACAACGTCGACAACGTCTCGACGATCTCGCGTTCGATGATGAACAAAGCCTGCGAGAAGGGCGTACCGGCGGAGAAGGTGATCTTCTTCCCTAACTGGTCTGAAGTATCGCGTTTTCGCGAGGTGTCCGAAACGCGGATTATCGCGCTGCGTCAGCGTCTGGGTCTGCCGGGCGAGCGAAAAATTGCGCTCTATTCCGGCAATATCGGTGAAAAACAGGGACTGGAAAGCGTCATTACCGCCGCTGAGCAGCTCCGCGAGCAGCCGCTGCTGTTTGTGATTGTCGGCCAGGGCGGCGGCAAAGCGCGGCTGGAAAAGATGGCCGCCGAACGCGGACTGGATAACGTGAAATTCCTGCCGCTGCAGTCTTATGACGATTTACCCGCCCTGCTGGCGATGGGTGACTGCCATCTGGTTATCCAGAAGCGCGGCGCGGCGGATGCGGTACTGCCGTCCAAACTGACCAATATTCTGGCGGTGGGCGGCAACGCGGTGATCACCGCAGAGGCGGACACCGAGCTTGGACAGCTTTGTCTCGACAACCCAGGCATTGCGGTATGCGTCACGCCTGAATCGGTTCCGTCGCTGGTGGAAGGGATTGAACAGGCGCTGAGCATGCCAAAACGCAACGCGGTGGCCCGCGCCTGGGCAGAACGCTCGCTCGAAAAAGAGCACGTTCTTAACCAATTTATTGCTGATATTCGGGGTTAAACGATGAGTCAATCTACGCTTTTCCCGGTCGTGATGGCCGGTGGCTCGGGCAGCCGCCTGTGGCCGTTGTCCCGAGTGCTGTACCCCAAGCAGTTCCTATGCCTGAAAGGGGACATGACCATGCTGCAGGCCACGGTTAACCGCCTGGAAGGGGTGAAATGTGCGAGCCCGGTGGTTATCTGCAACGAGCAGCACCGTTTTATCGTCGCCGAGCAGCTGCGCCAGCTGAACAAGCTGACCGAAAACATCATTCTGGAACCCGCTGGGCGCAACACCGCCCCGGCAATTGCGCTGGCCGCGCTGGCCGCTATGCGCCGTGAGCCGGATAACGACCCGTTGATGCTGGTGTTGGCGGCAGACCACGTCATTCAGGACGAAGATGCCTTCCGCGCCGCGGTACGCGATGCCACACCGTACGCCGAAAGCGGCAAACTGGTGACGTTCGGTATCGTGCCGAGCCTGCCGGAAACCGGCTATGGCTATATTCGTCGCGGCGACGTGAGCCCGGCTGCCGGTGAGGCGTTGGCGTTTGAAGTGGCGCAGTTCGTCGAAAAACCGAACCTTGATACCGCTCAGGCCTACGTCGCCTGCGGTGAGTACTACTGGAACAGCGGCATGTTCCTGTTCCGCGCCGGCCGTTACCTGGAAGAGCTGGGCAAATATCGCCCGGACATTCTTCGCGCCTGCGAAAAAGCGATGAACGTCACCGACCCGGATCTCGATTTTATCCGCGTCGAGGAAGAGGCTTTCCTGAGCTGCCCGGATGAATCTATCGACTATGCGGTGATGGAACGCACCAACGACGCGGTTGTGGTGCCGATGGACGCTGGCTGGAGTGACGTCGGCTCCTGGTCATCGCTGTGGGAAATCAGCAACCATACGCCGGAAGGCAACGTGCACCACGGCGATGTGATCAGCCATAAAACCGAGAACAGCTACGTCTACGCGGAATCAGGCCTGGTGACGACCGTCGGGGTAAAGGATTTGGTGGTGGTGCAGACCAAAGACGCGGTGCTTATCGCCGATCGCAACGCGGTGCAGGACGTGAAAAAGGTGGTCGAGAAAATTAAGGCCGATGGCCGTCACGAACACCATATCCATCGTGAAGTCTATCGTCCGTGGGGCAAATATGACTCTATCGACTCCGGCGATCGCTACCAGGTGAAGCGCATCACCGTGAAGCCGGGCGAGGGACTCTCTCTGCAGATGCATCACCACCGGGCCGAACACTGGATTGTGGTGGCCGGCACCGCCAAAGTGACTCTCAATGATGAGATAACCCTGCTGGGTGAAAACGAATCCATCTACATCCCGCTGGGTGTGACGCACTGCCTGGAAAACCCGGGGAAAATTCCGCTCGACCTGATTGAAGTGCGCTCAGGCGCCTATCTCGAAGAGGACGACGTGGTGCGATTCGCCGACCGCTACGGGCGCGTCTAGCGCGCCTATTCTGCCCGATGGCGCTGCGTCATCCGGCAACTCACGATATGAAAAATCATGACCCTCACCGGTCAGGGCCAACCGTTGCCTGAAGAAAGGTAAAAACATGAAAAAGCTGACCTGTTTTAAAGCCTATGACATTCGCGGCAAGCTGGGCGAAGAGCTGAATGAAGAGATTGCCTGCCGCATTGGTCGCGCCTATGGCGAGTACCTGAAACCGAAAACCGTGGTGCTGGGCTGCGACGTACGCCTGACCAGCGAAGCGTTGAAGCTGGCGCTGGCGCGCGGCCTGCGCGATGCGGGCGTGGACGTGCTGGATATCGGTCTTGCCGGTACTGAAGAGATCTACTTCGCCACCTTCCATCTCGGCGTGGACGGCGGCATTGAAGTGACCGCCAGCCATAACCCGATGGACTACAACGGCATGAAGCTGGTGCGCGAAGGCGCGCGTCCGATCAGCGGTGACACCGGGCTGCGTGATATTCAGCGTCTGGCGGAAGAGAACTTCTTCCCGCCGGTGGACGACGCAAAACGCGGCGGCTATCAGCAAATTAACCTGCGCGATGCCTACGTTGAGCATCTGCTGGGCTACATCGATGTGAAAAATCTCACCCCGCTCAAGCTGGTGATTAACTCCGGCAACGGCGCGGCGGGCCCGGTTATTGATGCGCTGGAAGCCCGCTTCAAGGCGCTGAACGTGCCGGTCAGCCTGATTAAGGTGCATAACAACCCGGATGGCAACTTCCCACACGGCATTCCTAACCCGCTGCTGCCGGAGTGCCGCGATGATACCCGCGATGCGGTGCTGAAGTACGGTGCCGATATGGGCATTGCCTTTGACGGCGATTTCGACCGCTGCTTCCTGTTCGACGAGCAGGGGCAGTTTATCGAGGGCTACTACATCGTTGGCCTGCTGGCGGAAGCCTTCCTCGAGAAAAACCCCGGCGCGCGCATTATCCACGACCCGCGCCTGTCGTGGAACACCGTCGACGTGGTGACCGCCGCAGGCGGCACGCCGGTGATGTCGAAAACTGGTCACGCGTTTATCAAAGAACGTATGCGCAAAGACGACGCGGTGTACGGCGGCGAGATGAGCGCCCACCATTATTTCCGCGATTTTGCCTACTGCGACAGCGGGATGATCCCGTGGCTGCTGGTGAGCGAACTGCTGTGTCTGAAGGGCAAAACCCTGGGGCAACTGGTGCATGACCGCATGGCGGCATTCCCGGCAAGCGGGGAGATCAATAGCCAGCTGAAAGCGCCGTCTGAGGCGATTGCCCGGGTAGAGGCGCATTTTGCCGGCAGCGCGCTGGAGATTGACCGTACCGACGGCATCAGCCTGGCGTTCGCCGACTGGCGCTTCAACCTGCGTTCGTCGAACACCGAACCGGTGGTGCGCCTGAACGTGGAGTCTCGCGGCAATACGCCGCTGATGCAGGCGCGAACGCAGGACATTCTGGCGCTGCTTAATCAGTAACAGTTTCCCCCCTCACCCTAACCCTCTCCCCACAGGGGAGAGGGGACCGTCTGGTTTTCTCCCTCGCCCCTGTGGGGAGAGGGCCGGGGTGAGAGGGAACACATTGAATAGGACCAACGATGACGACTCTAAAAAAGCGCGAACGAGCCAAAACGAATGCATCGTTAATCTCCATGGTGCAACGTTTTTCAGATATCACCATCATGATAGGTGGGCTGTGGCTGGTGTGTCAGGCCGTCGCGTTGCCGTTTTTGTACCTGCATCTGCTGATGGCGCTGGTCACGCTGGTGGTATTCCAGATGATCGGCGGGATCACCGACTTTTATCGCTCATGGCGCGGCGTCCGTATCACCACCGAGCTGTTACTGCTGCTGCAAAACTGGACGTTGAGCCTGGTCTTTACCGCTGGGCTGCTGGCGTTTAACGATGACTTCAACACCAACTTCGCCATGTGGCTAGCGTGGTATCTGCTGAGCACCATCGGCATGCTAGCCAGCCGGGCGTTTATCCGCTACGGCGCGGGCGTGCTGCGCCATCGCGGCTACAACACCCGCTATGTGGCGGTGGCTGGCGATATGCCGGAAGGGCAGGCGCTGCTGGAGAGCTTCCGCAATCAACCGTGGCTTGGCTATGCGTTAGTGGGCTGCTATCACGATGCAAAACCGGGCGGCGTGAATACCGACTGGATGGGCAACTTCGAGCAACTGCTTGACGACGCCCGCTGCGGCAAGATTCACAACGTCTATATCTCCATGGCGATGCAGGACGAGCTGCAGATCAAAAATCTGGTGCGCGATCTCGCCGACACCACCTGTACCGTGCTGCTGATCCCGGATGTATTCACTTTCAACATTCTGCACTCCCGCGTCGAAGTGGTGAACGGCATTCCCGTCGTCCCGCTGTACGACACCCCGCTCTCCGGCGTAAACCGCATCCTGAAACGACTGGAAGATATCGTGCTGGCCAGCGGCATTCTGCTGCTTATCTCTCCGGCGCTGTGCTGTATCGCGCTGGCGGTGAAGCTCAGTTCGCCTGGGCCGATTATTTTCCGCCAGACCCGCTACGGTATGGACGGTAAGCCTATCAAAGTGTGGAAATTCCGCTCCATGAAGGTGATGGAGAACGACAAGGTGGTGACTCAGGCGACGCAAAACGACCCGCGCGTGACCCGTGTGGGCAACTTCCTGCGCCGGACCTCGCTCGATGAACTGCCGCAGTTTATCAACGTGCTCACCGGCGGGATGTCGATTGTTGGCCCACGTCCGCACGCCGTGGCGCATAACGAGCAGTACCGTCAGCTGATTGAAGGCTACATGCTGCGTCACAAAGTGAAGCCTGGCATTACCGGTTGGGCGCAGATTAACGGCTGGCGCGGCGAGACCGACACCCTGGAGAAAATGGAAAAACGGGTGGAGTTCGACCTCGAATACATCCGCGAGTGGAGCCTGTGGCTCGATATCAAAATTGTTTTCCTGACGGTGTTTAAAGGCTTCGTCAACAAAGCAGCCTATTGAGGACGCAACATGGGCTTACGAGAAAAAACCATCAACGGCGCCAAATGGTCGGCGATGGCAACGGTGGTGATTATTGGCCTTGGACTGGCGCAGATGACCGTGCTGGCGCGACTGTTTGACGCCCATCAGTTTGGCCTGCTCACCGTGTCGCTGGTGATTATCGCGCTGGCGGATACGCTGTCGGATTTCGGCATTGCCAACTCGATTATTCAGCGCAAAGAGATTAGCCAACTGGAGCTGACCACGCTCTACTGGCTGAACGTCGGGCTTGGGGTGGCGGTGTTTGCGGCGGTTTATCTGCTGAGCGACACCATCGCCAACCTGCTGCATAACCCGGACCTGGCACCGCTGATTAAAACCTTGTCGCTGGCGTTCGTGGTGATCCCGCACGGCCAGCAGTTCCGCGCGTTGATGCAAAAGGAGCTGGAGTTTAACAAAATTGGTTCGATTGAGACCGCCGCCGTGTTGTCAGGCTTCACCTTCACGGTGATAAGCGCCTGCTTCTGGCCGCTGGCGATGACCGCGATCCTTGGCTATCTGGTTAACAGCGCCGTGCGCACGCTGCTGTTTGGCTACTTTGGCCGCAAAATTTACCGCCCGGGCCTGCACTTTTCGCTCGTCACCGTGATGCCCAACCTGCGATTCGGCGCGTGGCTAACGGCGGACAGCATTGTTAACTATATCAACACCAACCTCTCTACCCTGACGCTGGCGCGTATTCTCGGGGCGAGCGTCGCGGGTGGCTACAACCTGGCCTACAACGTGGCGGTGGTGCCGCCAATGAAGCTTAACCCGATTATCACTCGCGTGCTGTTCCCGGCGTTTGCCAAGATTCAGGACGACAACGACAAGCTGCGGGTGAACTTCTACAAGCTGCTGTCGGTGGTGGGGATTATCAACTTCCCGGCGCTGCTGGGGCTGATGGTGGTGAGCAATAACTTCGTGCCGCTGGTGTTTGGCGAGAAGTGGATGCACATCGTGCCGATCCTGCAATTGCTGTGCGTGGTGGGGCTGCTGCGCTCCATAGGCAACCCGATTGGCTCGTTGCTGATGGCCAAAGCGCGCGTGGATATCAGCTTTAAATTCAACGTGTTTAAAACCTTTCTGTTTATTCCCGCGGTGATTATCGGCGGGGAGATGGGCGGCGCGATTGGCGTGACGCTCGGCTTCCTGCTGGTGCAAATCATCAACACCATCCTCAGCTACTTCGTGATGATCAAACCGGTACTGGGGCCGGGCTACCGTGACTACCTGCTGAGCCTGTGGCTGCCGTTCCGGCTTTCGCTGCCCACGCTTATCACCAGCTATGCCGTCGGGCGACTGCTGGCGGCCAGCGTGTCGTTACCGATGCTGCTGGCGTTACAGGTGCTGGTGGGCGTACTCAGCTTTGCGCTGGTGATTGTGCTGTCGCGCAATAGCCTGCTGATTGAACTTAAAAAACCGCTCTGTCGGAGCCAGAAACTGAAGACGCTCCTACGCGTCCCTAATTGATTTGCTTGAAACCCCTTTGATGAGGCCATGATGAAATTATTAATTTTGGGAAACCACACCTGCGGCAACCGCGGCGATAGCGCCATTATGCGCGGCTTGCTCGATGCCATCGTCCGCCAACAGCCGGACGTAGAAATGGACGTGATGAGCCGTTTCCCGATCAGTTCCTCCTGGTTGCAGGGGCGTGAGATTATCGCCGATCCGCTGTTTCAACTGAGCCAGAAGCAGCAGGCGGCAGGGGGGATGAGCGGGCGCGTGAAGAAGGTGCTGCGCCGTCGCTTCCAGCACAAGATCCTGCTGGCGAAGGTGACCGGCGAAGGCAAATTGCGGAACTTTGAGATTGCGCCGGAGTTCCATGAATTTGTACGCTTCCTCGGTAACTACGATGCGATTATCCAGGTCGGCGGCTCGAACTACGTCGATCTCTATGGCTTGACCCACTTTGAGTATCCGCTGTGCGCCTTTATGGCCAATAAGCCGATTTACATGATTGGCCACAGCGTCGGGCCGTTCCAGAACCCGGACTTTAACCAACTGGCGAACTACGCCTTTGGCCGCACTCATGCGCTGATCCTGCGTGAAACCGTCAGCCGTGAGCTGATGGCGAAAGCGGAGATCGATACGTCGAAAGTGGAGCAGGGCGTGGATACCGCCTGGTTGGTTGAGCACCGTAATGACAGCTTCGAAGCGAGTTACGCGGTGCAGCACTGGCTGAATCTGACCGCCCAGCGTAAAACCGTCGCGATTACCCTGCGCGAGCTGGAGCCGTTCGATAAACGTCTTGGCACCACGCAGCAGGCCTACGAAAAAGCCTTTGCCGAGGTGGTAAACCGGATGATTGCCGACGGTTATCATGTACTGGCGCTCTCGACCTGTACCAGCATCGACCGCTACAACCGTGATGACCGCATGGTGGCGTTACGCATGGCGCAGTACGTCGAAAACCGCGAACACTTCCATATCGCCATGGATGAACTGAACGACGTGGAGATCGGCAAGATCCTCGCCTCCTGCGAGCTGACCATCGGCACGCGTCTGCACTCGGCGATTATCTCCATGAACTTTGGCACCCCGGCAATTGCCATTAACTATGAGCACAAATCCGCGGGCATCATGCAGCAGCTTGGGATGCCGGAGATGGCTATCGACATTCGCCACCTGCTGGATGGTTCCATGCAGGGCGTGGTGGCCGATATTCTGAATCAGCTTCCGGCGCTGGGTGAGAAGGTGGCGACGGCGGTAGAAGGCGAGCGTCAGAAAGGCTTTAGCATGATTGAATCGGTGCTCAGCCGTATTCGGGAGGGCCGATGAAAGTCAGCTTCTTTCTGCTGAAATTCCCGTTATCGTCAGAGACCTTCGTCCTGAACCAGATTGTGGCGTTTATCGAGATGGGCCATGAGGTAGAGATTGTCGCGCTGCAAAAGGGCGACCTCACCAACACCCATGCCGCCTACACCCAGTACCGGCTGGCGGAGAAAGTCCGCTGGTTACAGGATGAGCCCGCCAGCGCGCTGGAAAAGCTGCGCTACCGCGCGTTCAGCACTCTGCGCGGCCTGCACCGTCCCGCGGTCTGGCGGGCGTTGAATACGCGTCGCTATGGGCAAGAGGCGCGCAATCTCATTCTTTCCACCATCTGTAGCCGCACACCGACGCCAATTGTGGCCGATATCTTTATCGCCCACTTTGGCCCGGCGGGCGTAACGGCGGCGAAGCTACGCGAGCTGGGGGTGATTGACGGTAAAATTGCCACCGTGTTTCACGGTATTGATATTTCCAGCCGCGAAGTGCTCAGCCACTATGGCGGGGAGTATCAGCAGCTTTTTCGGCGCGGCGACATGATGCTGCCCATTAGCCAGCTGTGGGCTGAACGGCTACAGGCGATGGGCTGCCCGGCGGATAAAATCACCGTCTCGCGGATGGGGGTGAATATGGACCGTTTCTCATTACGGCCTTTGAAAGCGCCGGACGACTGTCTACAGATTATCTCCGTTGCCCGGTTGACCGAGAAAAAGGGGCTGCATGTGGCGATTGAAGCCTGTCGCCAGCTAAAAGCGCAGGGAGTCAACTTTCGCTACCGTATTCTCGGCATCGGCCCGTGGGAACGGCGTTTGCGCACCCTGATTGAACAGTATCAGTTGGAAGACCGCGTGGAGATGCCGGGATTTAAACCGAGTCACGAAGTGAAAGCGATGCTTGATGAAGCCGACGTGTTCCTGCTGCCGTCGGTGACCGGCGCGGACGGCGATATGGAGGGGATTCCGGTGGCGCTAATGGAGGCGATGGCCGTGGGGATCCCGGTGCTCTCTACCGTTCACAGTGGGATCCCGGAGCTGATTGAGTCTGGGGATTCCGGCTGGCTGGTGGCCGAAAACGACGCGCGGGCGCTAGCCGACAAGCTGAAAGCATTAGGACGGATGGATGCGCAGAGCCTCCAGCCGGTGCTTGAGCGGGCTCGTGAAAAAGTGGAAACCGATTTTAACCAGCAGGTGATCAACCAACAGCTTGCCCACCTGCTGTACACGCTTTGCTAAGGAGGTGCCATGCGTACTTTAACCCGACGACACTTTCTGACGGCCGGCGCGACGCTGGCCGCCTTGCCGCTGCTGCCCGTCGACCTCGCCCGTGCGGCAGGGCAATCAGCAGCGGCTGATATTCGCGAATTCTATCGTGACGGTGACTGGATCCGCGCGTTTAACGAGGCGTTCAGCAAGGCGGATACGGTCTCCGTTCCTGCTGGCGTGACCTGCGACAATATCAACACCGCCATCACCGTGCCGCCGGGCAAAACGCTGGCGGTTACCGGGGCGCTAAAGGGCAACGGCCGCGGGCGGTTTATCCTGCAACAGGGCTGTAAAATTAGCGGCAGCGGCGAGGCGAGTCTCTATAACATCACCCTCGACGTCCGCGGCGGCGACTGCACGATTGAAGGGCTGACCATGAGCGGTTACGGCCCGGTGGCGCAGATATTTATCGGCGGCAAAGATAAGCAGCAGATGCAAAATCTTAACATTACCCGCCTCACCGTCACCAAAGCGAACTACGGCATTCTCCGCCAGGGCTACCACAATCAGTGGCAGGACGTCAGCATCACCCACTGCCATTTCAGCTACCTGCAGGGCGACGCCATTGAATGGAACGTGGCGATAAACGACAGCAATATCCTCATTTCTGACCATGTCATCGACCATATCGACTGCACCAACGGCAAGGTAAACTGGGGGATAGGCATTGGCCTCGCGGGTAGTACCTACGATAACGGCTACCCGGAAGACCAGGCGGTTAAGCACTTTGTGGTTGCCAACATCACCGGCAGCAACTGCCGCCAGCTGGTGCACGTTGAGAACGGAAAGCATTTTATTATTCGCAACGTCAAGGCCAGTAATATCACCCCAGAATTCAGCAAGCAGGCGGGAATAGATAACGCCACCGTAGCGATCTACGGATGTGATAATTTCGTTATCGATGGTGTCGATATGGTTAATAGCGCGGGAATGCTGATCGGCTATGGTGTTATCAAAGGTAACTATTTGTCGATACCGCAAAATTTCCGTTTGAATAATATACAGATTAATAATGAGAAGGCAGATACTAAGCTGCGGGGGATCCAGATCTCCTCAGGTAACGCACAGTCCTTCATTTCTATCACCAACCTGAATCTGCGCTATGCCTCGCTGGCGCTGCACAACAAGCCACAGCATATTTTCATGCGCAATATCAATGTGATGCAGGTAGCATCGCGTGAGCCAGCGCTGTCGCTCAACTTTGACTTGCGTAAGGATGTGCGCGGTAAATTTATGGCCAAACAGGATACGCTGCTGTCGCTGGCGCACGTCAACGCCGTTAACGAGAAGGGACAGCCGTCGGTGGATATCGACCTTATTGATCAACATGTTGTTAATTCTGAACGGCTTAATTTCACGCTGCCGCGCCGCTAGCGGCAACTTCCCTGCCCATTCTCGGACTATATCCAGAGATTTCGCCTAATCCAAAGAGATACTATGAGAAAACAGGGTGGATTAAACATGTTTAATCGCTATAATTCAGCAACCGAATATAGGTGGACAAGATAATGGTTAATTTGAAAGCAGTCATTCCGGTAGCGGGTCTGGGCATGAATATGCTCCCTGCCACGAAGGCGATTCCCAAAGAGATGCTGCCGATCGTCGACAAGCCAATGGTTCAGTATATCGTTGACGAAGTGGTTGCTGCAGGTATCAAAGAGATCGTTCTGGTAACGCATGCATCGAAGAACTCGGTGGAGAACCACTTTGACACCTCGTACGAACTGGAAGCGCTGCTGGAACAACGTGTAAAACGTCAACTGCTGGCTGAAGTTCAGTCTATCTGTCCTCCTGGCGTTACCATCATGAACGTTCGTCAGGCTCAACCGCTGGGTCTGGGACACTCTATCCTTTGCGCCCATCCGATCGTTGGCGATAACCCGTTTGTGGTTGTGCTGCCGGACATCGTGCTGGACAACGCAAGCGCTGACCCGCTTCGCTATAACCTTGCCGCAATGGTGGCTCGTTTCAATGAAACGGGGCGTAGCCAGGTACTGGCAAAACGCATGCCGGGCGATCTGTCTGAATACTCCGTGATCAAAACCAAAGATCCGCTGGACGTGGAAGGCAAGATTAGCCGCATTATCGACTTCATTGAAAAACCTGACCAACCGCAGGAACTGGACTCAGACCTGATGGCCGTTGGCCGCTACGTGCTTTCCGCTGATATCTGGCCTGAACTGGCGAAAACCGTGCCGGGGGCATGGGGTCGTATTCAGTTGACGGATGCGATTGCTGAGCTGGCTAAAAAACAGTCTGTTGATGCGATGCTGATGACGGGCGAGAGCTACGACTGCGGGAAGAAAATGGGGTATATGCAGGCGTTTGTGCAGTATGGGCTGCGGAATGTGAAGGATGGGGCGAAGTTCAGGAAAGGGATTGAGAAGTTACTTAGTCAATAAAACCTAAGGACTTAGTTACGATAATACAGAATAATTGCGGCATCTAACATCCCGGTGTTTAGGTTTATTATACGGAATGTTAATGCCGTTTTTTACTAAAAATTAAAAAAAAACAATGAATTAGTTGAGCGTGTCTGGTTGTAATTACCTAGTTAATCCTTGTATCTGGTCGCATTTGGTAAGACAATTACGGCCTAAAATTTGGACTTGGAGGTTAATTAAAGCCAAGCATATCTAAAGGCGCGTAGTGCACTGGTAGCTGTTAAGCCAGGGGCGGTAGCGTGGTTTTCTGTCTAATGTGCTATTGGGAAAAGTAGTGGAAAATATAATATTTTTAACATTAGATTTGGTCTATCCTGATGATACTGGTGGGCGTAAACTATCATTAGGTAGAATATTATATGAGCAAGAAAGAGGGAATCGAGTAACGGTAATTCATTACAATTTAAAAAATCAAGTTGAAGATGAAGCCGTTCTTTTCTTTAAAGAAAGAGATATACCATTTTATTCCTTTAATAAAAATAAAAAACAGAGCATTTGCTCTCGATTATTTGGTTATTTAAAATCATTTATAAATAAAATACCTGAGCCAAGTTATTTAATTAACAAAGATAAGGATTTTAATTATTTCCTAGATGATAAAATTAAGGAAATAAAACCAACGCTAGTATCTATAGAATCTATCTTCTTAGTTGGTGTTGGTAGTTTATTGCAAAGCCGCATGGTCAACAGGAATTATACATTTCATAATGTAGAATCGAGTTTTTACTATAGCCTATTTGTTTCCGATAAAAAAATAATTAAAAAAATACATTATCTCATTCAATCCTATTTATTAAAAACAGTAGAGAAGGATATTTTTAATTCTACAGGAGATGTTACCTTTACTTTCCTATCAAAAAACGATATGTCTGAATACCAAAAAAAATATATCATTAATAGCGATCGCTGTCTGATTAATCATAATCATTTAAATGTAACTCAAAAAATAGAAAGAAATATCAATCACGTTGAGCCATTTTATCTCTTTGCGGGCAGTTTGGATTTTCCTGCTAACAGTTATGCCATCAGAAAATTACTTGATACTCCGGGTGTAAACTGGGATTTTCTGCCAAAAATCATAATTACGGGGACGGTTTCGGACAGCACAAGAAAAATGTTTTCTGGATATAAGAATATAAATTTAGTCGGTAGAGTTAATGATAATGAATTGAATGAACTATTTGCAACATGCCTGGCAAGTATTTCACCAATTTTAACTGGCGGTGGTATTAAAATAAAAAACTTAGAGGCCCTAAAATTAGGAGTACCTCTAATAGCTACAGATTTTTCGTGTATTGGTATTGATGTTAAATCAGAGAGCGTTATTTTAACAGAAAATGATCCAGCGAGCTTCTATAAAGCAATGGTTGACTACTATAAAAATAATGGCTAATTAATGTAACACTTGCTCATTCATTAATGGACACGGATACGTTATTATAAGGTTAATTTATCTGTAGAGATTTAATAAATTTTTTTGTTGTTTATTCAGAACGTCAAAGTTGTTATGGCAATTTATTAATACTTATCACTAAATCAAATGAAGGTTTTGATGACAAATATCAGTCTTTGTCCTGTAGTGATGGCAGGAGGTACAGGGAGCCGATTATGGCCACTCTCGAGAGAGTTATACCCTAAGCAATTCCTTTGTCTACAGGGTAAATACAGCATGTTGCAGGAAACAATTAACCGATTAAAAGGGATTGCATGTGAAGACCCGATGGTTATTTGCAATGAACAACATCGATTTATTGTTGCAGAACAACTAAGAGAAATAAATAAACTAGCAGGTAACATTATACTTGAACCATTTGGTCGCAATACTGCACCAGCTGTAGCACTTGCAGCAATTGCGATGAGGTGTCGCAGTAGTGATACTGATCCAGTATTATTAGTTCTGGCAGCAGATCATATTATACAAAATAGTGATGCATTTAGTGATGCGGTGCTGAATGCACTTCCATACGCTGAAGCTGGTAAGTTGGTCACGTTTGGTATCGTGCCTAATAAACCCGAAACCGGTTATGGCTATATTAGGCGAGGTAATATTACTCGAGTACAAAGTTGTATGAATGCTTTTGATGTTGCCCAGTTTGTTGAAAAGCCGAATCTTAAAACTGCGGAGAAATATGTAGCAAGCGGCGATTATTATTGGAACAGTGGCATGTTCCTGTTTAGAGCAGATTGCTATTTAGATGAATTACGGAAATATCGTCCAGAGATTCTAGACTACTGTGAAAAGGCCATGGCCGCCACAAATTTTGATCTGGACTTTATACGCATTGACGAGGAAGCATTTCATTCTTGTCCAGAAGAATCAATCGATTATGCGGTAATGGAAAATACAGCCGAAGCAGTGGTTATGCCCTTGATGGCTGGGTGGAGTGATGTAGGGTCGTGGTCATCATTGTGGGAAATTAGCGACCATACGGCTAAAGGTAACGTCAATCATGGCGATGTAATTAGCTACGCCACTGAAGATAGCTATGTGTATGCAGAATCAAGTCTAGTTGCTACGGTGGGCGTGAAAGATCTGGTTGTAGTGCAAACTAAAGATGCGCTTCTGATTGCTGATCGGCATGCCGCACAGGACGTGAAAAAAGTAGTGGAGCAAATTAAAACCAGTGGCCGTCATGAACACCATATTCACAGAGAAGTTTATCGGCCATGGGGAAAATATGACACTGTTGATACTGGGGAACGCTACCAAGTCAAGCGTATCACTGTCAAACCTGGCGAGGGGCTATCTACCCAGATGCATTACCATCGTGCAGAGCATTGGGTAGTGGTGGCTGGGACTGCTAAGGTTACTGTTAATGGTGAGATAAAAGTGCTCACCGAAAACGAGTCTATCTATATCCCGCAAGGTGTAATCCACTGCCTGGAAAACCCAGGAAAAATGCAACTTGAGATTATAGAAGTGCGGACGGGGTCATATCTTGCCGAGGACGATATAGTGCGGGTTGCTGATCGCTATGGCCGTATTTGAACATAATAAAAAATATGTATACAGATCTCTATCTTCGATGAGTGTTTCATGAGTGAGTGATAATAAAAAATAATTGCAAAATTTTCATTCAGTTTGAATTTAGGTCTGGAGTCAGAGGTAGTAATGGATAATTTAACCTGTTTCAAAGCATACGATATTCGTGGAAAGTTAGGTGAAGAACTAAATGAAGATATCGCATGGCGAATTGGGCGTGCTTATGGCTGTTATCTAAAACCTAACACGATCGTGGTGGGAGGCGATGTGCGTCTAACGAGTGAGAGTCTTAAACATGCTTTGGCAAAAGGTTTACAAGATTCAGGGGTCAATGTCTTAGATTTAGGTACCTCTGGAACAGAAGAAATTTATTTTGCCACTTTTCACTTAGGTATCAGTGGCGGTATTGAAGTGACGGCTAGCCATAATCCTATAGACTATAATGGTATGAAACTGGTTCGAGAAGGCGCTCGACCGATAAGTGGCGATTCAGGCTTACAAGATATACAGCGTTTAGCAGAAATAAATGAATTCCCACTTGTTGACAAAAATGTCCGTGGCAGTTATCAAAAAATAAACATACGATCAGCATATATTGACCACTTGATGGGCTATGTCGATATCAATAATTTTAAAAAAATAAAGCTGGTTATTAACTCAGGTAATGGAACAGCTGGCCCAGTTGTGGATGCGATAGAGGCTAGATTTCAGGAACTCGGTCTTCCTGTTACTTTTATCAAAATCCACAACTCTCCAGATGGAAATTTCCCAAATGGCATCCCAAACCCGCTTCTGCCTGAATGTCGGGATGATACTCGTGATGCAGTTATCAAACATAAGGCTGATTTGGGTATTGCATTTGACGGGGATTTCGACCGTTGTTTTATGTTTGATGAAACAGGGCGGTTTATTGAGGGTTATTATATTGTAGGTTTGTTAGCTGAAGCGTTTGTTAACAAACATCCGGGGGCTAAAATAATTCATGATCCACGGCTATCATGGAATACTGTTGATGTAGTGACTACTGCGGGAGGTTCAGCAGTTATGTCGAAAACAGGGCATGCATTTATCAAAGAGCGGATGCGTCTTGAAGATGCAGTTTATGGTGGGGAAATGAGTGCCCACCACTATTTTAAAGATTTCGCATACTGTGACAGTGGTATGATCCCGTGGTTACTGGTGACTGAACTTATGTGTTTGAAAGGAAAATCACTAGGCGAGTTGGTTAACGATCGGATTTCTGCATTCCCAGCAAGTGGAGAAATTAATTGCCATCTTGCTAACCCACCAGAAGCTATTGCAAGAGTTGAAGCCTATTTTCGCGAAACCGCAATTGTAGTCGACCGAACTGATGGTGTTAGTATGGAATTTTCTGACTGGCGTTTTAACCTACGATCATCGAATACTGAACCTGTAGTACGTTTGAACGTAGAGTCACGTGGTAATATTACTCTAATGGAATCAATGACAAAATCTATCGAATCTTTATTATACTGATCAGAAATAAAACATGGAATTAAACAAAAGTAATATACTAAATAAATATTTAAAACAATCAGGTTCATTCTTAACAAGAATAGTTGTTTCAGTTATATCACTACTATTGAGTGTAATAATTGTTCGCGTATATGATAAAAATGCCGTAAGTTCTTTTTTTCTATTCGTAAGCTATACAACATTTTTAACGCAGGTATTATTATTTGGTATGACACCTGCTTTGAATATACTGGCCGCTAATAAAATTCGGATGTTAGATATTTACCGTGAGATTGCGAAAAAATTGTGTATTTCGATTCCCATAACGATAATAACACTTTTTATTTTCATTAAAACGTTTAATATCGAGAACGTATATTTGCTATTTTTTGCTACGATAGTAAATGGAATAATAAACATATTAACGGAATTAATGAAAGGGAATGGTGCATACATATCCTCACAGTTATACAATGGTGGCGTGAGCACAGTTTTATTTATTGGACTTATTGTATTAAATAACTTTGTTCCGTTTGGTGCTAATGTTGTTGAGTTGTATGTTTTATCGCTAGTTCTATCTCTAGGTATGAATTATTATGAATGGTCGTTGAAATATAATAAAGTAACAATGATTCGCATTTGTAATAAAAATAGGATTTTATTTAAAAATATACTTCCCATATATTTGTCTACGGTGATTGTATATTTGTTTTCGCAAATGGATTTATGGGTTATATCAAAGAGTTTTGAAGCTGAAACAATTGCTCAATACGGTCTGGCAATAAGGCTAGCTGCGCTATTGAGTTTTTCAACACTATCAGTACGTGCTATAGCTGCTAGTCGCATACCACTATTAATAAATAATAAAATGCTACTGCAAAGAGAAATTCATAATAGCTGTAATTTTTCCTTCATAGTAAGCACTATGACATTATTATCATTGCTTACATTAGGATACTGGCTTATAGGAATAGTCTTTGGGGTAAGTTATCAATTTTCCTGGTATATATTAGTAGTTTTCTCTGTGGGGCAAATTGTGAATGCTGCTACTGGGCCATGTGATTTTCTCTTAAGTCACACGGGGCATGGTATATCATTGATGTGGATAACATTTATTTCATTCTCAATGTTAGTTCTCATGTTTGTAGTGGTTAAATTTTTCCAAGCGGATAATGTTTTTTTATACTGCAGTTCAGTTTCCGTAGTCATTGCAGTGCAAAACTTAGGTGTTATGTATATAGCATACAAAAAAACCGGTATTCTATCATTGCCATCCTTTAAAAAGGAATGCACTAGTGTTGAAAGGTAATAGGAGTTCGATCGTATCTTTTTTACTTCTCTATATAATATCAGCATTTATATCGTTATTTCAGACGCTAACACAGCCAAATTATCCAGGGGAACTTGGTGAGTTTACCCGCTCTATTACTTCTTTTGACGTGGTGGCAATAAGCTTATTAAATATAATATCATTTTTTGTTTGCTATTTTGTTTTTTTAGCATTAACCGGTTTTCGCCTGAAATTTGATAATAAAATTCATGTTGAATTTAATAAAAAAAGAATAAATAAAGTTTTAACATTATTATTAGCTGCCCAGTTGTCTTTTTTACTTACGACAAATGTAGGGAAAGTAGCGGTAACTGCGAGTGATGTTGCTACTTCCATTTATAGTCCTTTATTTGCCTTTTTAAAACCAGAACCATTTATTTATATGTTCTTTCTTGCTTTCCGTACAGAAAAGAATTTCACATATAGAAAAAATATTCTATTCACATTTAATATTTTATTATTCATATCGTTTAAAATATTACAAGGCTGGACAAGTTTTCTTCTTATAATGTTTTTCTTAGAGATATATGCTCGCTTTCAAGAAAAAAACAATAAATTTGTGTTACTATTTCCAATTTTTATCATTATCTTAGGAGGCGGGATTTATCAATACGCTTTTGAATTGAAAAACGAAATTCGTGGAGTAAAAAAAGTTGAACCATTGACCTATTATCAAGGTGTTGAACAACTAACTTCGCGACTATCGATGAATCCAGTTTCGTTAGGGGCGTATGAAAACGATAACAAAATTATTGAGTTGTACAAAGAAGATAATAGAGAATTTAAAGAATCGGTATCTTTGTTGAGGCCTATAATTCCCAATAGATTTATAGATAAGGATTATAGAATATTAAATAATAATGTTATTGAATCTTTTTATCCAGATCTAAATCAATATACTAGTTCTGATTTTGGTGCTGTCATTTATTATTATATATTATTTAGAGCTAGTCTGCCTGATTTTATAACCACTATTCTGATTGCGATTATATTAATTTTGTTTGCAAAGATCTATTTTGATTCGATGTCCTTGTATAATGGGCAATATGATATTTTATTGTTTTTTATTGTGTTTTATTCATTTTATACGGTCAGTCTGGAAAATGTGTTTGGGCAAGGTTTTTTCCCCTATCTATTTAGCTCCTTATTTTTCTTCATTACTGGTGGAATTAGATTAGTCAGAAAGAGTGAGATATGAATGCAGTACTGACATTTATTTGATGATAACGTTTATCATTAACATATAATTATATGTTAATTTATTTTTGAATTATATTTATGAGCAATCAGATCCAGAATCGTGACATACTGTAGGTTGTAATAATGGTGAGCAGGTGTTTAATGTTTGATCAAACAAAAGAATATGTAATCGTCAGTGCAACAGCGCTCGAATCAAGTGGTGCATTAACGATTTTGCGACAATTTATTGAACATGCTTCTAATGATTCTCATGATTTCATTATATTCGTACCTTCCTCGTTAGATTTACCCGAATATAAAAATATAGTCTATGTTAAGACTTCTCCGAAAAACTGGATAAAAAGAATTTATTGGGATTGGTTTGGATGCGGTAAATTTTTGAAGCGTGAATCGATTAAAGTAAAATTGGTCATTTGTTTGCAAAATTCCAGTCTAAATGTCCCGTATCAACAAATAATTTACCTTCATCAGCCAATTCCTTTTAGTGAATTTAGTTTATCTTTAAGAAATTTAACGCTAAATGATCTTAAATTATTCCTATATAAAAAATTCTATGCGTTATTTATTTTTAAATTCATAAATGATCAAACTATTTTTGTTGTGCAGACTGAATGGATGAAACTCGGTGTATTAAAAAAATGTACTGGTTTGAATATAGAGCAAGTAGTAGTATTAAAGCCGGACCTGAAACTTGCCAGTGAATTAATAAACGAAAATTTAATACATAAAAACACATTGTTATATCCAGCTACTGCTCTAAGTTATAAAAATCATATAGTGATTTTAAAATCCTTAGTAATTTTAAAGGAAAAATATCATATAAATGATATTAAATTCCAAGTTACTTTCGATAAAGGGATGTATAAAACTTTTGATCGCTACATCTCCAAGTATAGTCTTTCTGATAACATAGAGTATCTTGGTTTTATTTCCTATTCTGAGTTGCAACAAAGATATCATAGAGTTGCGGTAATTGTATTTCCAAGTTACATCGAATCATATGGTTTACCATTAATTGAGTCTGCTAGTCTGGGAAAACAAATCGTATGTAGTGATTTACCTTATGCACGTGATGTTCTCGAAAACTATGAAGGAGTAAGTTTTGTCAAATATGATGATGAAAGCCATTGGGCTCATTCGATATATAATGCACTAATAATAAAATCTCATACACAAATTAGGCCTTATGAAAATGACACCCGCTCCTCATGGCCACATTTCTTCGATCTTATTCAATAGGGATAAAAAATGTTTAAAGATGCTACATTACTGATAACAGGTGGGACTGGATCCTTTGGTAACGCGGTATTACGTCGCTTCTTAGATTCTGATATTGGCGAAATTAGAGTCTTTAGCCGCGACGAGAAAAAGCAAGATGACATGCGTAAAAAATATGCAAGTGACAAACTTAAATTTTACATAGGTGATGTAAGAGACTATAAAAGTGTCTTAACTGCCACACGCGGAGTTGATTTTATTTATCACGCAGCAGCGTTAAAACAAGTACCTTCGTGCGAGTTTTATCCAATGGAGGCAGTTAAAACAAATGTTATAGGAACAGATAATGTACTAGAGGCTGCAATTGCTAATAAAGTTTCTCGTGTTGTTTGCTTAAGTACAGATAAAGCAGTGTATCCTATAAATGCCATGGGTACTTCAAAGGCCATGATGGAAAAAGTCATTGTTGCTAAATCCAGAAATTTACCTAAAGGTATCACAATCTGCGCGACTAGATATGGTAATGTAATGGCGTCGAGAGGATCTGTAATTCCACTTTTTATTAACCAAATTATGGAAGGACGTCCGCTTAGTATTACCGATCCGCATATGACTCGTTTCATGATGACTCTAGACGATGCCGTGGATCTAGTGCTACATGCTTTCGAATATGGTTCTAATGGTGATATTTTTGTTCAGAAGGCTCCGGCTGCGACAATTGAAACATTAGCTCAGTCATTACTAAATATTACAAATAAACCTGGCCATCCTATTAATTCTATCGGTACGCGTCATGGCGAAAAACTCTTTGAGGTCCTTTGCAGTCGTGAGGAAATGTTAGTCGCTGAAGACCAGGGCAATTACTATCGAATACCTAGTGATAAGCGTGATCTGAATTATGAGAAATTCTTCGACAAGGGAAGGGAAGATATTCAGCATATTGAAGATTATAATTCTCATAATACTCAGCGTTTGAATGTTGATGAAATGAGTATGTTACTTAGAAAACTGGAATATATAAATAAGATAGAAGCAGGTGAAATGGTTGATCCAGATGCGTAACAAAATATTGGTAGTTGGTGCAAATGGTATGTTGGGTAGCAGTATATTACGCTACTTTTCAGAAGTTGGTCACTATGAAGTTTTGGGTACTACGAGAAGTACTGAAAGCGCGAGATATCTTGAAAATTCAACGAATGCAAACCTCATTAGCGGTATTGATGTTAATGATTTCGCACGTTTAGAATCTGTGATTATTGAACATAAGCCCAATATCGTATTTAATTGTATTGGCGTTATTAAGCAACTTGATGCAGCAAAAAATAACATTATTACTATCGGTATAAACTCGTTACTACCTCATAAATTGGCACAAGTATGCTCTGTAAATGATGCGAAATTGATACATTTCTCTACAGATTGTATTTTTAAGGGAACTAAAGGTAACTATATTGAGACTGATGAATCAGATGCAATTGATTTATACGGTAAATCCAAGTTTCTAGGCGAGGTTGATTATGGTGGACATCTGACTCTACGAACGTCCATTATTGGCCATGAGTTGGGCACAAATCATAGTCTCGTTGATTGGTTCTTATCTCAAAAAGGTTCTGCACGCGGATTTACAAATGCTATTTTCTCTGGATTACCGACCTGTTATATGGCTGAGGTTATCCATCGTTATGTAATTCCAAACAATTTATCAGGTTTATATCATTTAAGCGTAGATCCCATCAGCAAATATGAATTACTTAAGATAATTAATTCAATATATGGAAAAAACATTGAGTTGGTTCCAACAGGCGATCTTCGAATTGATCGTAGTTTGAACTCAAGTCAGTTCCAAAATAAAACAAATTATTCTCCAAAATCTTGGGTGAAACTAATTGAGATGATGAATGATGAGTACAAAAAATATTTCTAAAACAAAAATTAAAGTAGTGACTGTAGTTGGTACGAGACCAGAAATAATTCGTTTATCCCGTGTCATAGCTGTTCTTGATGAGTTTACTGAGCATTATCTTGTTCATACAGGCCAAAACTATGACTATGAGTTAAATGAGGTTTTCTTTACGGAATTGGAAATAAGAAAACCTGACTTCTTCCTGAATGCTGCGGGGGATAATGCTGCTGAAACGATTGGTAATGTGATTATTGAGTCTGATAAAGTATTTGATGAATTACGACCAGATGCATTACTCATTCTTGGTGATACGAATAGTGCTTTAGTAGCAATATCAGCTAAACGGCGTAAAGTCCCAATTTTCCATATGGAAGCCGGTAATAGATGCTTCGACTTTAGAGTTCCTGAAGAAATAAATAGAAAAATCGTTGATCATATTTCAGATATTAATCTGACTTATAGTGAGATTGCAAGAGAATATCTTTTAAAAGAAGGTATCCCTGCAGATCAGATTATAAAAACTGGTAGCCCGATGCGTGAGGTTCTCAGTTTTTACAAAGATCGCATTCTTGCCTCAAATATTTTGAATAAATTTAATTTGCATGAAAATAGCTATTTTTTAGTTAGTAGCCATCGAGAGGAAAATGTAGATTCCCCTGATAAATTATATTCATTAATTGAAACTCTAAATACTATTTCTGAGATATATGCATTGCCTGTAATAGTCTCAACGCATCCACGAACTAGAAATAGAATTAATAATCTAGATATCGAAATAAATGATAACATAATATTTTCTAAACCCTTTGGGTTTTTCGATTATATAAAGCTTCAACAAAATGCTAGGGTCGTACTTTCTGATAGTGGAACTATAACTGAAGAATCCTCGGTGCTAAATTTCCCTGCATTGAATTTACGTGAAGTACATGAACGTCCTGAAGGATTTGAAGAAGCGGCCGTCATGTTTGTAGGCCTTGATAAAGACAGAATTATTCAAGGCATTGATATATTACAAAATCAAAAACGTGGTGAAAATCAGCGTGATCTCCACATGGTAACTGATTATAAAACGAATAATGTTTCGATAAAAATCCTCAGAATAATAATGAGTTATACAAATTTTGTTAATGCAAAAGTTTGGAAGAAATTCTAATGCGAATTGCATTAATATGTGATGATTACATGCCTGATAGTACTCGTGTGAGTGCGAAGATGATGCATGAATTAGCTTGCGAGCTTCTAAGAATAGGGTATGACCCCGTTGTTATTTGCCCAAACGATAAAATAAAAGCTATTGATGTAATTAAGTTAGATGGTGTTACAATTTATAGATTTCCGAACGGTGCTATAAAGGATGTCTCAAAAATATCGAGAGCAATTAATGAATCTATGTTATCAATTAATGCTTGGAATAGTATTAAAAGCAGAGTCAATTGTGAAAAAATAGATGGCGTAATTTATTACTCGCCATCTATTTTTTTAGGGCCTTTAGTTAATAAAATAAAAAAAAGATTTAATTGCAAATCTTATTTGATATTGAGAGATTCATTTCCTCAATGGTTAATCGATCAGAAAATAATAAAATCAGGTTGGTTGACCGATCGTTATTTTAGATGGTTTGAAAAAATAAACTATGAAGTTGCTGACTGTATTGGTTTAATGTCGGAAAAAAATAAAGATATTTTCCTTAATAAATATGATGGTAAATATAACGTGGAAACGTTATTTAATTGGGCAGACATTAAAGAGGTTGATAAAACTCCGGATTCCCCTCTGTTATCGATGATGGGCCTTGAAAATAAAACCATATTTTTTTATGGTGGCAATTTAGGTCATGCTCAAGATATGATGAATTTAATGAGATTAGCGAGTGCAGTATCGTTTCGAGATGATATCCATTTTCTTTTTATTGGGCAAGGAGATGAAGTCCGTCTTGTCCAGCAGTTTATAAGCGATAACGAATTAACTAACTGTACCTATTTGCCTTCTATTCCTCAGGATGAGTTCAAATCGGTTTTGAAAGTTGTTGATGTTGGGTTGTTTAGTCTTGCTAAACACCACTCAGTTCATAATTTCCCCGGCAAGCTATTGGGTTATATGGCTAGCAAATTACCTATCCTGGGAAGTGTGAATGAGGATAATGATGTTATGCAAATTATCAATAATGCCGAGGCAGGATATTCATTTGTAAATGGCAATGACGAAGATTTGGCCAAAGCGGCAATTCGACTCGCTGATAGTCCAGAATTAAGGGATAAACTGGGGGGGAATGCTTTTTCTCTATTGCAAAATAAGTTTTCCGTTGAGTCTGCAGCAGAGTCCATCTTGAAAAAGCTATTCGGTTGATAACTTACGGTATTTTATATGAGTGTGTTTTTATATTCTCAGGCTGATCTCGATAAATTAATTCTGAAGGCTTCTAAATCTGTGCGATTAAGAGCACATTTGACTCTTCATGAAAGTCATGCAGACTCTGTGCAAAGAATATTGATTGGTCTTGTGAGAGGGACTTATATTCCTCCTCACTACCATGAACTACAACGCCAATGGGAATACTTTAATATTTTTAATGGCGAAGTCGAATTATTGCTATTTGATAATAATGGTTGTTTGAACAATAAAATTACCCTCCAGCATGGAGGCAACATTATGGTTAATATTCCGCCTTTAACTCCGCATACATTATTATGCAAGAGCTCATCTGCTGTTTTAATGGAGGTTAAAGAAGGGCCTTTTGAACAAGATAATGCCAAAGTTATACCTTCCTGGTCCCACAATGAAGATTATTCGCAGTTTTCTCGCGATGAAATCATTGGCATGCTTTCAAATCTATCTTTGGGCGATTGTTTTAATCTCTAAATATCATGTAAATATTTACATTACTATTTTCTGTATGCATTTCGGTCGTTGTGTTTCCAGACACTATGATAGCCTTTCGTCCTGAGTTAACATCTATACCACATTCAAACCGTGCACACGTCGCACGGTGACCACACCTGACAGGAGTATGTAATGTCCAAGCAACAGATCGGCGTAGTCGGTATGGCAGTGATGGGGCGCAACCTGGCGCTCAACATCGAAAGCCGTGGTTATACCGTCTCCATCTTCAACCGTTCCCGTGATAAAACCGAAGAAGTTGTCGCTGAGAATCCAGGCAAGAAGCTGGTTCCTCACTACACGGTCAAGGAGTTCGTCGAATCTCTTGAAACCCCACGTCGTATCCTGTTAATGGTGAAAGCTGGCGCGGGCACTGATGCTGCTATCGATTCCCTGAAGCCATACCTTGATAAAGGCGACATCATCATTGATGGCGGTAATACCTTCTTCCAGGACACCATTCGTCGTAATCGTGAACTGTCTGCTGAAGGCTTCAACTTCATCGGTACCGGTGTTTCCGGTGGTGAAGAAGGTGCACTGAAGGGCCCATCCATCATGCCTGGCGGCCAGAAAGAAGCGTACGAGCTGATCGCGCCAATTCTGACTAAGATTGCAGCGGTTGCTGAAGATGGTGAACCATGCGTAACTTACATCGGTGTCGACGGTGCAGGTCACTACGTGAAGATGGTTCATAACGGTATCGAGTACGGCGACATGCAGCTGATTGCTGAAGCTTACTCCCTGCTGAAAGGCGGCCTGAATTTGTCTAACGAAGAGCTGGCAACCACCTTTACCGAGTGGAACGAAGGCGAGCTCAGCAGCTACCTGATCGATATCACCAAAGATATCTTCACTAAGAAAGACGAAGAAGGTAAATACCTGGTTGATGTGATTCTGGACGAAGCGGCGAACAAAGGCACCGGTAAGTGGACCAGCCAGAGCTCTCTGGATCTGGGCGAACCGCTGTCCCTGATCACCGAATCCGTATTCGCACGTTACATCTCCTCTCTGAAAGACCAGCGCGTTGCGGCATCTAAAGTGCTGTCCGGCCCGCAGGCTAAACTGGCCGGTGATAAAGCGGAGTTCGTCGAGAAAGTACGCCGTGCACTGTACCTGGGTAAAATCGTCTCCTACGCGCAGGGCTTCTCCCAGCTGCGTGCTGCGTCCGACGAGTACCAGTGGGATCTGAACTACGGCGAAATCGCGAAGATCTTCCGCGCGGGCTGCATCATTCGTGCACAGTTCCTGCAGAAAATCACCGATGCGTATGCTGAAAACAAAGGCATTGCTAACCTTCTGCTGGCACCGTACTTCAAGAATATCGCTGATGAATACCAGCAGGCGCTGCGTGACGTAGTTGCCTATGCGGTTCAGAACGGTATTCCGGTTCCAACCTTCTCTGCAGCCGTCGCATACTACGACAGCTACCGTTCTGCGGTACTGCCAGCAAACTTGATTCAGGCTCAACGAGACTACTTCGGGGCGCATACCTATAAACGCACCGATAAAGAAGGTGTGTTCCACACCGAATGGCTGGAATAATTTTTAATTAAAACTGAGCCTGGTGTAATATCACCAGGCTATTATTCTAACTTACCACACTAGTCTTTTTATTAGTAATGTTTTATATTTTCAAGTGCAATTGAAAATCACATTTAATATGTGAGTGATGATTTTCGTTTTCTATTTGTGATGCGATTGATTTTCGACGAAAAAAAGTAGAGGTAATGTGAATACAAAAGCTGATAATAATGAAGAAAGAAAAAAAGAAGATGTCAGTATAGATTTTATTGACGTTTTGATAAGGTTGTGGCGGGGTAAAGTTACTATTGTTTGTTGTATTGCTGTTTCGCTAATATTAGGTGTCTTGTTTTTAAAGTTCGCGCCAAAAAAAATGACATCGACGGCGTTGATTACTCAACCAACGACAGAGCAGATATCTGGATATATAAATACGTTGGGAGTAATGGATGGAGAGAACCCTCTAACTATTGCTGGCAGTCAGAAATTGTTTTTAACGAATTTCAAGTCGGCATTTTTTGCTTTATCTAGCGATAACACAAAAAACATTGGTGGCGCAATTGCATTTGAAACAGTGATTCTAGATAAATCAAAGGTTGTAGCGCAAAGCTCTTCTGCGTTGATAGACCCATCTCTTCCTTTTAAAATCACCTTTTCTACCCAAGGAGCATCACCGCAGCAAGTTCAAAAGACACTTGAAGAACTAATACAAGAAGTTAACCAAAGTACAGTGGCGAGACTTAAGCATGATCTTGCGGCAGCTTTGCAAACCAGAATCAATCTTCTGAAAAAAAAATTAATTATGCAAGAGCAAGTCGCTGAAAATATCAAAAAGTCGCGCATTAATAATATTGAACATTCGTTAGCATTGGCTAATGAATTAAATATTAAGATTTCAGCGCCTAATTTAGTTGAATCTCCAGTTCAAAGTTCTATGTTTATGTTAGGAAGTGATAAACTAGTGATCTTGATGGAAAGTGAGAAAAATAGCCCTTTGGTATTCTCAGAGAACTACTATTCTACTCTTTATGAATTACAATTACTGGAGTCAATCAATCTAGGAGATGTAAATTTCAATTCGTATGACTATTTAATGAAACCATCTTTGCCAAGCGTTAATGATGGTCCCAAAAAGCCATTAGTTCTGATTTTGGCAATAATACTGGGTTGTATGACTGGTGCTTGTAGCGTGTTAGTTTGGAGTGTAATAAGAAACCGTGTTCGATAGGTTGTGAATTTTTTTTGGGCTCCTTAATTTAAATATAAATACGTATTTCTTATCCGAGATAGCCCTTTTCCTATAATTACTAATATCAGACCAACTCCCATAGACTCAGTTTCAATTCAGTTTATACTGGCAAAGTTTCTACCGAATTGTCACTGTATTTAGCGACAGATCAAGTAGCGGTGGTGATATCCTCACCCTCAACGTTTAACCAGAAGAAGTTACACAACGAATGAAGATAACTATTTCAGGAACAGGTTACGTAGGTTTGTCTAACGGCATTCTGATTGCCCAACACCATGAAGTGGTGGCGCTGGATATCGTGCAGGCCAAAGTCGATATGCTGAATCAGAAGAAATCGCCGATTGTCGATAAAGAGATTGAAGAGTATCTGGCAACAAAGTCGCTTAATTTTCGCGCGACGACTGATAAGCATGACGCTTACCGTGATGCTGATTTCGTGATTATTGCCACGCCGACTGACTACGATCCGAAAACCAACTACTTCAACACCTCAAGTGTAGAATCGGTTATCCGTGATGTAACGGAAATCAACCCGAAAGCGGTGATGATTATCAAATCGACCATCCCGGTTGGTTTTACGAACTCTATCAAAGAGCAGCTCGGCATTGATAATGTCTTCTTCTCGCCGGAGTTTCTGCGCGAAGGCCGTGCGCTGTATGACAACCTGCACCCATCCCGTATCGTTATCGGTGAGCGTTCAGAGCGTGCCGAGCGTTTTGCGGCGCTGCTGCAGGAAGGGGCGATTAAGAAAGACATCCCTACGCTGTTTACGGATTCGACCGAAGCCGAAGCCATCAAGCTGTTTGCCAATACTTATCTGGCGCTGCGTGTGGCCTACTTTAACGAGCTGGACAGCTATGCGGAAAGCCTAGGGTTGAACTCCCGTCAGATTATCGAAGGCGTGTGTCTGGATCCGCGTATTGGTAATCACTATAACAACCCGTCGTTTGGCTATGGTGGTTACTGCCTGCCGAAAGACACCAAGCAGCTGCTGGCGAACTATGAGTCGGTACCGAACAACATCATCGGCGCTATCGTTGATGCCAACCGTACGCGTAAAGATTTTATTGCGGATTCGATTCTGGCCCGCAAGCCGAAGGTGGTTGGGGTTTACCGGCTGATTATGAAGTCCGGTTCTGACAATTTCCGTGCTTCCTCAATCCAGGGGATCATGAAGCGTATCAAAGCGAAGGGCATTCCAGTCATTATCTATGAACCGGTTATGCAAGAGGATGAGTTCTTTAACTCCCGCGTGGTGCGCGATCTGGATGCCTTTAAGCAGGAAGCGGATGTGATTATCTCTAACCGTATGGCGGAAGAGTTAGCGGACGTGGAAGAGAAGGTTTATACGCGCGATCTGTTTGGGAATGATTGATCGTTGATTGTCGTCTAGTCCCTGCTGTGCTTTGTCTGGCCTGGCTATGAAAGAAAAAGCCCTCTGATTGGACTGACCCCATAAAGTTGGACAGTTCATGTTAAGCGGCTAACAGGGCCTGGGTTCGGTATTCTACCGGGCTCAGGCCTTTTAATCTCAGGCTGATACGCTCGTTGTTATAGTAATGGATATAGTCCTCTATCGCCTTTCTCAGTTCATTTAGATCGCTGAACCTGTTCAGGTAAAAACACTCCGATTTCAGTGTGCCGAAGAAGTTCTCCATCACCGCATTATCCAGGCAGTTTCCCTTCCGCGACATGCTTTGTGTCATACCCTGCGCCTTTAATTTTTGCCTGATAGCCTGCCATTCGATATTGCCAGCCCTGATCCGTGTGCAGCAACGGTGCATCTTCCGGTCCGAGCACTGAGAGCGCATCGAGCAGCATCGTATTAACCATCTCCATCACCGGCCTTTCAGACAGGCTGTAGGAGATAATCTCCCGGTTAAACAGATCGAGAACCGGCGACAGGTACAGCTTTTTTCCCTGCACCGAGAACTCTGTAACATCCGTGACCCATTTTTCATTGGCTCTCGATGCGCTAAAGTTCCGGCTCAGGATATTGGGCGCAGCCTTGCCCACTTCCCCTTTCCAGGCACGATATTTCTTCACCCTTATCAGAGAGCGGAGCGACAGCTCTGCCATCAGTCGTTGCACTGTTTTATGGTTTACCAGCAACCCCTGTTTTCTCAGTGAGAGCGTGATCCTGCGGTAGCCATAACGCCCTTTGTGATAGTGGTAAATCTCCCTGATTTTGTCTTTCAGACCGGCATGCCTGTCCACTCGCTTCAGCGCATTCATATTGTGATACCACGTACTGCGGGACATACCCGCTGCACGCAGAAGATCACCAAGCGCATGCTCCAGCCTTAGCTCACTGATTATTCCGGCTTTCTGCCGCCTTTCTCGCTTTGAACTAAGGCCTTCAGCTTTTTTAGATAGGCATTCTCTGCGCGCAGATAACGGAGTTCAGCCCGCAGTTCTTCGGGAGATAACTTTTCCAGCGCAGCATCGGTAAGTGGAGATGTTTTTTTGGGTTTTGTCATGTCTTTGCTCCGGCCAGGTTTTATGCTCAGAAGTCCTTTCTCACCTGCGTCTTTGTAGACATTCACCCAGTGCCGGACAACGGTTTCATTTGAGATATTAAACTGTGCGGCAGCTTCACGCATCGAAAGTTCTTCATCGAGAACAGCTTTAACAACGGTCATCCGGAACGCTGGAGAATGGCGGTCATTCTTCCAGGTAATGCCATCAATACCATGGAGTTGCCAGGCTCTTACCCAGCGTCGCACTGATGTTCTTTCAACACCAAAGCGTTCAGCTGTACGATGTGTTCCCTCTTTTCCGGCGAGGTAGTGATTAACTACAGCCAATCTGGTTTCGAGGGAATATTTTGGTTTTGCCATAAAAAAACTGCACCTTACTCAGTTGGGTGTCCAACTTTTGGGGTGCAGTCCAGATGAGGGCTTTTTTTATGCTTTATAAAACTCGCGGTACCACTCCACGAAGTTTTTCACGCCTTCTTTCACCGAAGTCTGCGGGCGGAAGCCCACCAGGTCGTACAGCGGCTGCGTCTCTGCGCTGGTTTCCAGCACGTCACCGGCCTGCATCGGCATCATGTTCTTCTTTGCTTCAATACCCAGAGCTTCTTCCAGCGCTGTGATGTAGTCCATCAATTCAACCGGCGCGCTGTTGCCAACGTTGTAAACCCGGTATGGCGCTGAGCTGGTTGCCGGAGAGCCGGTCTCGACGGTCCATTCGCTATTGGCAGCAGGAATAACGTCTTGCAGGCGGATGATGGCTTCTACGATGTCATCAATGTAGGTGAAGTCGCGCTTCATCTTACCGTAGTTGTACACATCGATGCTTTTCCCTTCCAGCATTGCCTTGGTGAACTTGAACAGCGCCATATCCGGGCGGCCCCACGGACCATAGACGGTAAAGAAGCGCAGTCCGGTAGTCGGCAGGCCGTACAGATGGGAGTAAGTATGTGCCATCAACTCGTTGGCTTTTTTCGTGGCGGCATACAGCGATACCGGATGATCCACGCTGTCGTCTGTCGAGAACGGCATTTTGCTGTTCAGACCGTAGACCGAGCTTGAGGAGGCGTACACCAGGTGCTGGACTTTGTTGTGACGGCAGCCTTCCAGAATATTCAGATGCCCAATCAGGTTCGCCTGCGCGTAGGCGTGCGGATTTTCCAGCGAATAGCGAACGCCAGCCTGAGCGGCCAGGTGGATGACGCGATCAAACTGCGCATCGGCAAACAGTTCTGCCATGGCGACATTGTCGGCGAGATCGATTTTTGCAAAATGGAAATTCGGCGATTGCAGCAGGTCCAGACGCGCCTGCTTCAGGCTGACGTCATAATAATCATTGAGATTATCGAGTCCGACAACGTGATGACCAGCAGCAAGCAGGCGCTGGCTGACGTGAAAACCGATAAACCCTGCGGCGCCGGTGACCAAATATTTCATAGTAATCCTTCAATCTATTCAGATGCGAACATCCCTACTGGGCGCGATCATACCGTCTGTTAGCGAAAAAATATAATCGTTATATGCCATTAGGGTTATCGGAATGAGGACTAAATGAAAAACCCGGCGGATTGGCCGGGTTCGGGGAGGGGGATTACTGATGCCGTTCACGCAAATTATCGATAACGGTGGTCAAATCCAGTTCCTGATCCTGCAGCAGCACCAGCAGGTGATACATTAAGTCAGACGCTTCGTTCTTCAGCTCAAACTTATCGTGCACCGTGGCGGCCAGCGCGGTCTCCACGCCTTCTTCACCCACTTTCTGCGCGATGCGCTTGGTGCCGCTGGCGTACAGTTTGGCGGTGTAGGAACTTGCAGGATCGGCGGTTTTACGCTCGGCCAGCAGTTGTTCAAGCTGATACAGGAACAACCATTTATGGCTGGTGTCACCGAAGCAGCTCGAGGTGCCTTTATGGCAGGTTGGGCCGATAGGGTTCACCAGAATCAGCAGCGTGTCATTATCGCAATCGGGCGCGATGCTGACCACGTTCAGGAAGTGGCCGGAGGTTTCGCCTTTGGTCCACAGACGCTGTTTGGTGCGCGAGAAAAAGGTGACTTTGCCCGTTTCCTGCGTTTTAGCCAGCGCTTCCTGGTTCATATAGCCCAGCATTAACACTTCGCCGGATACCGCGTGTTGGATAACGGCGGGCATCAGTCCGTCGGTTTTTTCCCAGTCCAGTTGTTCAGTTAACATACCCGTATCTCCACGCCCTGTGCTGCCAGGTACGCTTTTAGTTCACCAATATTAATAATTTGCTTATGGAACACCGATGCGGCCAGCGCGCCGTCGACGTTAGCGTCGCGGAAGGCCTCCAGGAAGTGTTCCATGGTGCCTGCGCCGCCGGAGGCGATCAGCGGGACGTGGCAGACGTCGCGCACTTTTTTCAGTTGTGCCAGGTCGTAGCCGTTACGCACGCCGTCCTGGTTCATCATGTTTAACACGATTTCACCCGCGCCGCGTTTTTGCACTTCCTGTACCCAGTCCAGAGTTTCCCACTGGGTCACACGGGTGCGGCTTTCGTCGCCGGTATATTGATTGACATGATATTTGCCGGTGTCGGCATCAAACCAGGTATCAATACCCACCACAATACACTGCACGCCGAAGCGATCCGCCAGGCGAGTAATCAGCTCCGGGTCGGCCAGCGCCGGGGAGTTGATGGAAATTTTGTCCGCACCGAACGAGAGAATGCGCGCGGCATCCTCGATGGATTTGATGCCACCGGCAACGCAGAACGGAATATCAATCACTTCGGCAACGCGGGAAACCCAGCTTTTATCGACCACGCGGCCATCGCTGGAAGCGGTGATATCGTAGAACACCAGCTCATCAGCGCCTTCGTCAGCGTAGCGTTTTGCCAGCGGCACGATATCGCCGATGATTTCGTGGTTGCGGAACTGCACGCCTTTAACAACCTGACCATCACGCACATCAAGACAAGGGATTATCCGTTTTGCCAGCATTGGATGGCCTCCGTTACGTTGAATTTACCTTCCAGCAGCGCACGTCCGACAATCACGCCGCGCACGCCGGTGCCGCGCAGGGCGGCAATATCATTGAGGTCGCCAATGCCGCCGGAAGACTGGAATGCCACCTGCGGATAGCGGGCGCAGACTTCTTCATACAGCGAAACGTTAGAGCCTGCCAGCGTGCCGTCGCGGGAGATATCGGTGCACAGCACGTGCTGTAGGCCAACCGGCAGATAGGTTTCAACCAGTTCTTCCAGCGTCACGCCGGAGTTTTCCTGCCAGCCGCTGACCGCCACCTGTTTAGTGCCGTTTTCATCAATGCGCACGTCCAGCGCTAGCACCAGGTGCTCGGCGCCAAAACGTTTAAACCAGCCTTTGACCACTTCCGGTGATTTCACTGCCGTTGAGCCCACAACTACGCGGGCTACGCCTGCGTCGAGCAGGGCGGCAACGTCTTCTTCAGTACGTACGCCACCGCCAACCTGTACCGGCACCTTCACCCCGGCAACCAGCGTTTTCAGCAGTGGAATCTGCCGCTGGGCCGGGTCTTTCGCGCCGGTTAAATCGACTAGGTGCAGCACTTCCGCGCCCTGTGCCGCATAGTCCTGCAGACGCGGCAGCGGGTCGTTGCCGTAGTCGCGCTGCTTGCCGTAATCTCCCTGATGGAGACGCACTACGGTGCCGTTAATCAAATCTAAAGCAGGAATGATCATTACATCTCCAGGAAGTTTTTCAGCAGCTGTGCACCCGCGCTACCCGAGCGCTCCGGGTGGAACTGCACGCCGTAAAAATTATCTTTTTGCACGGCGGCGGTGAACGGCTCGCCGTAATTGCACTGGGCGATGGTGTACTCGTTGACCGGCATGGCGTAGCTGTGGACGAAGTAAAAGTACGCGCCGTCCTCAATGCCGCGGAACAGACGGTCGCCCGCTTTCGGGTAGACGCGGTTCCAGCCCATGTGCGGCAGCGGCAGACCAAAATCGGCCATCTTCGGCACGTCCTGGTCGATGATACCGAGCAGGTCAACGCCGTTAGTCTCTTCACTACGACGGCCCAATAGCTGCATGCCAAGGCAGATCCCCAGTACCGGCTGGGTACAGGCCTTAATCAACTCAACCAGCTCGCGCTCGCGAATTTGATCCATGGCGGCCTGCGCCGTGCCGACGCCCGGCAGAAAAAGCTTATCTGCGCGCAGTACCACTTCCGGGTCGCGGCTTACTACCGGCTCGTAGCCGTGACGGGCAATCGCTGACTTCACGGAATTGAGGTTCGCGCAGCCGGTATCAAGGACAACCACGTTCATCACAGCACTCCTTTTGAGGAGGGAAGGGTGTTGCCGTCTACGCGAATCGCCTGGCGCAGAGTACGGCCGAAGACTTTGAACAGGCTTTCTACGCGGTGGTGATCGTTTTTGCCCTTGGTTTTCAGGTGCAGCGTGATGCCCATCGCGTAAGAGAGCGAGCGGAAGAAGTGCTCGATCATCTCGGTGCTGAGGTCGCCTACGCGCTGGTAGGTGAATTCAGCTTTATATTCCAGGTGTGGGCGGCCGGAGATATCCAGCGCGCAGCGCGCCAGGCATTCATCCATCGGCAGCACAAAACCGAAGCGGTTAATGCCGCGCTTATCACCGAGCGCTGCTTTCAGCGCTTCGCCAAGCGCCAGGCCGGTATCTTCTACGGTGTGGTGATCGTCGATATACAGGTCGCCCTTCACGGTGATGTTCATGCGGAAACCGCCGTGGGTGGCAATTTGGTCCAGCATGTGGTCGAAGAAACCGACGCCGGTGTTGATTTTGCTGCCGCCTTCACGGTCGAGCCACACTTCCACGTCAATCTGCGTTTCGCGGGTATTACGCTCGATGTGCGCGTAGCGGTCACGGCGGGTCAGCTGTTCGCCGATCATCGCCCAGTTCAGCGTGTCGCGGTTATAGCGCAGGCCGGTAATGCCCATGTTGGTCGCCAGCTCAAGGTCAGTGGCGCGATCGCCAATCACGTAGCTGTTGGCGGTGTCCATCACTTCGTTCGCCAGCCAGGCGGTGACCAGCTGCGTTTTCGGCTTGCGACATTCGCAGTTGTCGGCCGGCAGGTGCGGGCAGATCAGCACATCGTCAAAAACCACGCCCTGAGAGGTGAAGATCTGCATCATCAGGTTGTGCGGGCCGTCGAAGTCTGCCTGAGGGAAACTGGCGGTACCCAGCCCGTCCTGGTTGGTGATCATCACCAGCTTGTAGCCCGCTTTTTGCAGCTGCAGCAGGACCGGAATAGCGTTCGGCTCGAAGGCCAGCTTATCAAAACGGTCTACCTGATAGTCGCTTGGTGGTTCAGAAATCAGGGTGCCATCGCGATCGATAAAGAGAAACTTCTGGGTCATACGGTCTCCGCTTTCAAAGCGTCAATCACGCGCTGGCTCTCGGCACGAGTGCCGATAGTGATGCGCAAACAGCCGCTTAAAGAAGGTTGTTTATTCTGGTCTCGTAAGATAATGCCCTGATCCCACAAAGATTTAAATACGCTACTTGAGGCTTTGATACGAGCCAGTACGTAGTTGGTCTCGGAATCAAAAACCTGCTCAACGCAGTCGATGGTGCGCAGCGCCTCCACCAGGTATTCGCGCTCGCTTAAGATCTGCGCCACGCGTTCGCGCATCGCGGCAATTCCCTGCGCACTAAGCGCCTGGGCGGCGATATCGGCAACCGGGGTCGATAGTGGATACGGAGCAATCACCTTCATTAATAAGGCAATCACTTCCTCATTGGCGAGCGTGAAGCCGCAGCGCAAGCCAGCCAGAGCAAACGCTTTCGAGAGGGTGCGCAGAATCACCAGGTGCGGATATTCCGCCAGCCATCCTGCCAGCGTCGCCTCAGGACAGAACTCAATATAGGCTTCATCGGCAACGACCAGCGCTTTATCGCGGGTCATCTCCAGCAGGGTGCGGAAGTCCTGCGGGTTAATAATCTGCCCGGTCGGGTTGTTTGGGCTACAGACGTAGACCACTTTCACGTTTGCCAGGCTATCGGCAATCGCTGGTAGGTCGAGCTGCCAGTCGGCTTTGGCTGGTACGGTGCGGCATTCTACGCCGATGGTTTCAGCGCTGACGCTGTACATGCCGTAGGTCGGCGGGCAGAACAGCACTGCGTCGCGGCCCGGCTCACAGAAGGCGCGCACCAGCAGTTCGATTCCTTCGTCCGCACCGCGGCTGACCAGCACCTGCGTTGGCTTCACGCTCGCGTAGGCGGCGTAGTTTTCAATCACCGCTTTAGGCTGACACTCCGGGTAGCGGTTCAGCGTCTGCTGGCTCAGTTCGAAAGGTACCGCCGTGGGGTATTCATTGGCGTTCAGCCAGACGTCACCTTTGCCGCCAAGGCGGCGGGCCGACTGATACGGGGTCAGGGCGCGAACGTTGTCGCGGGCTAACTGTTCAATGCTCATGCTTGCTCCTTCAGGGCGTTTACGCGCAGGGTGACGGCATTTTTGTGGGCGGTCAGCAGCTCGGCGGCGGCCAGCGTTTCAATCGTCGCGGCGAGAGCGCTAAAGCCTTCGCGGGACAGTTCCTGCACGGTCATCCGTTTCTGGAAATCGGCCAATCCCAGGCTGGAACAGGTTGCGGTGTAGCCGTAGGTCGGCAGCACGTGGTTGGTGCCGGAGGCGTAGTCGCCAGCGGACTCAGGTGACCAGTCGCCGAGGAAGACCGAACCGGCGCTGGTGATGTCGTCAACCAGTTCACGGGCGTTGCGGGTCTGAATAATCAGGTGTTCCGGGCCGTAGGCGTTAGAGATAGCCACACACTGCGCCAGATCTTTTGCCACGATCAGGCGGCTGGCGGAAAGCGCCTGACGTGCGGTGTCGGCACGGGACAGTTCGGCAAGCTGGCGTTCTACGGCTTCGGCAACGCCTTCGGCAATCTTCGCGTCCGGGGTGAGCAGAATCACCTGGGAGTCCGGGCCGTGCTCCGCCTGAGACAGCAGATCAGAGGCGATAAAATCTGGTGTGGCGCCGCTGTCGGCAATCACCAGCACTTCAGACGGGCCTGCTGGCATATCAATTGCCGCGCCGTCGAGGCGCTGGCTAACCTGGCGCTTCGCTTCGGTAACATAGGCATTGCCTGGCCCGAAGATTTTATCAACCTTCGGAATGGATTCGGTGCCCAGCGCCAGTGCGGCAATCGCCTGTGCGCCACCGACTTTATAGACGTTCTCTACGCCACAAAGCTGTGCGGCATACAGGATCTCATCGGCAATCGGCGGTGGTGAACAGAGCACCACTTTTTTGCAGCCCGCGATGCGTGCCGGGGTGGCCAGCATTAATACGGTAGAGAACAGCGGCGCGGAGCCGCCGGGAATATAAAGGCCAACCGAGGCGATAGGGCGGGTAACCTGCTGGCAGCGCACGCCCGGCTGGGTTTCGATATCCACCGGCGGCAGGATCTGCGCCGTGTGGAAGGTATCGATATTGCGAACCGCCGCCTGCATTGCCTGCTTGAGCTCATCGCTCAGGCGGCCGCTGGCCTGTTGAATTTCTTCTGCGGTGACTTTCAGCGCACCGACTTCGGTTTTATCAAACTTCGCGCTGTATTCACGCAGCGCGCTATCACCGTTGGCTTTAACGTTATCCAGAATCTCGGCCACCGTACGGGTGATGCTGTCGGAAGCGGAGATGGCTGGGCGCATCAGCAGCGCTTGCTGTTGTTCGGGGCTACAGCTATTCCAGTCAATCAGGGTATTGAAGCTCATGGCGATTACTCCATCATCTTCTCAATCGGCAGCACCAGAATAGAGCTGGCACCCAGGGACTTCAGTTTTTCCATGGTTTCCCAGAACAGGGTTTCGCTGCTCACCATGTGCATCGCGACGCGCTGCTGATCGCCTGCCAGCGGCAGAATGGTTGGGCGTTCAGCGCCCGGCAGCAGGGCGATGACTTCATCCAGACGCTCGGTTGGCGCGTGCATCATGATGTATTTCGATTCACGAGCCTGAATCACGCCCTGAATACGAGTTAACAGGCGGTCGATCAGCTGCTGTTTGGCTTCGCTCATCTCGCCGTCGCGCTGAATCAGGCAGGCTTTAGAGCGGAACATCACTTCTACTTCACGCAGGCCGTTGGCTTCCAGGGTTGCGCCGGTAGAGACCAGGTCGCAAATGGCGTCGGCAAGGCCAGCGCGTGGGGCAACTTCAACGGAACCGTTCAGCAGGCAGGATTTAAAGCTGATGCCTTTCTGGTCGAGGTAACGCTTCAGCAGGTGCGGGTAAGAGGTGGCGATACGTTTGCCGTCGAGCGCGGCCGGGCCGTTCCACGCTTCATCCGCCGGGGTGGCGAGAGACAGTCGGCAGCCGCCGAAGTCCAGGCGACGCAGGGTAAAGTAGCGCGGGTCTTCGCCCTGTGCGCGGCGGCTCAGAAGCTCTTCTTCCAGCACGTTTTCACCGATGATGCCGAGGTCAACGACGCCGTCCATAATCAGGCCAGGGATATCGTCATCACGCACGCGCAGGATGTCGATTGGCATGTTCTCCGCCATCGCAATCAGGCGCTGGGTGTGGAGATTGATTTTGATGCCACAACGGGCCAGTAATTCGCGTGAATCATCGCTCAGGCGACCTGATTTCTGCATAGCTATGCGTAAACGGCTGTTATCTAACATTCTCTATTCCTCATTACCCTGCTGAATTTGGTTCAAAAAAAAGCCCCCGGAAGATCTCTTCCGGGGGCTCTCTTGTGTTCATGCACCACTGGAAGATCTGAATGTCTCCCAGCACACATCGCCTGAAAGACTAGTCAGGGTGATGGTGATGATGGTGGTGTTTAAATTGAACGCGGCTCATAAATTTCTCGTTGAATGACTATTCACTTGATGTCTTTTAACCTAAACCACTTTTGTCATTGAACGCAAGCGCTTTTTACATTCATTAAATCAATTCATGTAGCGACTATAAATTGTCAGTTTTATCGTGGTGGCGTAGCCTTATAAAGGTAGTGCGGCAAGAACCAGGAGATAGCGCAATGAAGAAAGTGGCGATCGTCGGTTTAGGGTGGCTGGGTATGCCGCTAGCGCTGTCGTTGATGGCGCGTGGCTGGCAGGTGACCGGCAGTAAAACGACTGAGGACGGTGTGGAAGCAGCACGGATGTGCGGGATTGATAGCTATCCGTTGCGGCTCGACCCACAGTTGGTATGCGAGGCCGATGACCTCGATGCCTTAATGAACGTTGATGCGCTGGTGATTACCTTACCGGCGCGTCGTAGTGGCCCGGGGGAAGATTTTTACCATCAGGCGGTGCAGGAGATTGTAGACTCGGCGCTGGCGCACCATATCCCGCGCATTATCTTTACCAGTTCGACCTCGGTATACGGTAATGAAGAGGGAACGGTTAAAGAGAGTACGCCTCGTGACCCGGTGACCGCGAGTGGCAGAGTGCTGAAAGAGCTGGAGGACTGGCTGCATCAATTGCCGGGAACCTCGGTTGACATTCTGCGTCTGGCCGGGCTGGTTGGGCCGGAACGTCATCCCGGCCGTTTTTTTGCCGGAAAATCGGCACCGGACGGGCAGCAGGGGGTAAACCTGGTGCATCTGGAAGATGTGATTGTGGCTATTACACTGCTGTTGCAGGCCCCGAAAGGCGGCCATATCTACAATATCTGTGCTCCACAGCATCCTGCACGCGGCGTTTTTTATCCGCAGATGGCACGTGAGCTTGGCCTGGCGGTACCCGTGTTTAGCGACAGCGGTAAAGGGCAGGGGAAAATTATCGACGGTAGTCGTATCTGTCGCGAATTAGGCTTTGAATATCAATTCCCTGACCCATTGAGAATGCCTCTGGAGTAGCGTTTCATTGACATTTGGCGATGACGTAACCGCTGTCGGCAAATCATTTAACATATAAATAGATACACATTTTGCATGGTTATTGGTTATGGTAGCCAATAATGCTTTAGCAAAAAGTGCTATAAAAGTTAGCGCTGCTTTAGAGATTGCTTGTTAATCAGCCGGTTGGATGAGAAGTCGCATTATTACTTCTCTCACCGGCTTGTATTTTTACATTCGTTTGGTGCAAAATATGTCGAATGTAAAAAATGAGACTAACCGACGTGATTGCCACGTCGGTTATTTTTTTACATCAAAACAACCATCCAATAAAAGAGGCCGGGCTTCGTACCGGATAGATATTTACTTAAAAAACGACAGTTGTTGTCGCTGAGGAAACAGAAAAAAAATGGGGCAATTTTTCTTTTTTGCACCGGCAGTCGCCGCACAGGAGACTCACCGTGTCAAATAACGTTACTCCAAACACCTCTCGCGTGGAATTGCGTAAAACGCTTACGCTGATTCCGGTTGTCATGATGGGCCTGGCCTATATGCAGCCAATGACGCTGTTCGATACGTTCGGTATCGTATCTGGCCTTACCGACGGTCACGTTGCAACGGCGTATGCCTTTGCGCTGATCGCGATTCTTTTTACAGCGCTAAGCTACGGTAAACTGGTTCGCCGGTTCCCGTCCGCTGGCTCTGCATACACCTATGCTCAGAAATCCATTAGCCCGGTCGTTGGCTTTATGGTTGGCTGGTCATCGCTGCTGGACTACCTGTTCATGCCGATGATCAACATTCTGCTGGCTAAAATTTACTTTGAAGCGCTGATGCCTTCTGTACCATCGTGGATCTTTGTTGTCGCGCTGGTGGCCTTTATGACCATCTCTAACCTGCGCAGCATTAAAGCCGTGGCGAACTTCAACACGCTGATTGTGGTTCTGCAGATGGGTATCGTGGCGGTCATCGTTGGCCTGATCATTTACGGCGTAATGCACGGTGAAGGCGCAGGCACGCTGACCAGCACCCGTCCGTTCTGGTCTGAAGGCGCGCACGTGGTGCCGATGATTACCGGCGCAACCATCCTGTGCTTCTCGTTCCTGGGCTTCGACGGTATCTCTTCTCTGTCTGAAGAGACCAAAGATGCAGAACGTGTGATCCCGAAAGCTATCTTCCTGACCGCGCTGATTGGCGGGATGATCTTTATCGGTGCATCTTACTTCCTGCAGCTGTACTTCCCGGACATCTCCCGCTTTAAGGACCCGGATGCGTCTCAGCCTGAAATCATGCTGTACGTTGCGGGTAAAACCTTCCAGTGGGGCGTGCTGATCTTCTCCAGCGTGACCGTTCTGGCATCGGGTATGGCGGCACATGCAGGCGTATCGCGTCTGATGTACGTGATGGGTCGTGACGGCGTGTTCCCGAACAGCTTCTTCGGCTATGTGCATCCGAAATGGCGTACCCCAGCGTTCAACGTACTGCTGGTTGGCGCGATTGCCCTGCTGGCGATTAAGTTTGACCTGGTCACCGCAACGGCGCTGATCAACTTCGGTGCGCTGGTGGCATTCACCTTCGTTAACCTCTCCGTGATTTCGCAGTTCTGGATCCGCGAGAAGCGTAACAAGACGCTGAAAGACCACTTCCAGTACCTGGTACTGCCAGTGTGCGGCGCGCTGACCGTTGGCGCACTGTGGATTAACCTGGAGCAGAGCTCAATGATTCTGGGCCTGATTTGGGGTTCCATTGGCCTGCTGTACCTGGCGTGCGTGACCAAGCGTTTCCGCAACCCGGTTCCGCAGTACGAAGACGTCGCATAATTCACGAGCGTGAAATAATGAAACCGGAGGCCATGTGCCTCCGGTTTTTTTTGGTCTGAACAACAGCGAATTAATAACCTTCAGGAATAATATAGAGCTTTTGGTTATTGGAGCCGAAAGGCGGGCTCGGGAATAATTTTACGACTGATAATATTGGGTTAATTAATTCTTATGTTGCACATGATAATAAGCGGAATAGTCTGCGGCGCACTGCTGGGGTTCGTCATGCAGCGCGGTCGCTTCTGCCTGACGGGCGGCTTCCGCGATATGTATATCACTAAAAATAACCGCATGTTCTACGCGCTGTTGATTGCTATCTGCATTCAAAGCGTAGGCGTTTTTGCGCTGATCCAGCTCGGTCTGGTGCAGTACGATGCAGGCGCGTTTCCGTGGCTGGGCACCGTTGTCGGCGGCTTTGTCTTTGGTATCGGTATTGTCTATGCCGGTGGCTGCGCTACCGGGACGTGGTATCGCGCTGGGGAAGGGCTTATCGGCAGCTGGATTGCGCTGGTGACCTACATGGTGATGAGCGCGGTGATGCGTTCTCCACATGCCGCTGGCCTGAATAAATTCCTCGGCGAACATACCACGGCGCACAACGGTATTGCAGAAACCCTCAATATCTCCGTCTGGCCGATTATCGCGCTGCTGGTGCTGGTGACGCTGTGGTTTGTGCGCAAAGAATTGCGTAAACCAAAGCTGAAGGTGGCTTCATTGCCGCCGCGTCGCAGTGGTCTGGCGCATTTGTTGTTTGAAAAGCGCTGGCATCCCTTTTTCACCGCGGTGCTGATTGGTCTGATTGCGCTGCTGGCGTGGCCGATGAGTGAAGCGACCGGCCGTATGTTCGGTCTGGGTATCACATCGCCTACCGCCAATATTCTGCAGTTCCTGGTCGGCGGCGACAGCAAGTACCTGAACTGGGGCGTGTTCCTGGTACTGGGTATTTTCATCGGTTCCTTTATTGCTGCGAAAGCCAGCCGCGAGTTCCGTGTGCGTGCCGCTGATGCGAGTACCACGCTGCGCAGCGCCGGTGGCGGCGTGCTAATGGGCTTCGGCGCCAGCATTGCCGGTGGTTGCTCGATTGGTAATGGTCTGGTCATGACCGCGATGATGACCTGGCAGGGCTGGATTGGCCTGGTATTTATGATCCTTGGCGTGTGGTGCGCGTCCTGGGTGTTGTATGTTCGCCCACAGCGGAAAGCCAAACTGAAAACCGCGACGGCATAAGGAGTTAAAGATGGTTGTGAAGAAACTGGATGTGGTTACCCAGGTGTGCCCGTTCCCATTAATTGAAGCCAAAGCGGCGATGGCTGAACTGGCCAACGGCGACCAACTGGTGATTGAGTTTGACTGTACCCAGGCAACGGAAGCGATTCCACAGTGGGCGGCAGAAGAGGGCTATACGGTCACGGATTACCAGCAGTCCGGCGATGCGGCCTGGACCATCACGGTACAGAAGTAAGTATGACGTCCGGTTAGGCGAAACGACGCGGGGTTCTGAATACGAAAACCCCGGCGTCGCTTTGCTCGGCCGGGCGACAATGGTTATACAATCTCCTGCGCGTACTGATACAGCGCTTTCAGCAGCGACAGCTTTTCCGCATTCCCTTCATACTGCCCGTAGAGCATTTCGAGCTCCTGCGCGTAGGCCTGTAAAAACTCTGGCGTAAAGATCTGCCGACGGTGCTCTAACCAGCGCTGTTGCTCGCTTTCATCCAGCGTGCCGGGGAAATTGCGCGCCCGGTAGTTAAACAGCAGTTTCTCAATACGCTTATCGGCGAAGGTGATATCCAGTGCCGGAAGATTACGTGGCTCGGTCTCGAGTACGATTTTCATCGCCGTTCTGTCGGCATCGCTGAAGAAGCCGTTATAGAGTTGGGCATCGACGTTTTCTGACGGCACAAACGGCTCGGCTTCGGCAAAAATGGCTACCGCTTTCTCGCGAACCTGCGGATTCTCACGCAGCTTTTTCAGATTATCCAGACAGTGCTGGCGATTGATCCCCAGACGGTCGGCATCTTCTGGACGCAGGGTGTTGGCCTGCGCCAGCACCGGGCATTTGTTCAGGTGCACCAGCTTGATAGGGATCGGGGAATTATCGCCAAGACTGGCTTTGGCGGTATAGAGGCGATCGCGCAGCGTATCGGCGTCCAGATCCAGCAGCGGATTGATATCGCCGGCAAGATCCACCATGATCACCGCGTTGCGGTTATCCGGATGCCACGCCAACGGTGCTACCCAACTGGTGTTGCCGCGCCAGGCGCCGAACATGCCGGAGACGTGCACCAGCGGCTTCATCTGCGGCACGTCAATCAGCGTCATCAGCTTGTTTTTGCCGCGATAGGCGTAGAGATAATCAAACAGCTTCGGCTGCTGCGTTTTTACCAGTTTCGCCATCGCGATAGTCGCGTAAACGTCGGCCATCGCATCGTGGGCGTTGCTGTGTTCAATGCCGTTAGCTTTGGTTAAATGTTCAAGACGGAAGCTTGGCAGGCCGTCGTCGTTCTCCGGCCAGTTAATGCCTTCCGGGCGCAGGGCGTAGCAGGCGCGCATCACGTCCAGTAGATCCCAACGCGAGTTGCGGTTTTGCCAGCTCCAGGCGTACGGGTCGTAGAAGTTGCGATAGAAGATATTACGCGTCACTTCATCGTCGAAGCGCACGTTGTTATAGCCCACCACGCAGGTGTCCGGCACGGTGAAGATATCGTGGATACGCTTAGCAAACGCCGCTTCATTATCACCCTTGGCCCTCGCCTCCTGTGGCGTAATGCCGGTAATTAACACCGCTTCAGGCTGCGGCAGATAATCCTCCGCGGGCTTGCAGTAAAAAACCTCTGGCTCACCGATTATCGTGAAATCCTTATCGGTACGAATGGCGGCGAATTGCGCGGGGCGATCGAGGGAAGGGCTGGTTCCGAAAGTTTCGTAGTCGTGAAACAGGAATCCCGGCGCGCTTGAAGTCTCTTGCATGGCGTTAACAGTGTCCGTCTATGGCATTTAAGGTTCATGGTAAACGATTTGGCAGTGCATCAGAAGGGCGTTAACCGAATCTGGAAGAGGGCGCGCAGGGTATTTTTTCGAGTCCAGATAGATACATGTCATATTTTCTTGCAATTTAAGCCTGTCACAAAGCACGAACTTCCGTAAAAAGGACAACGAATTTGTGAATGTTGAGGATTTACCGTTGAAAGCCCGTTTTTTTATTGCCGTTTCTTTGCTCGCTTCGAGCGTTTCTTGTGCCTTTGCTGGCGAATCCGCGATTCCTTCCGTCACACCGCCACCGATTAAAGCCGGTGCCTGGGTATTAATGGACTACACCACCGGGCAGATCCTGACCGCTGGTAATGAGCACCAACAGCGTAATCCAGCGAGCCTGACCAAGCTGATGACCGGCTATGTGGTTGACCGTGCTATCGATAGCCACCGTATTACGGCGGACGATATGGTGACCGTGGGCCGCGATGCCTGGGCGGCAGGTAACCCGGTGTTCGATGGTTCTTCATTGATGTTTCTCAAGGCGGGCGATCGCCTGAGCGTACGCGATCTGAGCCGCGGCCTGATTGTGGACTCCGGCAACGATGCCTGCGTGGCGCTGGCGGATTACGTGGCGGGCGGCCAACCGCAGTTCGTGAAGATGATGAACGACTACGTGCAGAAACTGAACCTGCGCGATACCCATTTCGAAACCGTTCACGGCCTGGATGCGCCGGGTCAGCACAGTTCGGCCTACGATCTGGCGGTGCTCTCCCGTGCGATTATTCACGGCGAGCCAGACTTCTATCACATGTACAGCGAAAAAAGCCTGACGTGGAACGGGATTACCCAGCAGAACCGTAACGGCCTGCTGTGGGAAAAATCGATGCACATCGACGGACTGAAAACCGGCCACACCTCCGGCGCGGGCTTTAACCTGATCGCCTCATCGGTAGACGGCCAGCGTCGTCTGATTGCCGTGGTAATGGGGGCCGATAGCCCGAAAGGGCGTGAAGATCAGGCGCGTACGCTGCTGCACTGGGGCCAGCAGAACTTCGATACCGTACAGATTCTGCAAAACGGTAAGAAAGTCGGCACCGAGCGAATCTGGTACGGCGATAAAGAGAATATCGCGCTGGGTACCGACCAGGATTTCTGGCTGGCGCTGCCAAAGGCGGAAGTGCCGAATATCAAAGCGAAATATGTGCTTGATACTAAAGAGCTGGATGCCCCGATTGCCGCGCACCAGCGCGTCGGTGAGATCCAACTGCTCGACCGCGATAAGGTTGTCGCGCAGTGGCCGCTGGTGACGCTGGAAAGCGTGGGCAAAGGTGGGCTGTTCTCGCGCATGAGCGATTATCTGCACCATAAAGCCTGAACCGGCGTCGCGTAGCCCGGACGAGGTGCGCTAGCACCGACTCCGGGGGGCTCGGTGCCACTTCCGGCGTCGCGATGCTCGGCCGGGCTACTTGATCATATGTAGCCCGGCCGAGGTGCTTTAGCACCGACGCCGGGGCGGCTCGGCGCCAACCCCAGCGTCACCTTGATCGGCCGGGCTACTTTCTTGATGCAGGAGCAGGTACAATTCGCGCTTTAGTCTTGTCGGAGAGTGGGTGTGCGTCCAGATAAGTCACTCAGCCCTTTTGAAATTCGTTTATATCGTCACTATCGTACCGTGCACGGGGCGCGTATTGCGCTGGCCTTCGTCCTGACCTTTTTGATAGTCCGCCTGCTGGGTGTGCCCGATGGCTCCTGGCCGCTGATCACGCTGGTGGTGGTGATGGGGCCCATCTCCTTCTGGGGCAACGTGGTGCCGCGCGCGTTTCAGCGTATCGGCGGTACGGTGCTCGGCTCCGCCCTGGGCCTGATCGCCCTCAAACTTGAGCTTTTCTCCCTGCCGTTGATGCTTATCTGGTGCGCTGCGGCGATGTTCCTGTGCGGCTGGCTGGCGCTGGGGAAAAAACCGTATCAGGCGTTACTTATCGGCATTACCCTCGGTGTGGTGGTTGGCGCACCGGCGGGGGATATGACCACCGCGCTGTGGCGAAGCGGCGACGTCATCTTCGGCTGTCTGTTAGCCATGCTCTTTACCGGCATCTGGCCGCAACGAGCGTTTATCCACTGGCGCATCCAGATGGCCTCGTTCGTGACGCAGTTTAACCGTATCTATCAGGCGGGGCTGTCGCCGAACCTGATTGAGCGACCTCGCCTGGAAAAGCATCTGCAAAAAGTCCTCAACGACGTTGTGAAAATGCGCGGCCTGATTACGCCTGCGAGTAAAGAGACGCACATTCATAAGGGCATCTTTGAAGCCATTCAGACCGTCAGCCGCAACCTGGTCTGCATGCTGGAGCTGCAAATCAACGCCCACTGGGCGTCGCGTCCCGGCCACCTGCTGATGCTGAACGCCCATACGCTGCGCGAAACCCAACTGATGACCCAGCAAACGCTGCTGGCGATTGCCCATGCGCTGTACGAAGGCAACCCGCGTCCTATCAAAGCGAACAGCGAAAAGCTCAATGAAATTGTTTCGGAGCTGCGCCAGCTGGTGCATGAGTACAAAGATGACCATCTGGCTGAGACGTCCATTCACGGCTACGTCTGGCTGAGCATGGAGCTGGCGCGTCAGCTGGAATTATTATCTAACCTGATGTGTCGCGCGTTGCGTAAATAAAAGGCAGATGCACAGGCTTTTGCGCCAGGTTGTTTCGATTCAGCTAGATTTAGGGTTATGATGAACCCAAAGTAAAAATGATTGTTTGCTACAACGGCAGTACGAAAAATCATACAGGTTGAAGGGTATATGACTAATGTGTACCTTATCGTGTAGCCGTTGTTTAACGAATCCGAGTCTCAACATATCAGGGGTATAAAAATGGAAACCACGAAACCTTCGTTTCAGGACGTACTGGAATTCGTACGTTTGTTCCGTCGTAAGAACAAACTGCAGCGTGAAATTCAGGACGTTGAGAAAAAGATCCGTGACAACCAGAAACGCGTGCTGCTGCTGGATAACCTCAGCGACTACATCAAACCAGGCATGAGCGTTGAAGCTATTCAGGGCATCATCGCTAGCATGAAAGGCGACTACGAAGATCGCGTTGATGATTACATCATCAAAAATGCTGAGCTGTCCAAAGAACGCCGCGACATCTCCAAGAAACTGAAAGTGATGGGCGAGCAGAAAGGCGAGTAACCGTCATTAACGGGTGGCTGCGCCAGCGGCCACCTGGTCCTTGTTTTATTCCTTCCTGCACTCTCTCTTCTTCGACCTTTCGACAATCCAGTGACATCGCGAGCAATGCGGAGTATAAAGCTTTCTGTTTGATATATTAGCCACGGTTATGTGGGAACGTGTTGATATCAAAGGATCTCGCCAACAATGCAGCAACATCTGGAAGCGCAATCATGATACTGGTGACCGGCGGCGCGCGCAGCGGAAAAAGCCGTCACGCGGAATCGTTACTCAGCAAATACCCCCGGGTTTGCTATATCGCGACCTCACAAATCTTCGACGCCGAAATGGCCGCACGCATCCAGCATCATCGGGACGACCGTCCTGCACACTGGCGCACCGAAGAGCGCTGGCAGCATCTTGCCGACATCATTACGCCTGATAACGATCCTTCAGAAGCGATTCTGCTGGAGTGTATCACCACGCTGGTCACCAATATTCTCTTTGCCTCGGGAAACGAGGAAGAGATTGAGCGCTGGGACTTCGCGGCGCTTGAGGCGCAGGTCAATGGCGAAATCGATGCGCTGATCGCGGCCTGCCAGCGCTGCCCGTCGCCGATTGTGCTGGTGACCAATGAAGTGGGAATGGGCATCGTGCCCGAGAATCGTCTGGCCCGGCATTTTCGCGACATTGCCGGGCGCGTAAATCAAAAGCTGGCGCAGGCGGCAGATGACGTCTGGCTGGTGGTATCAGGGATTGGAGTCAAAATAAAATGAGTCGACTGTTTTTCGCCACACTCTCCTTTATGAGCCGTCTACCGGTGCCACAGCGCTGGTCGCAGGGGCTGGATCTGGACCGTTACGTGAGCGGCGTCATTACCTTCCCGTTTATTGGCCTGTTACTGGGGGCGATAAGCGGCCTGGTCTTCATGATTGTGCAGAGCTGGTGTGGTATTCCGCTGGCGGCATTCTTTAGCGTTCTGGCGCTGGCGCTGCTGACCGGCGGCTTCCACCTGGATGGCCTTGCGGACACCTGTGACGGCGTGTTCTCCGCACGTCGCCGCGAGAAGATGCTGGAAATTATGCGCGATAGCCGATTGGGCACCCACGGCGGTCTGGCGCTGATCTTTGTGCTGCTGGCAAAAGTGCTGGCGGTCAGCGAACTGGCGCTACGTGACACTCCTATGCTGGCGGCGATCGCCAGCGCCTGTATCGCCGGTCGCGGCGCCTCGGTGCTGATGATGTATCGCCACCGCTATGCCCGCGAAGAAGGGCTGGGTAATCTGTTTATCGGTAAAATCAGCTTCCGCCAGACCTGGGTGACGTTAGTCATTGCAGGGGCATTGGTCACCGCCATGCTGGGCGTACATGGCCTGAAAGCGCTGCTGGTGGCCTTTGTCGGCGTCTTTATTCTGGGCCAGTTGCTGAAGCGTACGCTGGGTGGGCAAACCGGCGACACGCTGGGCGCAAGTATCGAGTTGGGCGAAGTGATTTTCTTGCTGGCGCTTTTGTAAGCCAGCGTATGACTACGTGGGAATAATAATGCAAACAACATTGGCTTCACTGCTGTCGACTATTCCAGAAATGGACAGCGCCGCGATGGCGCAGGCGCAGCAGCATATTGATGGGCTATTAAAACCGACGGGCAGCCTCGGGCGTCTGGAAGCGCTGGCGGTACAGCTTGCGGGCATGCGCGGCCTACAGGGCACGCCGAGCGTCGACAAGAAAGCGATTCTGGTGATGTGCGCCGATCACGGCGTCTGGCACGAAGGGGTCGCCATTTCGCCGCAGGTGGTGACCGCGATTCAGGCCATGAATATGACCCGCCACAATACCGGCGTTTGCGTTCTCGCTGCACAGGCAGGCGCGGACGTACACGTGATTGACGTGGGCATTGATGCTGACCCCATCCCAGGCCTTATCGATATGAAAGTGACACGCAGCAGCGGCAACATCGCTCAAACGGCGGCTATGACGGCCGAGCAGGCGCAAACCGTGCTGCTGTCGGCAATTAACTATACCCGTAGCCTGGCAGAGCAGGGCGTAACGCTGTTTGGCGTGGGCGAGCTGGGCATGGCAAACACCACGCCAGCCGCTGCGGTAGTCAGCGTGCTGACCGGCAGCGAGCCGGAGGCAGTGGTGGGCATTGGCGCCAACCTGCCACAGGCGCAGCTAACGCATAAAGTGGATGTGGTTCGTCGCGCTATTGCAGTGAACCAGCCCAACGCCGCTGACGGCCTTGAGGTTCTGGCGAAGGTCGGTGGTTACGATCTGCTGGGGATGACAGGCGTGATGCTCGGCGCTGCCTCGTGTGGCCTGCCGGTGGTGCTGGACGGCTTCCTGTCGTACGCGTCTGCACTCGCGGCCTGCCGTATTGCGCCTGCCGTGAAACCCTACCTGATCCCTTCCCATTTCTCCGCCGAGAAGGGCGCGCGTATCGCACTGGCGCATCTGGAACTGGAACCGTATCTGCATATGGAGATGCGTTTGGGTGAAGGCAGCGGTGCAGCGATGGCGATGCATATCGTTGAGTCGGCCTGCACCATGTACAACCGCATGGGAACGCTGGCTGGCAGCAATATCGTGCTGCCAGCGTAACGGCTATTCTCCCGCCATTTGTTGCAAAAGCCATTCGCGTAGCGCCGTAATATCCCGGCGCTGCGCGTTCTCTTCAGTTGCCACCAGATAGTAGTTCGCGCCCGGCAGCGACATGTCGAACGGCATCATCAGTACCCCACGTTGCAGTAAATCTCTCGCCAGTAACTCGCTGGCAATCACTACACCTTGCCCGGCTACCGCCGCCTGCAGCGCATGCGTTTCATCGCTGAAGGTCAACCCCGCCTGAAGGTTTAATGCCTGAGGCCCATAGCGCTTTTTCCAGTTTGCCCAACTAGGTTCATCGGCCGGAACCTGGCGGTTTTCCACGTGAAATAGGGGGACGTTGGCTAAATCTTCGGGCTTTTGCAGCGCTAGCGCGGGGCTCGCCACAACGATAAAGCGGTCTGCATGCAGCAGAGTGCAGTGCAGCGAGGATTCCGGCATCTCACGATAGCGGATAGCCACATCAACGGTATGCTGGCTGAGATCGACACGCTCGACGCTGGTATGCAGCCGCAGGTCGATGGTTGGACATTCCGCTTTGAAATCCGCGAGTCTCGGCACCAGCCAGTGGGTGAGAAAATTAGAGGTGGTAGTGACCGTCAGCGCGGGTGGCTGATGGGCTTGCAGCACCTGCGCCGTCGCTTCTTCCAGTGCACTAAAGGCGCGTTGGGTGCCTGCATAAAGCACTTTGCCACTCTCGGTCAGGCTAACGCCCTGAGCGCTGCGTTCACAGACCCGGCATTCCAGTACCGACTCCAGAAGTTTTATTTGATGGCTGACCGCCGTTGCGCTCACGCCGAGGACATCTGCCGCGCGCTTGAAGCTGAGCTGTTCCGCCAGCGCATGGAACGCCCTTAGCGCCCCAAGCGGTGGCAATCTGACTTTTCTCATGGCTGAGTTTTTCTCATCTATGGCTGAAAACTATGCGTTTGTTTTACGCCTTATAGGCGGCGTAGTCTACCCAGCAGAAACAAGAGGGTGAGTTAATCTCATGATAATACCGAAGGGGAAAACGATGAGCGTACGGGTAAACAACACTGCGCCAATGAATAAAAATATCGCTGAGCGGGCAATAGCGATGAGTGCGGCGATTGCCGGAGCGGGGCTGTTGGTGAAGCTATCGATGGCGGTCAGCGTAATCCAAAGTCTGGCTCAGCTTTTTGCGCTGGGCCTGAGCTTTGCGGTAGGGATGATGCTGGCAAGCACAGGCAGTATGGTGCGCTACGGTTTTCCGCTTTCGGCGGTGGGGTGGCTGCTGGTGCTGCTTAGCCTGCTTGGTGGGCAAACGGGGCTGGTGCTGTTGCCGGGAATCGTCGCCGGTGGCCTGGGGCTGGGGTTGGCACATGGGCGGTTGATGGCTGGCAACAAAGTTGCCAATGCGCTGAGTAGCGTGGCAGCGCTAGTCGCAGTATTGCTTATCCAGGCCAATGCGGCGCCGGGTATACATGGCTATGGGTTTGCCTTTGCGGTTGTCATCGATTTGACGCTGCTGGGGGTGGTGCTGGTGCGAATTGCTGAAACGGATAGGGGTTAAAAAGCAAAAAGCCTGCTCGAAAGCAGGCTTTTTAAATTTGGCTCCTCTGACTGGACTCGAACCAGTGACATACGGATTAACAGTCCGCCGTTCTACCGACTGAACTACAGAGGAATCGGTGTGGAGTCGTATCTTAGCGGCGAAAAAATTTTTGTCAAACATCAATTCTGGTCTTGTGACGCGACTGCCTATTCCATCAACAATTTGTCGCCATTCCCGACAAAAATTAAGGAAAAATGTTTTGCAGGATCGGGAATTCTCCATCATCATTTGAAATGGAGTTTCAACTTTCTGATCTAAGGCCCATTTTGAACGTCACCGCCGCACTTCGCCAGGCCGTTGCCCGCACGCCCTGGTACAAAAAACGCAAAAGTTATCGAGTTCTCTTCTGGCGTGAAATCACCCCCCTTGCCGTACCTATCTTTCTGGAAAACACCTGCGTTTTATTGATGGGGGTGTTGAGTACCTTCCTCGTCAGCTGGTTGGGTAAAGAGGCGATGGCGGGCGTGGGTCTGGCCGATAGCTTCAATATGGTGATCATGGCGTTCTTTGCCGCGATAGACCTTGGGACGACGGTGGTGGTTGCCTTCAGCCTTGGTAAACGTGACCGCCGTAAGGCGCGAGCGGCGGCACGGCAATCGCTGGTGATCATGACTCTGTTCGCTACCATCCTGGCGGCGGTAATCCACTATTTTGGTGCCGGAATTATTAATATCGTTGCCGGTGATGCCACCGAGGAAGTGAAAGGGCTGGCGTTGACCTACCTTGAGTTGACCGTGCTGAGCTATCCGGCGGCGGCGATTGCGCTTATCGGCAGTGGCGCGTTGCGTGGGGCGGGGAATACTAAAATCCCGTTGATGATTAACGGCGGGATGAACATCCTCAATATTATTATCAGTAGCTTCCTGATTTACGGGGCGTTCTCCTGGCACGGCATGGGGTTTGCCGGGGCAGGGCTCGGGCTGACCATTTCCCGCTACATTGGCGCAGTAGTGACCATTATTGTGCTGATGGTTGGCTTTAACCCGGCGCTGCGTATTCCGCTCAAAAGCTATTTCAAGCCGCTCAATTTCGCCATTATCTGGGAAGTGATGGGGATTGGTATTCCAGCAAGCGTCGAGTCGGTGCTGTTTAACAGCGGTAAATTGCTGACACAGATGTTTGTCGCCGGGATGGGGACCGACGTTATCGCCGGTAACTTTATCGCCTTCTCCGTGGCGGCGCTGATTAACCTGCCGGGGAACGCCCTGGGTTCGGCATCCACCATTATCACCGGTAAGCGGCTGGGGACCGGGCAGCTTGCCCAGGCGGAACGTCAGCTCCGTCACGTGTTCTGGATGTCGACCATTGTACTGACCCTGATAGCCTGGGGGACGGCGCCGTTTGCCGGATTGTTCGCGTCGTTCTATACCCACGAGCAGGACGTCAAAGACGTGGTGAAAATTCTCTTGTGGATGAACGCTGCCTTTATGCCAATCTGGGCCGCCTCCTGGGTGCTGCCAGCGGGCTTTAAAGGGGCGCGAGACGTACGCTTCGCCATGTGGGTCTCCATGCTCAGCATGTGGGGCTGTCGCGTGGTTGTAGGCTACGTGCTGGGTATTCTTCTGGGTTGGGGCGTGGTCGGCGTCTGGATGGGGATGTTCCTCGACTGGGGCGCACGTGCGGTGCTGTTCTACCGTCGTCTGATAACCGGCCGCTGGGCGTGGAAATACGTGCCGACCAAGAAAACGGACGCCGCGTAACAGCCTGATTGCGGTGAAAATCGGCAATAAAAGTCAGTTTTCAGCCGAATCGAAGAATAAATCGGCAAACGAATTATTTTGTGCAAATCAGGCTTTGACAACAATGGGGCACATCGATAATATGCGCCTCGTTCACACGATTCCTCTGTAGTTCAGTCGGTAGAACGGCGGACTGTTAATCCGTATGTCACTGGTTCGAGTCCAGTCAGAGGAGCCATATTTAAGAAGCCTGCTTAGGAAACTAAGCAGGTTTTTTGCTTTTCTGCGTTTGATAAAAAAAGCCGGACCAGAGTCCGGCTGATGTTGGCTTAACGGAACGGCGGTTCGTTAAAGGTCCGCAGCTTACGGGAATGCAGACGATCGCCTTCCGCGCGCAGCAGGTCGATGGCCCGAATGCCAATTTGCAGGTGCTCGGAAATCGCCCCTTCATAAAAACGGTTTGCCTGACCGGGCAGCTTAATCTCACCGTGCAGCGGTTTGTCTGATACGCACAGCAACGTGCCGTACGGCACGCGGAAGCGATATCCTTGCGCGGCAATGGTCGCACTCTCCATATCAATCGCCACGGCGCGGCTCAGGTTGAAGCGCAGCGCCGACGCGGAATAGCGCAGCTCCCAGTTGCGATCGTCGGTGGTCACTACCGTCCCGGTACGCAGTCGCTGTTTAACCTCTTCGCCCGGCATCCCGCTCACCTGCTTGGTGGCGTCGTACAGTGCACGCTGCACCTCGGCAATGCTCGGAATGGGAATATCCGGCGGCAGTACGGCGTTCAGCACGTGGTCGTCACGCAGATAGGCATGGGCCAGTACATAATCGCCAATCGACTGACTTTCACGCAGGCCGCCGCAGTGGCCGATCATCAGCCAGACGTCCGGACGCAGCACCGCCAGGTGGTCGCAGATATTTTTGGCATTCGACGGACCGACGCCGATGTTAATTAAGGTGATCCCTTGCCCATCTTTGGTGATCAGATGCCAGGCTGGCATTTGGTGCTTTTTCCACGCCAGATCGGAAATAGCCTCTTCCGGCGCTTCGGTGTCGGCGGTGATCCAGATTCCCCCTGCGCAGGAGAGCGATACGTACGGGCTGTCAGGATCGAGGATCTGACTGCAGCCCCAGCGCACGAACTCATCGACGTAGCGGGTGTAGTTAGTGAACAGCACAAACGGCTGGAAGTGTTCGACCGGGGTGCCGGTGTAGTGACGCAGACGCGCCAGCGAGAAATCCACGCGGCGGGCGTCAAAGTGCGAAAGCGGATAGAAATCGGTGGAGTGGGTCAGGCCATCCGCGGTTTCATCGCCAATCTGCGACAGCTCGGTGGTAGGGAAAAAGCGCGTCAGGTCAGCGCTCATCGAGCGATCGAGGTTCAGGCCATCAATCACGTACGGATAGGGAATTTCATGATGCGACAGGCTGACTTCAATATGGGCGTCGTAATCTTCGTGCAGCAGGCTTAGCTGCTCCAGCAGGTAGCTGCGGAACAACACCGGGTGCGTGATGGTGGTGGTGTAGCAGCCGGAGTGGGTAAAGCGGCCAAACGCGCGGGTTTTCTGCGCCTTGTGCGCGTTGCCGCTCCAGGAGACCGAAAGCTGGGGGTAGACAAATAGCCCGTTTGCCCGCGCTTCGGCGCTGGGTAATGAGCGGTCGTCAATAAACAGACGGATAGCGTCACGTAATGCACTTACCGATTGATCGTACAGCGCCTGGAGTTTCTCCAGCGCTTGTTCTGGGGTCAGACTCACGCCCGTATTACTCATCGTTCGCTCCTTGTGTGCGGCTTTTATCGATAGTATGCCAGCCGATGATGAAACAAAAGCGTAAGCCGGTTTCGATGTAACAACTGATTAACCTTTAACCGGGTGATTTCTCATCCGGTTAAAGGCTGCGCGTCGGAGTAAAAAAGCTATAATCAACCGACATCTGCTGTGATTTGAGGAAAGGGAAATGAAACCTCGTGTAAAACTCTTGTGTGCGTTCGCGCTGGCACTCTGTAGCCAGGGCGCGCTGGCTGTGACCTATCCGCTTCCACCGGAGGGGAGTCGTCTTGTGGGAAGCACGTTGAATATCACGGTGCCGCAGGATAACCACCTGCCGCTGGAGGCCTTTGCGGCGCAGTACGGGCAAGGGCTCAGCAATATGCTGGAGGCGAATCCGAACGTGGATGTCTTCTTGCCAAAATCGGGTTCCACGCTGGTGGTGCCACAGCAACTGATTTTGCCCGACACGGTGCGTCGAGGCATTGTGGTGAACGTCGCGGAAATGCGCCTTTATTATTACCCGCCGGAGGGTAACACCGTTGAAGTGCTGCCCATTGGTATCGGTCAGGCGGGGCGAGAAACACCGCGTAACTGGGTGACGACCGTCGAGCGCAAACAGGAAGCACCGAGCTGGACGCCAACGCCAAACACCCGTCGTGAATACGCGAAGCGTGGCGAAAGCCTGCCTGCGTTTGTCCCCGCCGGGCCGGATAACCCGATGGGCCTGTACGCCATCTATATTGGCCGCCTGTACGCCATTCACGGCACCAATGCGAATTTTGGCATCGGGCTGCGCGTGAGTCAGGGCTGCATCCGTCTGCGCAATGATGATATCAAGTATCTGTTTGATAACGTGCCGGTCGGCACGCGTGTGCAGATTATCGACCAGCCGGTGAAATACACCGTTGAGCCAGACGGCAGTCGCTGGGTGGAAGTGCATGAGCCATTATCGCGCAACCGCACAGAATATGAGTCTGATAACAAAGTTCCGTTGCCTATTACGCCCGCGCTGCGTAGTTTTACTCAGGGTGAAGGCGTGGATGGTAGTCGGGCAAGAGGCGCGCTCGAAAGGCGCTCCGGCATGCCGGTCAATATCAGCACCTCGCATAACGCGTTGTAAGCCTGTCTATATTCAACGCCAAAAGCCCGCGATTTGCGGGTTTTTGACTTTTTAACCAGGGTTGGCAAAAGGAGCATTGAATGAGCGATGTCGTGAACTGGGGCGTGCTGGGCTATGCCCGAATCGCAAAAAATTCCATTATTCCGGCGATTCAACGTGCCGATAACGCGCGCGTCTACGGCGTGGCTTCGCGTCATCAGGACGAACTGCCGGTGGGGGAGTGGCAGAAAAGCTATGGCGATTACGCGGCGCTGTTGGCCGATGAGGCGATTCAGGCGGTCTATATTCCTTTGCCTAATTCGCTGCACAAAGAGTGGGTGATCCGGGCGCTGGAGGCAGGGAAACACGTGCTGTGCGAGAAGCCAATTGGCCTTACCGCCGATGAAGCGCGCGACATGCAACGGGTGGCACAGCAGCATAACCGCCTGCTGATGGAAGCCTTTATGTACCAGTACACCGACCGGGTACGGGTGATTAAACAGGTGCTGGAGAGCGGTGAGCTGGGTGAGTTGCGCCATATCAACGTTTCGTTCCGCTTCTTCCTCGACCGGCCTGGCACCATCAAAATGCAGCCCGCGCTCGGCGGCGGGGCGCTGTATGACGTTGGCTGCTACCCGGTGAACTTTATCGGCATGGTGACCGGACGTCTGCCGGTGAGCTGCAAAGTGGTGAGCGAAACAGATCAAGGGGTGGATACCAATCTCTCGGCGCTGCTGCAATATGATGATGGCCTGATTGCCAATATTCACTGCGGCTTTAACGCCTTTGGTCGCAACTACGCGGAGATTATTGGCAGCAAAGGGATGCTGATTATCGATAAGCCCTTCCTCGATGATGCCGGCGCGTTGGAGCTGCACACCAGCGAAGGCGTACGCGAGCTGCCGGTGAGCGAGTCGGACCGTTACCAGGCTGAAATCCGCCACTTCTCCAGCGCGATCCTCAACGAGCCGTCGCGGCTGATCCCGCTGGATGAAACCGTGCGTAATATGCAGGTGCTGGATATGATTCGCGCCGCGCTGTAGTGGGTAACGCCCGGCCGGTATCGCGCCGCCGGGCTTTGCTATCGGGCAAACTTTTTCGAGCCGATAACGCAGAGGATCACCCCAAGCGTAACCAGCATCATCAGCGGATTCACCGCCTCGTGCAGCAGCAAGGCGCTCAGCGCCAGCCCTAAAAACGGCTGTAAAAGCTGGAGCTGGCCTACCGCGGCAATTCCGCCCTCAGCCAGACCTTTGTACCAGAAGATAAAGCCAATCAGCATGCTGAACAGCGAGACGTAGCCAAGCGCCAGCCACGCCTGACCCGTAATGGCGCCGGGGTTAGCAGGTAACGTCAGTAACGTCGCCAGCAGCATTATCGGCAGCGATAAAATTAGCGCCCAGCTAATCACCTGCCAGCCGCCCAACTGCCGCGTCAGTGTGGCCCCCTCCGCATAGCCCAGCCCGCAGACCCCCACAGCGGCAAGCATCAGCAGATCGCCGGTTAACGACGCGCTGGCGTTTTGTGAAAGAGCAAACCCGGCAACCAGCAGGCTCCCCAACAGCGAGAAGATCCAGAACGCCGGATGTGGCCGCTCCCGCCCGCGCAGCACGCCAAAAATCGCCGTGGAGAGGGGCAGAAGCCCAAGAAAGACAATCGAGTGCGCCGCCGTAACGTAGCGTAGCGCCATGGCGGTGAGCAGAGGAAAGCCTACCACCACTCCGAGTGAAACGACCAGCAGCGGAAAAATTTGTCCGGACGTGGGGCGACGCTCACGAAAGATGACAATCAGCGCCAGGGCGAGAAGCCCGGCAATCGACGCCCGCAGAAAGGTCAGAAAAAACGGGTCCATAGCGCCGACCGCGATACGCGTTGCCGGCAATGAACCGCTAAAAATCACTACGCCCAGCAGCCCGTTAAACCAGCCGGATGCTGTGTGTGTTTGAAATACCGCTGCCTTCATTTTGTCCACCTCACCGTTGAGTCATTAACAGCGCGATGGTAGTTTTCTTAATCTAATACAATCAAATTATTGTCATGGATACATTGTATGAAGGCGCGATACAAAACGATCGTTGACAGATTCGCCGCACGGATACGCGATGGACAACTCACAGCCGGAACCCGGCTGCCCACGCACCGGCGGCTGGCGGCGGAGGAACGTATTTCTCTTGCCACCGCCACGCGTGTTTATGCCGAACTGGAGGCGATGGGGCTGGTGAGTGGTGAAATCGGGCGCGGCACCTTTGTGCGCGAAATTACCCTCGCGGCGGGTCATGGCGTTGACCAGCAGGTGATGATGCCTGGCGTGCGTGACCTGAACTTTAACTACCCATCGCAGCCGGGGCAGGGCGAGGAGTTGCGTGACGCCCTGCGACAGCTCGCCAACGTCGGCGATATTGAATCGCATCTGCGCTACCAGCCTCACGCCGGGCGCAAAGCGGATCGCGAGATGGTCGCCCGCTATTTTGCGAGCCTGGGTTTTACCCCTGACTCCGACAATATTTTGCTGGTTAACGGCGCCCAACATGGTCTGGCGGTCACGGTAATGGGGCTGCTACAGCCCGGTGATGTCGTGGCGGTAGACGCGTTAACCTACCCCGGATTTAAAGCGCTGGCGGCGCTGTATCACCTGGAGCTTCTCGCAATCCCCTCGCTTGCCGATGGCCCGGATCTTGATGCTCTCGATACTATTTGCCAGCAGCGTCACGTGCGAGCGGTTTACACCATGCCGACGCTGCATAACCCGCTAGGCTGGGTGCTCAGCCACCGACAGCGCCAGCAGCTGGTCGCTATTGCCCGTCAGTATGATCTGCTGATTATTGAAGATGCTGCCTACGCCTTTTTAGTCGAACAACCGCCACCTCCCGTTGCCTGCTACGCGCCGGAAAGAACGGTCTATGTCAGCGGATTTTCAAAGAATGTGGCGACCGGACTGCGCGTTGGCGTAGCGATTTGCCCCGGCTCGCTAAAACCAGCGCTGGAGCGGGCGATCCGGGCCACCACCTGGAATACGCCTTCGCTGCTCACCGCCTTGATGAGCCACTGGATTCAGGACGGCACGGTGGCCCGGACGACGGTCTTAAAAAGAGACGACGCCCGTCAACGACAGGCGCTAGCCCGTGAATGTTTGTACCCGCTGCCCTGTATCGGCCACCCAAACTCCTGGTTTGTCTGGTTACCGCTGGCCGATGAGTGCCGTGCCGACCGCATCGTGAAGGCGCTGATGGATAACCATATTCTGGTCTCCACCGCTGAACCGTTCTCAACTTCAATCAACGTCCCGCAGGCATTACGCGTTGCACTGGGGTCGGTGCCGCTGGAGAGCCTGCGTGAAGCGCTGGTGGCGGTGAGGGAAGCGGTGGAGTATGAGATGAGTCGGTAGGAAGGTGAAACGCTTAAGCGCTGCGGGCTGATTTACGCAAGGCAAACGCAGAAAAGCAAAAAGCCCGCTCGAAAGCAGGCTTTTTAAATTTGGCTCCTCTGACTGGACTCGAACCAGTGACATACGGATTAACAGTCCGCCGTTCTACCGACTGAACTACAGAGGAATCGTGTGAACGGGGCGCATATTATCGATGTCACCCCGGCTTGTCAAAGGGTGAAAAGCGCTAATAAGTTCGTTTGCTGACAATTTCAGCAATTCCGCGTCATTTGTTGTTTTTTTGACTGTTCTGCACCGTGAAAGTGCAGAATTACCCCTTATGGGGCAGATCACAAACTTCTGATAGCCGCAAAAAAGGGCCTGAGCGATAGGTTTACACGGTTTTACGGGCTATTTTAAAACTGGCAAGCATCTTGCAACTCCTCCGATTACTTAACGCCAGCGTGGCAGTGATTCCGAACCGGAGGCAAAAATGAACTTAAGACGGCTGAAGTACTTTGTGAAAATCGTCGATATCGGTAGCCTGACTCAGGCCGCAGAAGTGTTGCATATCGCGCAGCCCGCTTTAAGCCAGCAGGTGGCGACGCTGGAGGGAGAACTCGATCAGCAGCTGTTGATTCGCACCAAGCGCGGCGTCACGCCAACGGAAGCGGGCAAAGTGTTATATACCCATGCCCGAACAATTTTACGCCAGTGCGAACAGGCGCAGTTGGCGGTGAATAACGTCGGTCAGACCCTCAGCGGCACGGTCTCTATTGGCCTTGCACCAGGCACGGCAGCGTCATCTATTACTATGCCGCTGCTGCAGGCGGTGCGTAACGAACTGCCTGAAGTACTGGTTTATCTGCATGAAAATAGCGGTACCGTGCTGAATGACAAACTGTTGAACGGTCAGCTGGATATGGCGGTGCTGTACGATCGCGCGCCGCTGGCTGGGATCGTTAGCCAACCGCTGCTGAAAGAAGATCTCTATCTGGTTGGTACACGCGATTGCCCAGGTCAAAGTGTCGATCTCACCGCGGTGGCGGAGATGAACCTGTTCCTGCCGCGGGATTACAGCGCCGTTCGCGCTCGTGTCGATGAGGCTTTCTCGCTGCGTCGATTAACGGCAAAAATCATTGGTGAAATTGAGTCTATCTCTACGCTGACTGCTGCGATTGCTAGCGGAATGGGCGTGACGGTGCTGCCAGAATCGGCGGCGCGTTCGCTGTGCAGCGCGGCAAACGGCTGGATGGCGCGGATCACGACCCCGTCGATGAGCCTGCCGCTGTCGTTAAACGTGTCGGCGCGCGGTCAACTGAGCCCGCAGGCGCAGGCGGTGAAAGAGATCCTGATGTCGCTGGTCAGCCGACCAATGCTGGATAACCGTGAACTGCTGCTGGTGAGCTAAGCTTATATTCCATTCAGATATAACTTGCTGGTTTTTATTATTTGTTCACAAGGGCATCAGACTTTAACAATAGTTCAACGTCTGATTGACCCGGAGAGAAGCGTGAACTTCCAGCAGCTCAAAATAATTCGTGAAGCGGCACGGCAGGATTACAACCTGACCGAAGTTGCCAATATGCTTTATACATCGCAGTCCGGCGTAAGCCGACATATTCGTGAGCTCGAAGAAGAGCTGGGGATTGAGATTTTCATCCGTCGCGGTAAGCGCCTGTTAGGGATGACGGAGCCGGGCAAAGCCCTGCTGGTGATTGCCGAACGCATACTGAACGAGGCCAGCAACGTCCGACGTCTGGCCGATCTCTTTACCAACGATGCGTCCGGCGTGCTGACGATTGCCACCACGCACACCCAGGCTCGCTATAGCCTGCCGCCGGTGATTAAAGCGTTCCGGGAAATTTTCAAAGACGTGCGCCTGGAGTTGATTCAGGGCACGCCGCAGGAAATTGATGCGTTGCTGCATAACGGCGGAGCGGATATCGGCATTGCCAGTGAGCGCCTCAGTAACGACGCAACGCTGGTGGCCTTCCCGTGGTTCCGCTGGCATCACAGCCTGTTAGTTCCGCAGGACCATCCACTGACTCACACCTCACCGCTGACGCTGGAAGACATTGCTCGCTGGCCGCTTATTACCTATCGCCAGGGGATCACCGGGCGTTCCCGTATTGATGAAGCCTTTAATCGCAAGGGGCTGACGCCAGATATCGTGCTGAGCGCCCAGGACTCTGATGTGATTAAAACCTACGTTGAGCTGGGCCTCGGCATTGGTCTCGTGGCGGAGCAGTCCGGCGACCCGCAGGAGTCCGGCAGCCTGGTGCGTCTGGATACCCATCACCTGTTCGACGCCAATACCGTCTGGCTAGGGCTTAAGCGCGGGCAGCTACAGCGCAACTATGTATGGCGCTTTATTGAGCTCTGTAATGCCGGGCTGTCTCTGGAAGAGATTAAACGCCAGGCGATGGAGCTGGAAGAGTCGGTGCTGGATTACCAAATTTAACGCCGCGCCCTCTGGGGGGCGCTGCTGCTTACCTCTCCATACCGTTTCAGCTCATTACCTCATCCTATTCTGGGCCACGAAAAGTGGCCGCTGGTTTAGTCTATGTTTAAAAGGCACATCGCAGGATCGCAGTTGGTTTTACGATATACCCTTACGAACAGAGAGATAAACCGGATAGCACTATGGCAATGATGCGTTTAACCCGACTGCTGAATACGTCTGGTAAGAGAATACTCTCATGGGCAAAAAAGGCGCTTGTTGGCCTGGTTGTGGTCATCATTGTCTTTTTTATCGGTCGCATCTATGAATCCCAGCGCGGCCCGGCGCTGCACCGCTGGCATACCTGGACGGCGGATGAAATGACCGCCGGGGAGATCGATAACGCGACGTTTGCGGACTATCTGACGCGGGAAGCGACGATTTTCCGCGATATGAAAAATAAGATTACCGACACGTTGACCGCCGACGAGAAAACGGCGATTAACCGTTTTTATGCCCAAAGTCTGGTTTATCCCGATAAGTTTCAGCCTGACTGGAACCGCTCTTTTATTCTGCAGCCCGAGGGCAAACCTCGCGGTGCGGCGGTGCTGCTCCACGGCCTGACGGACTCTCCTTACAGTGTGCGCTATCTGGCACAACGTTATCAGCAGCAGGGGTTTATTGCCGTTGTCCCCCGACTACCGGGTCACGGTACCGCGCCAGGGGCGTTAACCGGCGTTGACCGCGAACAGTGGGTAGCAACAACGCGGATGGCCGTGCGCGAAGCGACGCGGCTGGCAGGAAATGATGTACCGCTGCATATTGTCGGGTACTCCAACGGCGGGGCGCTGGCGATGAAATATGCTCTCGATAGCCTGGAGGATAAATCGCTGCGTCGGCCGCAGCAGATAATCCTGCTATCGCCGATGATCGGTGTCACCGCCTTTGCCCGTTTTGCCGGGCTTGCCGGACTGCCCGCGATATTCCCTGCCTTTGCTCGTGCGGCGTGGCTTAACGTCGTGCCGGAGTTTAATCCTTATAAATATAACTCGTTCCCGGTTAAGGCCGCGCGCCAGTCGTGGTTGTTATCTCAGGCGCTGCAGCAGCAAATCGTGCAGGAGTCGCAAAATAAGCGGCTGGCTGAACTGGCGCCGGTACTCACGTTTCAATCGGTAATGGACTCCACGGTGAGCACCCGGGCGGTGGTGGATTCGCTCTATCGCTATTTGCCGGATAACGGCAGTGAGCTGGTGATTTTCGATATTAACCAAGCGGCGAATTTACGCGCGCTGTTCAGGCCGTCGTCCTACTCGGCGGTGAACACCTTGCTGCCGCCAGCCCCAAGGCTATACACGACCACGGTTATCACCAACGCCGCGCCGGACACCAATCAAACGGTGGCGCGCTCAACGGAGGCTGGCGCTCTGACGGAGACCGTGGCGCCTCTGCAGATCGCCTGGCCGCAGGATATGTATTCGTTGTCGCACGTGGCGGTGCCGTTCCCGCTGACCGACTCACTTTATGGTCGAAACCCGCAGGAGAAAAATCGTTACGGCATTAGTCTGGGCACAATTTCGCTGCGCGGAGAGACGGCTACGCTGAGCGTGGGGCTGGATACGCTGATGCGCGTTACCTCCAACCCCTTTTTCCCGTGGATGATGGCGCGCGTTCAACAGCATATTGCCTGTAGCGAGCGGCCTGATGTTATCGCCTGCCTCCGGGAAGCGGTGTCAGAACAGGGCAAGGTGCAAAAGGGTGCGGACAGCGATCCCGGCGAGCGCGCCGGTGGCGGCGTAGCGGAACAGGCGAACGAAGCGGGAACTCACACCCAGAAAAATTCCGATGCCGGGAAGATCGAAGGTCTGAACTAACAGCCCGGCAGAGGCGTTAATCTGACTCACGGTGATTTTTCCCTGCTGCACCAGTTCAGAGACGACGCCAAAATAGGCCGTGCCGCCGGCCACGCATTTGACCAGCGCGGGGAGCACAAAGTTAACCGGAATATGCAACCACACCAGTAATGGCATCAACAGTTGCTGGAGCATCTCAATCAGGCCAGCTGATTTCATTACGCCAACGATAGCTAGCGACAGGATAAGCATGGGTACTGCACCAAGCGCCAGACGAATGGCGTCGGAGCCTGCGCTGTTAATCACCGAAATAATTCCCTGATTGTTTTTCTCGGCGTCAGGTAATGCCTCGGCTCGGGCGTTCTCTACCACCGATAGCCGACGCCCCGTGACGTGCCAGGTAACCGCAGCAGCGCACAATCCGCCAGCGATTGAGATAACGATGGAGGTCAGCCAGTGCAGGCCAAACGGCGTGAGCGGATAGAAGACGTTGCCCTGGCCCATCGCGAAGAGCATCGCCAGCGTAGCGGCCATCTGCCGGTCCGAAACGCCGCGTTTGTCCATAATGGCAAGGGTTGCCAGCGGAGCGGCAAAGCTGACGAAATTCATCTGGATAAGCGCAAAGGCGCTCATTCCGGTGAGACCAAACGGCTTAAGCAGCGGGGCGAGCCAGCGTACGATAACGTCCAGTACGCCGCGCACTTCCAGATACTTCATGACGATGAGCATAACTACCATGATCGGCAGCAGCGTATAGAGCGCTACATCGACGGAGGTTTTCCCCGCCGACATAATGATGCTGATGAAGTCCATCAATTTCTCGGTGACAACGAACAGAAAGGATAATAAGCGTCATCATAATCCTCGTGGGGAGGAAATGAAATTGTCGTTGCGGGCTAATCTGTCCTGAAGGGCGCGGTGAACTGTACTGGGGTTTGGCAAAGGCAGAAAAGCAAAAAGCCTGCTTAGTTTCCTAAGCAGGCTTCTTAAATATGGCTCCTCTGACTGGACTCGAACCAGTGACATACGGATTAACAGTCCGCCGTTCTACCGACTGAACTACAGAGGAATCGTGTGAACGAGGCGCATAGTACTGGCCCCCGATAATTGTGTCAACACTAAATTTAACTCGCTGATTCGAATGGATGAATTTAGCGCAAGATGTTGTTTTAGTGAACTACTGGGGGATCTTCATCCTGTCCGCTGTTATCGCGCAACCGCTGCAGTGGATCCTGGCGATAGAAGCCGCAGAAACGCTGCCACAGTGCCGGGAAACGCGGGGCGAAAAGTTCAGGTGCGCTGAAAAAGTATTCAGAGAGCACGGCAAAGCACTCAGCAGGGTCGGTGGCGGCATAGGCATCGATGCTGGCCGCGTTTTCACCAACTAAATCAATCTCATCCTGAATGTTATTCATCGCAGCATGAAGGTCATGCTCCCAGCCAGCGACTTCGCGCAGCGGGATAAAAGGCACGCCGCTGGCGCGGTCGCCGTTGCGGGTATCCAGCTTATGCGCCACTTCGTGAATGATGAGGTTAAAACCGGAGGCATCGAACGAGTCCTGAATATCCAGCCAGTTGAGCACAATCGGCCCCTGCTGCCAGCTTTGACCAGACTGAACAACGCGCTGATTGTGCACCAGTCCGATATCATCTTCCCATTCGTCGTCAACAATAAAAGGCGCCGGGTAGATCAACACTTCATGGAATCCGTCGAGCCATTCGATCCCGAGTTCCAGAATCGGCAGACAGAAGAGCAGGGCAATACGCGTCTCGATGATAGGCTCCGCCGTCAATCCTTGCAGAAACACCAGCCGCTTTTGCTGTAAAAAACGGTCGGCCAACTGCACCAGTTTGACCTGCTCGTCGTCAGACAAATTCGCTAATAGGGGGATCGCCAGAGCTTCCGCCCACGGTAAGTCGGTTATCTCGGCAGTGTCACTTGCTTTCCAGGGCCATTTAATCATCGTTTTGCTCGCAAACTCGTCACTTGAACGCAATTGAAGAGACTGGGTCTGTTAAAATGCCAAATAACCTGGCATGATGGCAACCATCAAAACGGAGAGATGCCAGAGCGGCTGAATGGACCGGTCTCGAAAACCGGAGTAGGGGTAACTCTACCGGGGGTTCAAATCCCCCTCTCTCCGCCAATCATTCACCAAAATCAATAAGTAACAAACTATGTTGATTTTGTCATGCATCAATGCCGGCATTAAAATTTCTGGCTTTCGCTCTGTTTCCCTACCTCTAACGCTGCCATTTTTATCATGTTGCCTCATGTCGGGCATCCACTTTTATCCTCTTTAGCTCACAAGCTCACACTATTAACAACAACTTAGTCAATTCTGAACCCCTGATGGCACCATGTTGAGGTTTGTTTATTAATGCACCACCGACATTTGCTAACCAACTCCCTGCGGGCAAAAGTATTTATAACAACCACCAAAAACACCAGCGATTTAATGCTTGGGCAAATTCGTCAGGTATCAATGAGTCTGATGGGCATTTTTATATTGATATTTTTCTGGCTGACAACCGTTCAGGTTCAGATATTTCACTTAAGGAACGTTGTGCGATTACGATGCATCGGGTCGGCAGAAAGAAAATAAACGAAAAAAAGAAACTATAGGGCTCGATAAAAAACAGACGGTCTATCCTGATATGTGATTATAAGCCTGGTAACGTTTGATACTTGCTTTGCGCTACTGGGCACATAAATATCAAAAGCCAGGATCAATGCATTTTATATAAATTCAAAAACAATAGATATTAACTATCATTGGTTAGGTTTTAATAGGTGTAATGGTTTTGTGAAAACATTATTGAAAAATAAAAAATAATTAAAGTAATGTATTTCTATTGTGTATACTTTTGCACACATCTGATACCTACAACGGGGCGGTATTGCCTACCTGGATGACGACTCTGGTCTTGATGATACTGTTTTTATCGATAAGAAAGGGCAGAAAGTCAGCGTTACAGGAACCGTTCACCAGGTTAACGTTCGTGGATTCGCTACGGTAAACAACGCCGATATATCGGTACGTCTGGTTTTATTGTGAAATGGCGCTATCGACCATTAAAGAGGACTCATCTATGCGTAAGATTGTGATAGTTGCGGGAGTTGCAACTTTGCTGGCGGGTTGTGGAGATAAAGGGGATATTGAAACTGCGATTAATAAGACCATTAGCAAAGAGCCTGTTTGTTATTCTTTTAATTCAAAACAAAATAACAGCGCTGCGTATTATCGTTTCAGCGAGGCTGGCGTTTTAGTCAGAGTCAATGTTCGAGGAAATGATGTCGGCCCTATCTTAGCGGGGCTTAAAAAATCAGGTTTAATCGATATTGAATACGAACAGCAACTGTCCGGGCCTGTTGCCGTCTTATCGGCTACAGACAAAGGTGTTAAAGCTAAATTCTGGGATCAGGAGCATGGGGCTTGCGTAGGGAAGAGAGTTGTTGCTGAAATAAAAGAGTGGACCGAACCTGGTAACTCTGACAGTCAAAAAGTAACGCAGGTATCCTATACATGGAAACTGTCAGATGTTCCTGGCTGGGTTGACAAAGATGCTTTTTCCAGCGTGAAAGGAATGTCAGAACCAGAAGAAGCTAGAATTGTTCTGGTTAAAACCAATAACGGCTGGACCGCAATGTAAGTAAAGGAAGAATGTTATGAATTCTATCTATTGGGTGATTTTCATGGCGCTGCTGATAAACGTACCGTCACTTGTCCCAGTGCTGTTTATCCGTACGATCGGAAAAAACGTGAAAATATCGATGGCGTCCAGACTTTTTCTGCTAAACGCTTTCCTGGTGCTTTCATTGGTGACGCTATCGCAGAACATTACGCAAGAATATGGGCGGTTCCCGATATGGCTGCTCTTAGCTGCCGTGGTGTTGTTTTTGGTCACGCTAGTGGCAACGGTAAAATTTTTAGTTAAGCATTTAACCGTAGGTAAAAGTCGAGTTGTTATCCTCTCATCATTCCTGATTGTTTATGCCATCAGATTTCATGCTGTGTTTTCGGATGTGTATGGCAGTGGATATACGCTTAACGGCTATAACACCATATGGACATTCTTCTTCCTGTTTGCCTGCCTGTTAGCCTATATCGGTTGTTCCGGGAATAGACAATACCAAGGGACCTATATCCCCCCAACGACTACGCAGCCTCAAGGCAGTAAAGCCTATGCTTCCCAAACAGAAATTGATACCGATATTGCGGTGAAAGGATCAAGTGTGTTATTCGATCCAAATCTGGATATTGTGGAACAACGGCGCTATCGGGAAGCGCTTGAAAAGCGAAATAATGACAGCCTGTAAGTTTTTTAATCTGTAATCCGTCATTCATATGCCCTGTTTAATACAGGGCATATTGCATTTAATAGAGGTTTGCACCGTCGCTATCCGCTACTTAACCCTTCTGCCTAGCGCAAAGCACATCATCGGCAGCGGCAGGGTCACAATCAGCAGCATCCACAGCAGCGTATACACCGCATCTACGCCGTCGTTTTGCAGGTTGGTATAGAGTTTGACCGGGATGCCTTGAGGAAAATAGGCGAAAATCATCACGATGCCAAATTCACCGACGGCCCGCACCCAGGCAAGGGTAACGGCAGAGGCGAGGCCGGGAAAGGCGATGGGAAGCGTGAGGTAGCGAAAGCGATGCCAGCCCGAAGCGCCGAGAGTCTGACCGGCTTCGAGAATATCTTTGGGCACGGTAGCGAACGCCGAGCGGGCGACCACAATAAAGTAGGGCAGCGATCCGTATATCTGCGCCAGCACAAAGGCTGCCGGATTGTTGACCAGCGTTACGCCAAGTTTTGAGATCCACGTGCCGACTAACCCATAGGGTCCCAGCGCCGAGACCAACAGGATACCCATTGCCAGCGGCGGGGTGAGCAAGGGGATCATCACCAGCAATTCCCCCAGTAAACGGCGGCGTCCGCGCGCCTGCGAAAGCCACCAGGCAACGGGCAGCCCAATGGCGACCGTGATGCACAGCGCCACGCCTCCAAGCCCCATCGAGACGGCGATGGCATCCCCGTCTCGCCATGCCAGCTGCAAATGGTGCCACGGCGTAACGCTAACCAGGGTAATAAAAGGAATGCTCAGCAAGAGAATAGCGGGCAGCGAGAGCCAGCCCGCTATTCTGGCTGGGCGGTTTAGCGGGCGTATAGCGCGTCCCCTTTTGGTTCCGCGTAACCGTACTGTTTAAACAGCGCCTGACCCTGGGTGCTTTGCATAAATTTAACGAATTTCTCGCCTTGTTCAACACCGTTAGGCGCATTTTTCAGCACCGCAGCGTAGAACACCATCGGCTGGGTATGCAGAACCTGATCTTTGCCCTGGGCGTCTTTAATGGTGAAGCTGACGGTGTCATACCACTGCTTTGCCATCGCCGGGTTGCTCAGGTTAATCTCGTCTGGCAGCACCACGTAAGGCAGGTGCGCGGAGCGAATTTCGCTCTCATAGCCGGCGGCGGCGTCCACCTGACCACTCTCAAGGCGTGATATCAGGCCGCCTTCCTGGTGGGTCTGCTGCGGGTTTTGCAGGCTGCCGAGGATTTTCATCGCGATGCCCGGCTGCTGGTAATATTTCTCCGCCAGCATCAGCGTAAAGACGATGTTCTGACCTTTCGGGTCGACGTACGGGTCGGTGCGCCCGAAGCTGATATCTTTTTGTGCCAGCAGATTAAGCCATGAGCCATCGTGTTTCTGATTGGCGGCGGCAAACTGAGCGCCATATTTTCCTTTCGGATTGTACGCTACCACCATGCTGGTGCTGGCAACGGGCACGGCTTCATCAATCAGCCCGGCATCTTTGAGGATCTGCATTGGACCAGGGTTGATGGAAACAAACACATCGGCCTCAATTTTATGGCTGGCTAACAGACGAGCCATACCGTATGCCCCCTGACCTTGCCCTTGATAGTCACCGTTATCGGCTTTACTGAACGCAGGCCCTAACCCTTGATCCATGACTTTGCCCATTGAACCGGCGTAGGTGACGCGGATGTCTTTTGCGAACACCGCTGGGGTACATACCATCAGCGCCAGAATCCCGTACTTCATTTTTCCTGAAACCATCGACTTGTCTCGTTATGTAGTTTTATACATAGCGATTTTTCATGAAAAAGGCGGTGCTGGCAACGACGATGAAACGGTCGTTGAGCTTAAATTGAAAAAATACTCACTATGGAGTAAATCCTGTGTCTAACTGTTTCTAAATATTAACATTTTATGGTGATGTTAAATGATAGAACGGCAGGATATTTAAGTCTTAATGTCTAAAAATGGCGGTAAATATGACTGCGATACTTACTTTGCTGAATTATTCGGGAATGACGAATATTAAAATTGTTATTTTTTCTAGTACATGAAATACAATTCGTCAAATTAAAGGAGGTCATTTAACATGTTGATTTAAAAGGATTATATCTCAACATAAAAACCCTATTTTTATCAACTATTCTTCCTTGCGTAATGGCGATTCCTGGTTATGTTTTTATAGGGTGAGGAAAAATAATGTATCTCAACCGATTACCTTCTGGGGTTATATAAAATACTGTAAAATCGAGGGTCATAATGAAAATAAAGCTTATTGTCAGAAGCCTGGCGCTGGCAGGTTTTATGTCGACAATTATCCTCCCGGCCTATGCCGACGTGACGCCGAAAGAGGCGACGGATACCACGCAAAAAGCTAATGACGCACTCTTAACTCAGCTGCCTTTCTCCGACAATACCGATTTCACCAACGCCCACAAAGGCTTTATCGCCGCGCTGCCAACCGATGTGATTAAAGGCGAGCAGGGCAACGTTATCTGGAACCCGCAACAGTACGCCTTTATCAAAGAGGGCGAAAAAGCCCCGGCTACCGTCAACCCTAGCCTGTGGCGTCAGTCGCAGCTGATCAACATCAGCGGGCTGTTTGAAGTGACCGATGGCGTCTACCAGATTCGCAACCTCGATCTTTCCAACATGACCATTATCGAAGGGAAAGAGGGGATCACCGTCGTTGACCCACTGGTCTCGGCGGAAACCGCCAAAGTGGGGATGGACCTGTACTACAAAAACCGCGGCAAAAAGCCGGTGGTGGCAATCATTTACACCCACAGCCACGTTGACCACTACGGTGGCGTGCGCGGAGTGGTGGATGAAGCCGATGTGAAATCCGGCAAAGTTAAAGTGTACGCACCGTCCGGCTTTATGGAAGCGGCGGTGGCGGAAAACATTATGGCCGGTAACGTAATGAGTCGCCGCGCCAGCTACATGTACGGCAACCTGTTGAAACCGGATGCGAAAGGGCAGGTTGGCGCAGGGCTGGGTACCACCACCTCGGCCGGGACCGTCACCTTAATCGCACCGACCAATATTATCGATAAAGATGGGCAGAAAGAGACGATTGATGGGCTGACCTATGACTTTATGCTGGCTCCTGGCTCAGAAGCGCCGTCTGAAATGCTGTGGTTTATTGAAGAGAAAAAGCTTATTGAATCGGCAGAGGACGTGACGCATACGCTGCACAACACCTACTCGCTGCGCGGCGCGAAGATTCGTGAACCGCTGCCGTGGTCGAAATACATCAACGAAGCGATTGTTCGCTGGGGTGATAAAGCGGAAGTGATTATGGCGCAGCACCACTGGCCAACCTGGGGCAATGAAAACGTGGTGAATCTGCTGAAGAGCCAGCGTGACCTCTATCGTTACATCAACGACCAGACGCTGCGTATGGCAAACGAAGGGCTGACCCGGGATGAAATCGCCGCCAACTTCAAGCTGCCGGACAGCCTGGCAAATACCTGGGCTAACCGTGGTTACTATGGCTCGGTGAGCCACGACGTGAAGGCCACCTACGTGCTGTACCTCGGCTGGTTCGACGGCAACCCGGCGACGCTCGACGAGCTGCCACCTGAAGAAGCGGCGAAGAAATTTGTCGACTATATGGGCGGCGCTGAGGCGATTCTGAAAAAAGCCAAAGAGGATTACGACCAGGGCAACTACCGTTGGGTGGCGCAGGTGGTCAGCAAAGTGGTCTTTGCCGACCCGCAAAACCAGGATGCGCGCAACCTGGAAGCCGATGCGCTGGAGCAGCTGGGTTATCAGGCCGAATCGGGCCCGTGGCGTAACTTCTACCTGACCGGCGCGCAGGAGCTGCGTAACGGCGTGGTGAAAGGGCCAACGCCGAACACTGCCAGCCCGGACACGGTGCGTGCGATGACGCCGGAAATGTTCTTTGACTATCTGGCCGTACATATCAACGGTGAGAAGGCTGGGAAAGCGAAGTCGGTGTTTAACATTGATTTGGGCAATGATGGCGGCAAATATAAGCTGGAGCTGGAAAACGGCGTGCTGAACCATACCGCCAACGCGGAAGCGAAAGATGCTGATGCGACGCTGACCCTGGATAGGGCAACCCTGAATAAAATCATCCTGAAAGAGGAAACGCTTAAACAGGCTGAAGATAAGGGCGAAGTGAAGATCAGCGGCAACGGAGCAAAACTCGACGAGATGCTGGGCTATATGGACAAGTTTGATTTCTGGTTCAATATCGTCACGCCATAACCCTGTAGGCCGGATGGCGCTAAGCTTATCCGGCCTACCGTCAGGACAAGCTTTTATTGGTTTGAATTTAAACAACGTTGCGCTTTATGGCACATCTGTCGATGTGCGTAAATGCAACGTTGTGTCATTTTTACAGGTAGGACTATGCAAAATTTACCGCCGATTCGCCCGGAGCAGAGCATTCAACGATTGACGGCGCTGCTGCAGCCGATAGCCGAAAAAATGAAGGTGGTTCCCCGTAAACGGATGACTTGGACGCACAAAAACCAGCCGCAGCTTTTTCTCTTTCTGGAAGGTGAACTCTCCATCTTACGGGCGTCAGACGGCCTGCTGATTGTCACCGTGTATGACCCTCATCTGTTCGGTATTGCTGAGATGATCCAGCCGGTACGCGGCCATTTGCTGCGGGCAGAGTCGGAATCGACCATTCTACGCGTGGATGCACAAACGGCGATGCAGATGTTCCGTGACGAGGGCGTCTGGGAAGATGTGGCTTCGGTGTTGTCGTATCACACCGCCTATCTTTTTTATCGTGACGCGCTGGTGGTGCAACAGCGCACCTATTCGGTGATTCGTAATCACCTGCAAGAGATGATATTACTGCCTGAAGAGACGCGCATGAAAATATCGATCCTGGATTATATTCAGGAGCGTACGCATCTCTCGCGCAGTAGCGTATTAAATGTATTATCGGCGCTTAAAAACGGTCATTATATCGAGTTTAAGCGCGGGGGTTATTTAATGTCCGTCAGCAGCTTGCCTGAGGGATTTTAGTTCAATGAAAAAAGCTCACTCATCGATGATGAGTGAGCTTTTTTTTATCCTTTTTCCAATGGCTGCAGTGAACTGCCCACGTGGTTAAGGCCGTCGAGATTCTGCGCTTTCAGATAATAGCGGTTGATAAGCTGCAGCTGGTCGAGCTTGGATAGCGCCGCGTAGACCTGGTGTGCCTCGCTATGAACGTCGAAAATGTCACGGCTGCTAACATTCTGTAGATACTGTGTTTTTAGCGCATCGGTGACGTTTTCTATGATGCGCTCATTGTTCTGATATTGTGCAGCGAGCGCGTTGGGCTCCGCAGGGTATGGGCTCTGTGCGACCACCGGAATTTGCAGGGCATCAATTTTGCTCAACGTTTGCGGTTTATCGGCACTGCACGCCGTTAACGTGGCGGCCAGAAGCAAAACAGTCACTTTATACATGGTGTTTCCAGGCTTAACGAATAAGCTGCCTATTATCTTTTTATACCGAGGCCTGACGACCAACGATTTGTTTATTTTTAAATGCATTGTGGGCTTGCAGTATAAATTTAAATTTAAATGGTTCATGTTTTCCCCTCGCTAAATACCGGTGTTACTCTTACCTCATCGTTATTCAATCGAAAACTCTCACGCCGTGGCTTATATCAATAAGCAACCTCCTTTGTGCGGCGCAATGTTATGAATAGAGGCTTTATGAAACTGAAAAAATTAGCGGGCTATATGGCCATCGCTGGCGTGTGCTCGAGCGCCGTCATTTCCCTTCCGGCAATGGCGCAGGAGCCAGGTAAAGCGGCAACGGCACAAACCAAAGAGGCGAATGATGCGTTGTATGCGCAACTGCCTTTCGCGGATAAAACCGATTTCGCTAATGCGCACAAAGGATTTATTGCGCCGCTGCCGCCAGAGCTGATTAAAGGTAAGCAGGGTAACGTGGTCTGGAACCCGCAGCAGTACGCGTTTATTAAAGAGGGCGAGAAAGCGCCGGATACGGTCAACCCAAGTCTGTGGCGTCAGTCGCAGCTCATCAATATCGGCGGCCTGTTTGAAGTGACCGACGGCGTCTACCAGATTCGTAACCTCGACCTTTCCAATATGACCATTATGGAAGGGAAAGAGGGGATCACGGTTATCGACCCGCTGGTCTCGGCGGAAACGGCGAAGGTAGGGATGGATCTCTACTATAAGAATCGCGGTAAAAAGCCGGTCGTCGCGGTGATTTATACCCATAGCCACGTTGACCATTACGGTGGCGTGCGCGGCGTCGTGGACGAAGCCGATGTGAAATCCGGCAAGGTGAAAGTCTATGCGCCTGCAGGCTTTATGCAGGAAGCGGTGTCTGAAAATATCATGGCCGGGAATGCCATGAGCCGTCGTGCCAGCTATATGTACGGTAACCTGCTGAAACCGGACGCGAAAGGTCAGGTTGGCGCGGGGCTGGGTACCACCACGTCAGCCGGTACGGTGACGCTGATTGAGCCGACCAACTACATCACCCATACCGGTCAGAAAGAGGTGATCGATGGCCTGACCTACGATTTTATGATGGCACCGGGTTCGGAAGCGCCGTCTGAAATGCTGTGGTATGTCGAAGAGAAGGGAATGATTGAGGCGGCGGAAGATGTGACCCATACGCTGCACAATACCTACTCGCTGCGCGGCGCGAAAATCCGCGATCCGCTGGCCTGGTCGAAGTACGTCAACGACGTTATCGACCGCTGGGGCGGGAAAGCGAAGATCATTATCGCTCAGCACCACTGGCCGACCTGGGGCAACGAGAACGTTGTCAAGCTGATGAAAGGCCAGCGCGATATGTACCGCTATATCAATGACCAGACCCTGCGTATGGCAAACCAGGGGCTGACCCGTGATGAAATCGCCGCTAACTTTAAGCTGCCGGACAGTCTGGCGCAAACCTGGGCCAGCCGCGGCTATTATGGCTCGGTCAGTCACGATGTGAAGGCGACCTATGTCTTCTATCTCGGCTGGTTTAACGGTAACCCGGCAACTCTGGACGAACTGCCGCCGGTAGCGGCTGCGAAGAAATACGTGGAGTATATGGGCGGTGCCGACGCCATTATGCAAAAAGCGGAAGCCGACTTTGTGAAGGGTAACTACCGCTGGGTAGCGCAGGTGACCAATCAGGTGGTGTTCGCCGATCCGAGCAATAAAGCTGCGCGTAGTCTGGAAGCCGATGCGCTTGAGCAGATGGGCTATCAAGCCGAGTCGGGCCCGTGGCGTAACTTCTACCTGACCGGTGCGCAGGAGCTGCGTAACGGCGTGGTGAAAGGACCAACGCCGAACACCGCCAGCCCGGATACGGTGAAGGCGATGTCGCCGGAGATGTTCTTTGACTATCTGGCGGTTCACATTAATGGTGAAAAAGCGGCGAATGCCAAAGCGGTCTTCAATGTCGATTTAGGCAGCGATGGCGGCAAGTATAAGCTGGAGCTGGAAAACGGTGTACTGAACCACAGCGCGAACGCGCAGGCCAGCAATGCCGATGCCTCTATTACGCTTAACCGCGCGACTTTGAACAAGATTATCCTTAAGGAAGAGACGCTGAAGCAGGCGGAAAACCAGGGCGATGTGCGCATCTCCGGTAACCATGCCAAAGTGGATGAGCTGTTGAGCTATATGGATACGTTCGAGTTCTGGTTCAATATCGTGACGCCATAATCGTCTGCCTTCCCGGCGCGCTACGCTTTGCCCGGGCTACAGGATAAGTAGCCCGGGCGAGGCGTTCACGCCGACCCCGGGATCAGGCACCAGAGCTACCTCGCACCACCAATTCCACCGGCAACATCACGTTTGCCTCCACTCGTTCACTGAGCAAAATATCCAGCGCTTCCCGCGCCAGCTGTTGTTTATCCACCGCCAGGGTGGTCAGCGGCGGCTGCGACCAGGCCGCAGGCTCAATATCATCAAACCCCACCACCGCGACATCTTCCGGCACCCGTAAGCCACGTTCGGCGCACACCTGCAGCACCAGCAGTGCAGTGGCATCGTTGTAGGCAAAAAGGGCATCCGGCGGTTCAGCAAGGTCGAACAGTTCGTTTATCGCCCGCAGCAGCGACTGCTCGGTATCCAGCTGCGGTAAGGCGATGGCTTCATACTCCGGCGGCATCAGCAGCTTCGCGTCGTACAGCGCCTGACGATACCCTTTTTCACGCTGACGAATGCTGTAATGGCCCAGCGTACTGGCCAAAAACGCGATACGCGTGCGCCCTTGTTCCAGCAAATGTTGAGTGGCGAGATAGCCGCCCTGTAGGTTATCCGGGTTGACGCAGGGCAGGCCAGGCGACCAGAGATCGACCAGCACCAGCGGCAGCTTCAACTGTTCGAGCACCGCCAGCAGCTCCGGCTCAAAGAACCCCGCGCAGATTAATGCATCCGGCTGGTGGAGCATCACCTGTTCGGCGACGGCATCACCGGGGCCAACGGACAAAAAGCTCAGCGCGATGCTCTGTTCACGGCAGGCGGACTCCAGCCCCAAAAACAGCGGCGAGTAGAACGGCAGCGCGCGGCTGATATTGTGCTGACGGTGCAACAAAAACAGCACCCGTTTGATCTTCTCGCTGCGCAGGCGGCCAAAGTCGTAGCCCTGCTGCTCCGCCGCCGCAATAATGCGCTGCCGCGTCTCTTCCCGCAGGCCTGGCTGGCCCTTTAATGCGCGGGAGACCGCACCCGGCGACACGCCGCAGGCGGCGGCGATATCTCTGATTCTGACGGCTTTCACCTGTTCATATCCTGTCTTTATGCTTTACGTTGGGCACCGAGCCAGGCCGCGCCGCGGACGCCGCTGCTGTCGCCGTGGCGCGCCTGTAGAATTGGGGTGCAGCACTGTTTACCGAAGACATACTGTGCAATACGCGCCTGTAGCCCGTCATAGAGTTGCGGGATATTCGAAACGCCGCCGCCGATGACAATCGCATCCGGGTCGAGGGTATTAACGACGCCCGCCAGCGCCCGGGCAACCTGATCCTGATAGCGTTCCCATAGTGCAGCAACCGGTTCTTCACCTGCGTTCAGTCGGGCAACGATCTGCGGGACTTTATCATGTTTACTAAACAATTGAGCATGTTGACGTTCAAGGCCGCTGCCGGAGATAAAGCTCTCGATGCAGTTGGTTTGGCCGCAGTAGCACTGCGCCGACTCGCCGTCTTTCGCAGGATGATAGTGTGGCAGTACGTTATGCCCCCACTCACCGGCGCAGGCGTTCGGCCCCGTGATCAGCCGATTATCTACGCACAACCCGCCGCCGCAGCCGGTGCCTAGGATCACGCCAAACACCACGCCATAGCCTTTCCCCGCACCGTCGATGGCTTCTGACAAGGTGAAACAATTGGCGTCGTTGGTCACCGCAACGGGCATATTGAAATGCTGTTCAAGCTGTTGCACAAAGGGTTGCTGGTTCAATACCAGAATATTGGAATTCTTGATAAGCCCGTCGGTGGCAGAGGCGCCAGGTATGCCAAGCCCAATGGATAGTGAGTAAGTGGTTGCCGCTCTAGCGGCGTCAATTGCCGTGATAACCGAGTGGAAAAAAGCATCGTAGCTCTGTTTTTGCGTACTGTAGCGCTGGCGGTAAAGCGTCTCGCCCTGGTCATCTAATACTACAGCCTCAATTTTGGTCCCGCCAATATCCAGCCCTAATCGCATTGCCGTCTTCCCGATAGTCAGTAGGTTAATGGCAACGCAGTGTAGGTATTTTGTTTACTATACAAAAGGGGCGGGCGGTAATTTTGTGACGGCGTCTGGCAAAATTCACCGTGACGGAGGCTGGCGGCTTCTCACCCGCAAGAGTAAGAAGCCGCACGGCAGAGTGGCTTAGAAACGATAGCCGACCCCGATGTTGAAACCGTTGATCTGGTATTTGTCTTCGATATCGGCGGTGGTGCCTTCGTAGCCAACGTTTACCGTCAAGTTTTCGATTGGGTTGATGATGATCCCTGCGCCGTAGGCGAAGGAGGTGGAATGGCGAGACTCGCTCTCACGATAAATTTCGTTATTGCTCGACTCCAGCCATTTCACATCGATATCGGCTTTGGTTCGCGCCGCACCGCCCAACGCATAAAGGGAGACATATTCGTTGATGCGGTAGGCCGGGCCGACCATCAGTGAGTAATATTTAACGTCAATATTGGTGTTGACCGAATCAGAATCAACATAATAATTACGGTCTTCGCTGCCACTCATATAGGTAAATGAGCCGACAACGCTGAACGGAGAATCAAATTCGTAGCGATATTGTAGGTTAACGCCACGGATATTCTTGAAGTCTTTAACGTCGGCCTGGGCATAACCAATCGAAACGCTTTGGCTATCCGCAATTGCCATTCCACTTGTCAGGACTCCCATAGCCAAAACTGCCAGAGATAGTTTTTTCACTTTAAAAATCCTATAAAGATTATTGTGTTGTGTTTATCGATGAGTTTAAAAATCGAGGGGAGTATATCGGCAATGATATTTCTGATGAACTACCTGAATTTATGGGAACAAGAGTGGAATATTGTTTCGGAGACGGTGTTGTGCAGGGATTAGCTAATTTATATTTGTGTTAAGAAAAGTCCTAAAATAAATCCCCCCGCAATGACGGGGGGGGTAAATTTAACGCTGAGGACACCCTGCGCACTGCTTATTCTGAATTTGCTGGAAGAAGTCGTTCCCTTTATCGTCCACCAGAATAAAGGCCGGGAAGTTTTCCACTTCGATTTTCCAGATAGCCTCCATCCCCAGTTCAGGGTAGGCCACGCATTCCAGGCTCTTGATGCTGCTCTGTGCCAGAACGGCCGCCGGGCCGCCAATGCTGCCAAGATAGAAACCGCCATGTTGATGGCAGGCATCGGTCACCTGCTGGCTGCGGTTGCCTTTCGCCAGCATCACCATGCTGGCGCCATGGGACTGCAGCAGGTCAACGTAGGAGTCCATACGTCCAGCGGTAGTTGGGCCTAAAGAACCTGAGGCATAACCTTCCGGCGTTTTGGCTGGGCCTGCGTAGTAGATTGGGTGATCTTTTACGTACTGCGGCAACTCTTCGCCGTTATCCAGCAGCTCTTTCAGTTTGGCGTGGGCGATGTCGCGGGCAACGATAATGGTACCGTTCAGCGATAGGCGGGTGGATACCGGGTGGGCGGAAAGCTGGGCCAGAATGTCACTCATCGGTTGATTGAGGTTGATGCTGACCGCGTCGCCTTCACCCTGTTCGCGCAGCGCTTCGGGAATGTACTGCGCCGGGTTATGTTCCAGCTTCTCAATCCAGATACCGTCACGGTTGATTTTGGCTTTAATGTTACGGTCGGCGGAGCAGGAGACGCCCATGCCGATCGGGCAGGAAGCACCGTGACGCGGCAGACGGACAACGCGGATATCGTGGGCGAAGTATTTGCCGCCGAACTGTGCACCCAGGCCCAGATTCTGCGCCTCGATCATCAGCTCTTTTTCCAGATTCACGTCGCGGAACGCCTGGCCGTGCTCGTTGCCTTCGGTTGGCAGACCGTCGTAATAACGGGTTGAAGCCAGTTTGACTGTTTTCAGCGTCACTTCCGCCGAGGTACCACCAATCACGAAAGCGATGTGGTACGGCGGGCAGGCCGCGGTACCAAGGGTGCGCATTTTTTCCACCAGATAGTTTTTCAACTTCGCTGGGGTGATCAGCGCTTTGGTTTCCTGGTAGAGATAGGTTTTGTTGGCTGAACCGCCGCCTTTGGCGATGCACAGGAACTTGTATTCGTCACCGTCGACGCTGTAGAGGTCAATCTGCGCCGGCAGGTTAGTACCGGTGTTCACCTCTTTATACATATCCAGCGCCGCGTTCTGCGAGTAGCGCAGGTTGTCGGAGATATAGGTGTTGTATACGCCCTGAGACAGCGCCGCTTCATCGCCGCCGCCGGTCCAGACGCGCTGGCCTTTTTTCCCCATGATGATCGCCGTGCCGGTATCCTGACAGGTTGGCAGCACGCCTTTGGCGGCAATGTCGGAGTTACGCAGGAACTGCAGGGCAACGTATTTATCGTTTTCACTGGCTTGTGGGTCACTCAGAATGGCAGCAACCTGCTTCTGGTGGGAAGGGCGCAGCATAAAGGCGGCGTCGTGGAAAGCCTGCTGGGCAAGCAACGTCAGGGCTTCAGGTTCCACTTTTAACACGTCCTGGCCGTCAAACTGACTTACTGAGACGTGCTCACGGCTGAGCAGGTAGTATTCGGTATCGTCGTGAGACAGCGGGAAGGGATTCTGATAGTAAAATGATTTGTTCGACATAGCGCTTCACTCCATAAAAATAAAACCGCCGGAGGTTGCCCCCCGACGGTTATGAATCAGAACATCATAGACATCCATGGGTAGCCGATGACCAGCAGCGCTACCAGGAAGATGCCCCCAAAGATGGTGCCAAGGCGCCAGTAGTCTTTGGTCGGCAGATATCCGCTGCCGTAGTAGATAGGGCTTGGGCCGGTGCCGTACGGGGTGATGATCCCCATGATACCCAGCGAGGTCACCATCAGCAGCACGAAGACGTTCATGTTCATGCCCGGAATGGTTGAGGCGATGGTCAGCATCGCTGGCAGCAGCGCGGTGGTGTGCGCGGTGGTGCTGGCAAACAGGTAGTGCAGCAGGTAGAACGCCAGCAGCAGCACGATGGTTGCCACGCCTGGAGAGATACCGCTCATCAGCATGCCGCCTTCTTTGCCCAACCAGCCGATAAAGCCGGTAGAGGAGAGGCCGTCGGCGAGAGCAACCAGGGTGGCGAACCACACGAAGGTGTTCCACGCGGCTTTATTACCGGTGATGTCGCTCCACTCCAGCACGCCGGTCCACAGCATCAGGCCGATAATCAACAGAGCCGCCATTGCCGGTTCAATCCACTGAGCGGCGAAGATCCACATCATCAATGCGCAGCAGACGAAGACCAGCAGCAGGATTTCGTTACGGGACAGCTTGCCCAGTTTTTCCAGCTCACGGGCAGCCCACAGCGGCACTTCATCGTTCACCTTCACTTCTGGTGGATAGAACCAGTAGGCCAGCAGCGGCATGGTCAGAATTAACAGCAGGCCCAGCGGCAGGAAGGCGATAAACCAGGTGCCCCAGGAGATGTTGATACCGACGATGCTTTTCACCAATGCCAGCGCCAGCAGGTTAGGGGCCAGGGCGGAAAGGAACATAGAACTGGTGATACAGGCGGCGGTAATCGCCACCCACATCAGATAAGAGCCAATTTTACGCGCGCTTGGGTCGTTTGGTTTTGAGCCGTACAGCGGCGGCAGGTTGGCGATAATCGGGTAGATAGTCCCGCCGCTACGCGCGGTGTTGGACGGGGTAAACGGTGCCAGCAGCAGGTCGGCCAGCGTGATAGCGTAGCCGAGCGTCAGGCTGCGACGGCCCAGATATTTCACCAGAATCAGCGCCAGACGGCGGCCGAATCGGGTTTTATCGTAACCGGCGGCGAACATAAACGCACCGAAGATAAGCCAGACGGTAGAGTTGCCGAAGCCGCTGACCGCCCATTTAAAGGAGGCGCCTGCCAGCTGGAACTTTGGTGCTGCCATCTGTTCAGGGCTGAACAGCACCCACTGGCTGCACAGGGCAATGGCAACCACCCCGGTCAGGCCGATAACGGCGCCCGGCAGTGGTTCAAAGATAAGGCCGACAATCACGCCGACGAAGATAGCGAAATAGTGCCATGCATACGGTGGAAGCCCGTCAGGAACCGGGACAAAGAGGAGCAGCACGGCCACGATAATAGGCAGTGCCATCATCAGAAGACGGTTTTTCTTACCGTCCTTTGGTTTACTCACCGGAGTCGGCGAGTGCGATGTCGCAGATTTCTCGTTCATATTACGCTTCTATAAGTAGTTAATAATTCGGTTCGCTAAAACTGCCGCTTTGCTTTTTTTAGTTTTTTTACTTTATTTAGATTTCAAAAGTACGGCTGGCAATTTCGTATATAAGGTCGATGTCGCTATATTATTTAGCGCCAGGTTTAAAAAATCTTATATTCATATAATGCGCTTTTGGAGGCTATTACAATTGATCGCGATCAAAAAAGCACAACCACAACATTATTTTTATACTTTAAGTAATAACCCTATTAGGTTATAGGGTATTAATGGTGTTAGGTTAAATTAATTTCTAAATAAAATGTTATTAATCGTACGCGATGTTGTGATAACGCGTTGATTTTATTGTTGTTTTAAATAATGAAACACTGGTTCGACCACTGTTAAGAAAGTTATAATTGTACTCATATATATTAAATAATTGTGAATAAAACGGAATTAAATTAGTAACACCATAGGAGTATGTGTGTTATTTAAGGGATTAAATAGTTTTATAACTAACGTAATAACTTTAGTAACTAAAATTATCGCTATATTAATATCATGATATCGGCATAACAAATAACTCAAATGCAGCCCGATCCCGAATTCTTAAATTTTAATTTTTAAAAGTTTGGAGTTAACCCTTATGAACAATCATCATCGCGTACTGAGCTCTTGTACCTTACCGAATGGTACCGAGCTTAAAAACCGTCTGTTTATGGCGCCAATGACAACCTGCTCTGGCTATTATGATGGCTCGGTCAGTAGCGAGCTGGTGGAATACTACCGTGCGCGTGCCGGTTTGATTGGCACCATCATCGTAGAATGTTGTTTTGTTGATGATTTAGGCCTGGCGTTCCCCGGTGCGCTCGGCATCGACAGTGATGACAAAATCGCCGGGCTGGCGAAAATCGCTGAGGCGATTCAATCAAAAGGCTCCAAAGCGCTGCTGCAGATTTATCACGGTGGCCGTATGGTCGACCCGAAACTGATCGGTGGCCGGACGCCGGTTGGCCCAAGCGCCGTCGCGGCACCGCGTGATGGCGCGGCAACGCCGGTGGCCCTGACCGCTGAAGAAGTAGAAGGGATGGTCGGTAAATTCGGCGATGCCGTACGCCGCGCGATTCAGGCAGGTTTTGATGGCGTCGAGATTCACGGCGCAAATACTTATCTTATCCAACAGTTCTACTCACCAAACTCCAACCAGCGTGATGACGAGTGGGGCGGCAGCCGCGATAACCGCGCGAAATTCCCGCTGGCGGTACTGGATATCACCCACAAAATGGTTCGCCAGTATGCGGACGACGCCTTCATCATCGGCTATCGTTTCTCGCCGGAAGAGATGGAAGTGCCGGGGATCCGCTTTGACGACACCCTGTATCTGCTGGAAAAACTGGCCGCGCGCGGGTTGGACTATCTGCACTTCTCCGTAGGCGCTTCGCTGCGTTCGTCTATCGTGGACACCACCGACCCAACGCCGCTGATTGAAAAATACGTTGCCCAGCGTTCCGAAACGCTGGCGCAGGTGCCGGTGATGGGCGTGGGCGGCGTGGTAAACGATAGCGATATTGATAGCGCAATGGCACACGGCTACGACCTGATTGCAGTTGGTCGCGCTTGCATCGCGTATCCGGACTGGGCCGAACGTATTGCCGACGGCCAGACGCTGGATCTGTTTATCGACAGCACCCAGCGTGAAGCGCTGAACATCCCTGAGCCGCTGTGGCGTTTCTCGCTGGTGGAAGCGATGATTCGCGATATGAGCATGTCAGTGTCTAAATTCAAACCGGGCGTGTTCGTTGAAACCGTGCAGGATGAAGCCGGTGAGCTGGTTATTAACGTCAGCCTTGAAACCGACCGCATCGCTGACATTGAACTGACCGGCGGCGTGGATCAGGACGTAGAGTTCGTCACCAGCTTTGAAGAAATTCGTTCACGCATCCTGGATGCTAATACTCCACACGTTGATGCCATTTCCGGGGCAACCAGCCAGAGCGAAGCGGTGAAAAAAGCGGTCTCCAAAGCGATGGTGAAATCCAGCAAAGCGTTGGTGGCGGAAGAGGGTGGTGATACCGCTGCACCGAAATCTTATGATGTAGTGGTGGTCGGGAGCGGCGGTGCCGGTCTGGCTGCGGCTATCCAGGCGCACGATGACGGTGCTCGCGTGCTGATCGTCGAAAAAATGCCGACCATTGGCGGGAACACCATTAAAGCGTCAGCTGGGATGAACGCGGCGGAAACGCGCTTCCAGCGGGTGAAAGGGATTCAGGACAGCAAAGAGCTGTTCTATGAAGAGACCCTGAAAGGCGGCAAAAACAAGAATAACCCAGCGCTGCTGCGCCGCTTCGTGGAAACGGCCCCGCAGGCGATCGAATGGCTGGCGGATCGCGGCATCATGCTGAACGACATCACCACCACCGGGGGCATGAGCATTGACCGTACGCACCGTCCGAAAGATGGCTCTGCGGTAGGCGGCTATCTGATCAGCGGCCTTGTGCGTAACGTCACAAAACGTCAGATTGATGTCATGCTCGATACCTCCGTGGTCGATATTGTCATGGATGGGGGCGAAGTTTCTGCCGTACGCCTGCTAACCGACGAGCAGGAAACGATCGCCATTCAGACTCGCAGTATCATCATGGCGACCGGCGGCTTTAGTGCCAACAGCGAAATGGTGGTGAAATACCGTCCGGACCTGGCGGGCTTCGTCACCACCAACCATAAAGGGGCGACCGGCGGCGGTATCGCACTGCTGGAACGCATTGGTGCCGGTACGGTAGATATGGGCGAGATCCAGATTCACCCGACCGTTGAGCAGAAAACTTCTTATCTGGTTTCTGAGTCGATTCGCGGCGGCGGGGCAATTCTGGTTAACCAGCAGGGTAACCGCTTCTTCAATGAGATGGAGACCCGTGACAAAGTGTCTGCGGCGATTATTGCGCTGCCGGAGCACTATGCTTACATCGTGTTTGACGAACATGTTCGTACGAAAAACAAAGCGGCGGATGAGTACATCGCCAAAGGGCTGGTGACCAGCGCCAGCACGCCGGCTGAGCTGGCGGCTAAACTGGGTCTGGATGAACAGCCCTTCCAGGCGACGCTTACCCGCTACAACGGCTTTGTCGAAAAACAGGATGACGAAGAGTTTGGACGTAAAACCGCGCTGCGTGCGCCGCTGAATGAAGGGCCGTATCACGCCATCCAGATTGCGCCGGGCGTACACCACACCATGGGTGGGGTCACCATCAATACCGATACCTGTGTGCTGAACGTCAACAAACAGGTGATCCCTGGTGCTTATGCCGCCGGTGAAGTGGTTGGCGGTATCCACGGCGGTAACCGTATTGGCGGGAACGCGGTGGCTGATATTATTATCTTTGGTACGCTTGCCGGTCGTCAGGCCGCACAGCGTGCGCAGCAGGTACCCTGGGCGATGCTTGAGTCCGCGTAATTAACCCATGGCACCATCCCGTAGCCCGGCCGAGCGTAGCGACGCCGGGTTGTTACCATCAGCAGAGGGGATATCGATGTCAGACAGTACAAGGGTATACAGCTATTCTGCCGTACTGATGGGGTCACCCATCCTGCTCAAGCTTTTCGCGCATAACGAGGCGCTCGCCTCACGCGTTTTCCGCCTTATCAAACAGTATGAAGACCTGCTTACCGTCAACCGCGCCCAGTCGCAGGTGATGGATATCAACCACGCTGCGGGCCAGCACCCGGTCGTCGTGAGCGCCCCCGTTTATGCTTTGATCAAATGCGCCAAATCGGCGAGCCTGCTGCCGCAAAGCGCATTTAACCTCGCCATTGGCCCGTTGGTGAAGCGCTGGCGTATTGGCTTTAAAGGCGACAGCGTCCCGCCGGCGGACGAAATTTCACACCTGCTGACGCTCACCAATCCTGAGCAGGTGGTGCTGAACGACGACGATAACAGCGTGTATCTGGTGCAAAGGGGTATGGAAATTGATCTTGGCGCGATTGCCAAGGGCTATATTGCCGACCGCGTACGCGACTATCTGCGTCAGGAAGGGGTTGAGCAGGGGCTGATTAATCTTGGCGGTAACGTGCAGACGCTGGGCACGCCGGAAGGCGGTTGGTCAATTGGCCTGAAAAAACCGTTCTCCACCTCAGGGGCGATGATTGGCACGCTGGAAATTGAGAATAAATCGGTGGTGACCTCCGGCGTGTACGAGCGTTTCTTTGAGCAAAATGGTCAGCTTTATCACCATATTCTCGACCCGCGTACCGGCTATCCGCTGGATAATGAACTGGACAGCGTGACGATTATCAGCGCCGACTCGATTGACGGCGATATCTGGACCACGCTGATGTACGGCATGGGCGTGGAAAAAGGGTGCGCTGCGCTGCGTTCACGCCCGGATATTGAAGCTATTTTTGTGACTAAAAACAAAGAGGTGGTGCTCTCTTCATCCCACCTCTATCGTTTTACGCTGCTGGACCGCGAGTACCGTCTTACTGGCAGTACTGCTTAAGCAGACCATACTGCTCCTGCAGCAAGCGGTAGCGATAAACCGGGCGGCCGGTCGCACCGTAGTGAATGCTGGTGAACAGAATATTAATCTGCGCCAGCCAGATAAGATATTTACGGCAGGATACGCGAGAGATATTGACCGCCTGCGCCAGATCGTCGGTGGAGAATTCGGTCTCAGGATGCGCATCTATCCACTGACACAGCGTGCGCAGCGTCTGCGGTGTGAGCCCCTTTGGCAGCCGCTTCGTGTCCGCTAATTCTGGCGAACCGCCATGCAGCAGGCGATCGACGTCAGCCTGCTCGTAGTAGGCGTGGCTGCCCATCAACTGCTTTTTCTCACGCCAGCTCAGCAGCGCCTCTTCAAAGCGCGGAAACTGGAACGGTTTGATGAGATAGTCCACCACGCCATAGCGCAGCGACGTCTGCACGGTGGCGGCGTCCGAGGCGGATGAAATCATAATCACGTCGATGGCGCGGCCCGAGTCGCGCACGATAGGCAGCAGATCCAGACCGTTGTCCTGCTGCATGTAGACATCCAGTAAAATCAGGTCGATGGCCTGGGAAGCATCCTGCACTTTATCTTTCGCCTGCTGGAGCGTGGAGGCGATACCACAGCAGACAAACCCATCAACGCGCTCAATGTAGCAGCGGTTCAGGTCGGCCACCATGGCATCATCATCGACAATTAAAACATTTATCACGCGCTTGTCCTCTCGCTATCCCAGGGAATTTGAACAAAAAATTGGGTGAACACTCCCGGCTCGGACTCGACGGAAAGTGTCCCGCCGAGATTCTCCGTCTGCTGACGAGCTAAAAATAGCCCGACACCGCGGTTTTCGCCTTTGGTGGAAAATCCTTTATTAAAGATGGCATCGATGCGGTTTGCCGCAATACCCGGGCCATCGTCGCTAACCTCACCGCTGAGCCAGCCGTTCTGGTAGTGCAGCAACAGGCCAATTTCGCCTTCACCCTGATCTGCCATTGCATCCAGCGCGTTCTCAATCAGGTTACCTAGCACCGTGACCAGCACCGCAACCTGCTCTTCATTTGGGTTGTCCGGGATCAGGCTCTCATCGGCCAGGGTTAGCGCGATCCCGGCATCGCTGGCTCGGTTGATTTTACCGAGCAGGAAGCCGGCAATGATCGGTGATTTGATCTTATGCTGCAAGGTGCCAATGTCGGTCTGGTAGTTTTGCGCGGTCTGCAGGATGTAACCTTCCAGCTTATCGTAGCGCTTCATGTGCAGCAGTCCCAGAATCACATGCAGCTTGTTCATAAACTCATGGGAGTGGCTGCGCAGGGCATCGACGTAGTTGACCAGCCCGTCCATTCGCTGCATCAACTGGCTGATTTCAGTTTTATCGCGGAAGGTGGTGATCGCGCCAATCACGCGACGGTTGTTGAGCACCGGTACGGTGTTGCACAGCAGCAGACGACCGTTACAGCCGATTTCGCGGTTTTCGACGGGCGTACCACTGTCCAGCACCTCTTTCAGACTCGACAGCAGCGGCGCATGCTGGACTGCGCCCAAAGCCGGTGCCTGAGGTGAAAACAGGATCTGCCGTGCGGCCTGGTTAATCAACGTGACCCGGCCTTTGGCATCGACGGCAATGACCCCTTCGCGAATCGATTGCAGCATTGCCTGGCGTTGCTCGAACAGGCTGGAGATTTCGTGGGGTTCGAGACCAAACAGGATGTTTTTAAGCACCCGCACCAGCCCCCAGATGCCCAGAACGCCGACGATGGCGCTAAACAGCACGAATCCAATCGCATTCCAGCGGGCGGCGTTAATCTGCTCATCCACTTTTTGCAACGAAATGCCGACAATCACCACGCCAATCTGCTGCTGGCGGTCGTTATAAATAGGCGTGAACACGCGTACGGCTTCGGCCAATACACCGTGGTTAATCGAGAGGTTCTCTTTGCCTTTCAGCGCAGGCTGGAGATCGGTACCGATAAAATGCTGGCCTATCAGATGCGCGTTCGGGTGCGAATAGCGAACGCCGTCCATATTGGTGACTACGGCGTAAAGTAGGCCGTTGTGCTGCTGCACGGCGCTGGCGATAGGCTGAATGCTATTGTGGTCCGGCGGTTCGCTAAGACCGCGCTTGATATCCGGGGAGTTGGCCAGCGTACGAGCAATAGCAAAGGCGGTATCTTCCACACCGGAGCGGGTGGCTTTGGTTATCTGCACAAAATAGAAGGCGTAAACCACCAGTAATACGGAAATGATGACGCTGCAGACCATCAGCGTCACCAGCGTACTGAGCTTCATCGGGCGCTTCGGTTGGGGCTGAGTTTGCTGCATACCGCGCATTAACACCTTTTATTATCGGAGGTCAAAAACTCATTATCGCCGATGTGCCTGATTTCATAAAGCTATCCTCCCTTACAAAACCAAACCTCTCTTTGTGACCGTTCTCGCAGAGCAATCCATACAAAACACTTTAGTATTGCTTCAGAACCCATAATAAGGAGTCCGTTTATGAGCATTAAGCTTGCCGGTTCAGTCATGGAACGACGCAATTCAACGACGGCTGAGATTGATAGACTGTCCACCCGCGATATGTTGAACGTGATTAATCAAGAAGATAAACGCATTGCTGATGCGATAACTCCTTGTCTCGACGACATTACCCTGCTGATTGATAATGCGGTGGCCACCCTTAGCCACGGCGGGCGCGTGGTGATGGTTGGTGCCGGTGCTTCCGGGCGTAATGCGGTGATGACCGCCAACGAATTCTCCCCGGATGAAAAACACCCGGTCATGGGATTGATTGCCGGTGGGGCGTTGGCGATGCTGCACGATATGACGGGGGCTGCACAGGACTACGATCGTGGGGTGCTGGATCTTCAGGCTATTGGGTTCACGCAAAAAGATATGCTGGTGGCATTAAGCGTCAGCGGCAAAACGCCGTGGCTGTGGGGCGCGCTGCGCCATGCGTGGTCTCTGGGGGCAACACGCGCGCTGATAACCCGTAATCCACAAAGCGAAGCAACCGATCTTGCCAGTATCGTTATTGCGCCGCAAACCGGCGCTGAAGTGGTGGCAGGTTACGGCAATCCAAAGGCGATTGCTGCGCAAAAAATGGTGCTCTCCATGTTAACGACCGGGCTCGCCATTCGCACCGGACGAGTCTATAGCAATATGCGCGTAGACATCCGCGATACCGGTACGCATATGGTTGAGCGTCAAATCGCGATAGTGATGGAAGCGGGCGGGTGCAGCCGGGCGGTAGCAAAAGCGGCGCTGGAAAGCTGCGATCACCAATGTAAGACGGCGGTGTTGATGGTGCTCACCGGGTTGGATGCCTGGAAAGCGCACGACCTTCTGGCGCAGAACAATGGTTTTGTGCGGATGGCGCTACAAGAGGCGCCGTAGTTGGCAGCATAAAAAAAGCCCGCTACGCGGGCTTTTTTACAGCGGTCGATTAGAACTGATAAACCAGGCCGATAGCCAGGATATCGTCAGTGGCGATACCGTTATCTTTGTAGAACTGTACGTCATCGTCCAGCATGTTGATTTTGTAATCAATGTAGGTGGACATGTTTTTGTTGAAGTAGTAGGTGGCGCCGACATCAATATAGTTCACCAGCGCTTTGTCGGTGTACTCAATGCCGTGACGGCCATCGTAACCGCCCATATCTTTGCCCTTGGAATAAACCCAGGCCAGGGATGGACGCAGGCCGAAGTCAAATTGATACTGTGCCACAGCTTCGAAGTTCTGCGTTTTGTTGGCAATGTCGCCGTTGCCATAGCGGGTCATGTTGTTGGTTTCGGCATACATCATCGCCAGATAGACGTCATTAGCGTCGTATTTGGTACCAATGGTCCAGGCTTCAGCGGTATCACCACCGGCGGATTTGCTGTAGCGGTTATGGATGCCGCCAGCAACCACCTGATCGTTGGTACGGTCAGAGCTGGAATAGGCTGCACCTACGCTTAAGCCTGGCAGGAAATCGGTAAAGTTGTAGGTGGTGGACATTGCGAAGCCGTCACCGTTGCCTTTCGATAAATTGCCGCCCGCGCCATTTGAGGTGCCTTCGCCGGAACCACCGTCTTCATTTTTGCCCTGATACTGCAGCGCAAAGTTCAGGCCATCCACAAGGCCGAAGAAATCGTTGTTACGATAGCTGGCAATACCGTTTGCACGGCCGGTGAAATAGACGTCGGTCTGGGTGTAGCTGTCACCGCCGAACTCCGGCAGCATATCGGTCCAGGCTTCGATGTCGTAGATGGCACCGTAGTTACGGCCGTAATCGAATGAACCGAAGTCGCCAAATTTCAGACCGGCGAAGCCAAGACGGGTCCAGGAGTTGTTACCGCTATCGCTTTCCGGGGTGTCGGCCTGAATGTTGTATTCCCACTGACCGTAACCGATCAGCTGATCGGTGATTTGGGTTTCGCCCTTGAAGCCGATACGTGCGTAAGACTGATCGCCGTTATCACCGCTGTGGTCTGAGAAATAGTGCAGGCCAACCACTTTGCCGTACAGATCCAGCTTATTGCCGTCTTTGTTATAAACTTCAGCTGCATTCGCTGCACCAGCCATCAGTAAAGCTGGAACTAACAGTACCAGAGCTTTTATTTTCATTATATTTTCCTTTGCATTATTGCGCATATGAATATAAGTAATGCCATCCGGTGTTACTATGTTGGATGGTATAGGTAGAGTTCATTTTTTTTAAAAATATAAATGTAATAAAATTATATAAAATACTTCAAAATATTTCTTTTATATTTAATTTGATATGTATTTCATCGATTTATTTTGTTTTGTCATTGTTTTTTAATGTAATTATTATGTTTTGTTATTTTTCCATCCTTGTCATTGATAAAGCGAATGCATCTGATAAAGGCAAAAAAAATCCCGACCGTACTGGCATACGATCGGGAAGGTCAAAAACATAAATATATTGATGCATAACAAAAGGCTAATAACGGAACAGATAATGGCATGGTTGTCATGAAAAATAAAGATACAGAAAAAGACTTTGTTATTATTTATTATATGAATTTAAATTGGTAATTATTATAATATTTTTATTATTAAAATCGCATGGTTGCGGCGATTGCACAGGGAAGGGGCGAAAGATCGCTGCCGCGAATCATGAGTACCTCCGTTGGCGTAGATGTCATCTGACAAAATTGCTGGAGATCAAGCTAACGGCAAATTGTTACCGGTAACGTAGCAGTGGACTACCTTGCACCATTTTAATCGTTATAATGTGAGCGATATCACATCAATTGCCAGCGTGATGTCGTGGCAGTGAACATGAATAGCGTAATGAGAGTGTTTTTATGCAAGAGCAAATGGAGCGTGGCCCAGGCGGCAAACTGGTGCTGTGGGTGTTTTACGCGTTTTGCGGTTACTTTGTCTGGGCGATGGCGCGCTACCTGTGGGTCATCAGCGATGTACAGAGTATTCCCGGCGCGACGATCGATGGTGAAATCGGTTCGTCCATGGGGAAATGGATTGGCGCGCTGCTGGGATTTCTGGTGCTGAGTATCGTCGGCGCGCTGCTTGGCGGAATAGCCTGGTATACTCGTCCTCGCCGTCTGGAACAGGAAGAACAGCGCTAATATTGCTATGCTGGGGGTCAATGTACTCTTATCCGCGGTGAAGGAATGGATATAGCAGCATGGCAGCAGGACGTTGAACGTTGGTTTGAAACCTATTATGTCGGCAGCGATGCGGCGCATGATATTGCCCATTTTCGCCGGGTCTGGCGCACCGCCAGGCGCATTGCTGCCGATGATCCCGTCGACCTCACGGTGATTCTGCTGGCGAGCTATTTTCACGATCTCGTCAGCCTGCCGAAGAATCATCCCGATCGCGCCCGTTCCTCTTTATTATCCGCGCAGCAAACGCTGTTGATTCTACAGCGCGATTTCCCGCAGTTTCCCGTTGACCGCTATGGCGCCGTTGCCCACGCCATTGAAGCGCACAGCTTTAGCGCGCACATCACGCCGAATACCCCAGAGGCTAAAATCGTTCAGGACGCCGACCGGCTGGAAGCGCTGGGCGCAATCGGCCTGGCGCGAGTGTTTGCCGTCTCCGGGGCGATGAACGCGGCGCTGTTTGATGCCGACGATCCCTTTGCCGATAACCGTGAGCTGGACGACAAAACCTACGCGCTTGACCATTTCCAGACCAAACTGTTGCGGCTACCTGAGACGATGCAAACCGAAAAAGGACGCGAGATGGCGCAGCATAATGCCGATTTTCTGGCGCACTTTATGGCGAAACTGAGTGCCGAACTGGCGGGCGACCCGCTCGCCGTGGACGCGCAGGTACTGCGGAGATTCGCGACGCCAGACCCTGGCAACTTATGGTAACCTCAGGTTTATTTTTCTTTTTCTGTATCTGGTCAAATTTATGCAACAACGAGTCTTATCACACGAGGGCGCGCCGTTAGACGCACCGGATGCTCAGACGCTGCTTGAGCATATTCTGGAGATTTACGATCTAAAGACCGTTGTCGCTGAGCTTAGCGCTGTGGGGGAACAGCACTGGAGTCCGGCTATCGTCAAACGCGTGGTGACTCTGTCGCGCGCCAACACGCGTCTGAGTGAAAATGAGTGCACCCATCTGGCCTCTTTGCTGCCGAAGCCGTCGAAGCATCACCCGAATTATGCATTTCGCTTTGTCGATCTATTTGCGGGGATAGGCGGCATTCGTCACGGCTTTGAAGCCATTGGCGGGCAATGCGTGTTTACCAGCGAGTGGAACAAGCACGCGGTGCGCACCTACAAAGCCAACTGGTACTGCGACCCAGATGAGCATCGGTTTAATGCCGATATTCGCGATGTGACGCTAAGCCATCAGCCTGACATCAGCGACCGTGAAGCTCAGGAACATATCCGGGCGTCAATTCCTCAGCATGACGTGCTGCTGGCGGGCTTCCCGTGTCAGCCGTTCTCGCTGGCGGGGGTGTCAAAAAAGAATGCATTGGGCCGGGCGCACGGTTTTGCCTGCGATACTCAGGGCACGTTGTTTTTTGACGTGGTGCGCATTATTGATGCCCGCAGGCCGCCCATTTTTGTGCTGGAAAACGTCAAAAACCTAAAGAGCCACGATAACGGCAAGACTTTCCGCATCATCATGCAGACGCTAGATGAGTTGGGTTATGAAGTTTCTGACGCCGCCGATATGGGGGCCGATGACCCGAAAATCATCGATGGCCAGCATTTCTTACCACAGCACCGTGAGCGCATTGTGCTGGTCGGTTTTCGCCGTGATTTAGGGTTGCACGAGGGCTTTACCCTGCGTGATATCCCGTCGCTCTATCCGGCGCAGCGGCCGACCTTTGGCGAACTGCTGGAGCCGAACGTTAACCCGAAATTTATCCTCACCCCGGTGCTGTGGAAATATCTCTACCGCTATGCGCGCAAGCACCAGGAGAAGGGCAACGGGTTCGGTTACGGTCTGGTGGATCCCACGCGCGCCAGCAGCGTCGCGAGGACGCTATCGGCGCGCTATTACAAAGACGGTGCCGAGATCCTTATCGACCGTGGCTGGGATCGCGCGCTGGGTGAAAAGCACTTTGACGATCCGCAAAACCAGCTGCATCGCCCACGTCGCCTGACGCCGCGCGAGTGTGCTCGCCTGATGGGTTTTGAATCACCGCAGGGCTACGGTTTTCGTATTCCGGTGTCGGATACTCAGGCGTACCGGCAGTTTGGCAACTCGGTGATTGTGCCGGTGTTTGCCGCCGTTGCGCGCCTTTTGCAGTCGCGCATTTTGCAGGCGGTGGCGCTGCGTGATTCGGAAAACGGCGATGGCGGACGTTCACGATAAGGCCACTCGCAGTAAGAATATGCGCGCCATCGGCGCGCAGAATACCGCCATTGAAAAACGGATGGCCGCGCTGCTGGACAGCCTTGGCCTGCAGTGGCTTGCGCAGGACACGCGCCTGCCGGGCCGCCCCGATTTTACTCTCGACGACTACCGCTGCGTGATATTCACTCACGGCTGCTTCTGGCATCACCACGACTGCTATCTGTTTAAAGTCCCCGCGACGCGCACCGACTTCTGGCTAAATAAGATTGGCGCTAACGTTGCGCGCGATGAGCGGGATATGTGCCAGTTGGTTGCTCAAGGCTGGCGTGTGCTGGTGGTGTGGGAATGTGCGTTGCGCGGGCGTGAGAAGCTAACGGACCTTGAGTTATGCGAGCGGCTAGAGGAGTGGATCTGCGGCGGCGAGGGCAGCGCGCAGATCGGCATTCAGGGAATTTCCCGTCTGAGCTTTACTTCTCTGTCTGGCAAGGAATAGCGGTGGCTTTCGCCGGGAAGAGATATTTCCCCAGCGTCACCAGCACCACGGCGGCAATGATGATGGCCAGTGCCAGCCACTCGGTACCGGAGAGGTGTTCACCGTTAAAGCCGGTGCCTAAGAGCACGGCGACCACCGGGTTGACGTAGGCATAGCTGGTTGCCACCGCAGGCGTAACGTTGCGAATCAAATACATATAGGCGTTGATGGCAATAATCGAACCAAAGACCGCCAGATACCCCACCGCCAGAAAACCGTGCAGGCTCGGCAGCGTGGTTAAACGCTCACCGCTGAGCAGCGAGGCGACCATCAGGACAATACCAGCGGCCAGCATCTCGATGGCACCTGCCATCATGCCGGTCGGCAGTTCAATACGCGAGCCATATACCGAACCAAACGCCCAGCTCAACGAACCAATCAGGATCATCAATGCGCCCCACGGGTTGCCGCTGAGGTTACCGCCGCTGTTGAGCAGCACAATGCCCGCCAGACCAATGGCAATCCCCAGCCACTCCAGCTTGCGGGTGGCAATGCCAAAAAAGCGGCTAAAGCAGAGGGTAAATAACGGTACGGTGGCGACCATTACGGCGGCGATACCTGAAGGAACGTTCTGATGTTCCGCGACGGTCACCATCCCGTTACCCACCGCCAACAGCAGGACGCCAATGATGGCGGCATTGATCAGCGGTTTGCGTGCCGGTAAGCGATGGCCGGTGGCGAGCAGAAATCCCATTAACACCACGCCCGCCGACAGGAAGCGAATACCCGCCATCATTAAGGGGGGCCAGCTGGCAACGCCAATGCTGATGGCAAAGTAAGTTGAGCCCCAGATAATGTACAGCGCGAACAGCGCGCCTATCAGCGGTAACAGTTGTTTAAAACGCATACTTCCTCACGGCAAAATAGCAAGCAGGCAGATAGTAAACGCCAAAACTACCGTGCTGGCGAGTGCTTTAATTCAGGGGTTGATGTTGTCTTTATGTTATAAATATGTATCACTTACGCCCCGGGCGATTTTGCTTCATACTTTGTTATCACTAAAAAAATGAAGGAAGTCGTTTGTGGCAGGAAGTAGCTTATTAACCTTGTTAGATGATATCGCCACCTTGCTGGATGATATCTCGATGATGGGGAAACTGGCGGCGAAGAAAACCGCTGGCGTGCTGGGGGATGATTTGTCGCTGAACGCTCAGCAGGTGTCTGGCGTGCGGGCTAATCGGGAACTGCCGGTGGTGTGGAGCGTGGCGAAAGGGTCGCTGCTCAATAAGGTCATTCTGGTGCCGCTGGCGCTGCTGATTAGCGCGTTTATTCCCTGGGCGGTGACGCCACTGCTAATGATTGGCGGCGCGTATCTCTGTTTTGAAGGCGTGGAGAAGGTGCTGCACACTCTTTATGAACGCAAGCATAAAGGTGACGATGCCGCGCGTCAGCAGCGACTGGAAGCGATAGCGCAGCAGGATCCTGCCCTTTACGAGCGGGATAAAGTCAAAGGTGCTATCCGCACCGATTTTATTCTCTCCGCCGAAATCGTTGCTATTACTCTCGGTATCGTGGCGGAAGCGCCGCTGCTCAATCAGGTGCTGATTTTATCCGGCATCGCCATTCTGGTGACCATCGGCGTGTATGGCCTGGTCGGCGTGATTGTGAAGCTTGATGATATGGGCTACTGGCTGGTGGAGAAGCGTAACGCGCTGGCGCAGGGCGTGGGTAAAGGGTTGCTGGTGGTTGCTCCCTGGCTAATGAAAACGCTGTCGGTGGTGGGCACGCTGGCGATGTTCCTGGTCGGCGGCGGCATCGTGGTTCACGGCGTGGCACCGGTGCATCATGCTATCGAAGCGTTTGCTGCCCAGCAGGGGGCGTGGCTTGCTGCGTTGGTACCGGTGCTCGCTAATCTGGTCCTTGGTTTTATCATTGGCGCGGTGGTGCTGGCGGCGGTGAATCTGGTTTCACGCTGGCGGAAAACTGACGCATAAAAAGTGCGGTTCCGGTACGCAAACTGTCTGTGGATCGGCTAAGGTGAAACAGTTTCACCCTGATACCGGAGGCAACAATGGTCTTTTTGGTCAGTGATGAAGTCCAGCCCAAGAACGGTGGGCCGCGGATGGTTGTAACGGGGTATGCCAGCGGGATGGTGGAGTGTCGCTGGTATGACGGCTTTGGCGTTAAGCGGGAGGCATTCCGCGAGGAAGAACTGATCCCAGGCAAAATTCCTCCGCAGGAGCAAGCTTAGTCTCTACCTTTGCGCCCGGCGTTAGCCGGGCGGTTTAGCGCCGCATTATTCCAGCGCTTTGTCGTAGTATGTCGTCGTGGAGCACCATGAATTATCAGCAGCAGGCAAGTATAGAACGGTATCGGGTGCTCGGCCCTAACGAGAGTGTGGGAGCGCAATTGTGCCTCCCGTGAACGTGACGACAGCAACCCCCACAGGCTGGTGGGCAAAATTAACGCGCCGCATTCGGCCAGACCGGGTGGTGAATATCTGCTTTCTGGTGGTGTTGTTCTTTTCAACGCTGCTGACCTGGCGCGAAACTATCGTGCTAGAAGACGCCTATATCTCCAGCCAGCGTAATAATCTGAAGAACGTCACTAACGATATGGACGCGCAGCTGCAGTTCAATACCGACCGGCTGATGTTTTTCCGCAACGGCATGCAATCGGCGCTGCAAATCCCGCTGGCGTTCGAAGTACTGCGCACCGCCGAGCAAGAGTTTGAGCGTCAGCGCGCGCAGGCCGACTGGCGTATCTCCCTCAATAACAACCGTACGCTGCCGCTGAACGGCGTCTCCGATGCCTTTGTTGAACACACTAATCTGCTCTCGCGCGATAACCCGCTGCTGGGCAACGAGTTTATGGCCACCATCGAGCTTGGCTATCTGCTGCGCCTGTCGGCGATGACGCGTCAGCATCTGGCGCGTTTTGAAACCCATATGCTGTACGTCTCACGTGCCGGTTTTTATCTCAGCACCGAGCCGACGCAGGAAGGCAGCATCACTGAATATTACTATCGTCTGGCAACCAGCCCGTGGTTTATCCAGCAGTCGCAGCGGGATAACCCGGAGCGGGGCGTTAAGTGGCAAACCACCTTTAGCCGCGATAAAACGCCGGTGGCACAGACCGTCACGGCCGCGGTGCCGCTTGATTATCAGCAGTACTGGTTTGGCGTGCTGGCTATTCAGCTCTCGGTCAGCGAAATGACCCAGTTCCTCACGCATGCGGTAGAGGGGGAGGATGAAGGCGAATATCAGCTTTATGACCGACGCATGAACCTGATTGCCTCTTCCGAACCTGATAAATCAAAGCACAGCCAGCTGTCGCAGGAAGTCCAGGCGCAGCTGGCGCGGGCCTACGAATTGGAAAATGAAGGCAATGTGCGCGAGTTTTCGCGCTATATCAGCTGGGAGAAACTGCGGAATTTTGACGGCGTACTGCTGCGCATCCACTCTCTGGAAGAGGGGATTGCGGTGATTTCGGCTCTATCAGTATTGCTATCACGCTGTTGTGGCTGCTGTTTACCGCCATGCTGCTGATCTCCTGGATGGTTATCCGCCGTATGGTGCGCAATATGTCTTCGCTGCAGGATTCGCTTGAGTGGCGCGCGTGGCACGACATGCTCACTCGCCTCTACAACCGTGGGTCACTATTTGAGCGCGCGGGTATTGCGCTGGCGACCTGTCAGCAGGCCGGTGAACCGCTGGCGGTAATCCAACTCGATCTGGACCATTTCAAAAGCATTAACGACCGCTTTGGCCATCAGGCTGGTGACCGGGTGCTGATTCATATCGGGCGGGTTATTCTGAATAAGATCCGCAAAGACGATATTGCGGGCCGCGTCGGCGGGGAAGAGTTTTGTATCGTGCTGCCGGGCACGTCGCTGGCGCAGGCCGAGGTGATTGCCGAACGTATCCGGGACAGCATCAACAGTCGGGAAATTCTGATTGCCAGAAAACAGACCATTCGGGTGAGCGCCTCGTTGGGCGTTTGCAGCAGCGAAGAGCTGGAACAGTACGACTTCCAGCACCTGCAATCCGTTGCCGACAAGCGGCTGTATCAGGCTAAAACCGGTGGGCGAAATCAGGTCTGCGCGAAAGATGGCTAGCAGGGTGATTAATCACGGTATGAAATATAAATTTAACTTATGGAAAACTGGTTAAATGGGATTAATCTTAAAGCCTGGCTGGCGCAAGTCTGAAAATAAAAATGTTATCTTCCTGATTTATCATCATGTTAGCGAAGCGTCTACGTAAGCACGACTACGCTGTCATATTAATTTATTAGGTGAATAATTCTTGTCATTCAACATAAACGACGATAATGTTTCACTCACGTCAGGTTTCCTGATGTAACGAATATTTCAATGCTTCTTGCTTAGGCAAGGTTGATCCCGACGCTCGCGTGTCGGGATTTTTTTTCCCACATTTAGCGCGTGACTTCCGTGACGCTGAAGTCGCGGATATCCAGCTCAAAGGCTTCCGCCAGATCGCGCCAGGTATGGTATTCGCGGCCGTCAACGCTCACGTGATGTGGGTCCTCAGTCGCGCGGTGGATTTCGCTTTCGCTGATTTCATTGATAGCTGCCAGCAGCGCATCAACGTTTACCCCTCGGGGGTCAATCGCCATCTTCATCACAGATACCCTTTATTTCCGTCCCTGTATAAGTATACATCTAATGAATGTTATTGCTCAAAAACTGACCAATTTAGTCAATGTGAATGAGAATTAAGCACTTATGCAGCGGGGCGCTGTCAGCGCGGTCATTTTGTTCTAAACTGGGCTAAACCACTCAGGAGATGACGTTTATGCAAGTTAACGATCGTGTGACGGTCAAAACAGATGGGGGGCCGCGTCGCTCCGGTGTCGTACTGGCAATTGAGCAGTTCAATGAAGGCACGATGTATCTGGTGTCGCTGGAGGATTATCCGCTGGGGATCTGGTTCTTCAACGAGTCGGGGCACCCTGATGGTATTTTCGTGGAGAGCGAAGCGTAATTGAATCATCTGGCGGTAGCGATACCGCCAGTTTCCCTGCTGTTGTTGTCCTAGCGCATATTGACGTAAATGCCGGAAGTGACATTCTCCGCCAGCCGGACAACATGATAGATAACCTGTTTGTTATGCGTTTTTATTTTCTTTTTAATATTACCCTTATGTGACGATACGGTTTTGGCTTTAATATTCATCTGATCGGATATTTGTATCGTTCCCTGGCCTGACATCCACATTTTCAGCATGCTGGATTCCGTCCGACTTAATGACAGGGTAGAGATATTAGTTTGCTTTACTTCTGCCGTTTCTTTTTTCAGATAATTCCCCAGAATGCTATCGAGCGTTTCGGGTTTTATTGATTTAGAACTAATTAGCAGATTACTGCGCACCATCAGATATTCGTCAAAATGTATATTGGCAATCGCCATAAAAACAATGAACAACGTCCTGGGGTGTTGATTAATGATCTGCTTAATATGCAGACTACTCTGCACATCATGAATGAAGCAGTCCTCATTAATAAACACGACAGCTGGACCGCGAGTAGCACAGATCTCAGCGAGTCCGTCGACGTTATCTACATTGTCAATATCACGTTTTTTTACCCCACGACTGGCCAGGTATCCGGTTAACCCTAGCCGCGTATAACTACATAGATCCATAATAATCGTTGACATGGCATACCCTCACTCAATGCGTAACGATAATTAACCCAGTGCCCTCGAACTTCATCGCCGCAACGAACCTGGAAAAAATAAAAAACAAGAGGATGAAGACGAACAGGCGGCATCAACTATCCCGTAAAGTTACGTATAATTTGCCAGGAATCATCTCAAAGTAAAGTAAATGTTATGTTATGTGAAAGACCTAAAAACAAATAACCCGCGCCAGCGATATGCTGGTAGATGTTTTTTACGTTTGACTTTAGGAATTTCCTCATAATAACCAGGAGGGAATTATGGAGAATTTATGCGTGGTAACTCACTGATAATATCTGCTAATAGATCAAATATCTCACTAAATAAGTGCTCGCAGAACGGTGCGATAAGCGGCATTAATGCGGCCATCAGCAGAATACCGACGGTGAGGGTAATGGGAAAACCGATAACGAAGACCGACAGCTGTGGCGTCATGCGGTTGAGCATCCCCAGCGCCAGGTTAACCGTTAGCAGCAGGGTGATAATCGGCAGCGCGAGCATCAAACCGTTGAGGAAGATCATACCGCCCGCACGGGTTAGCGCCAGAAACGCGTTGCTGTTGATCGGCTCGCCGCCGATGGGCAGGGTGTGGAAGGTGTCGACCAGCAGCGAAATCAACCACAAATGACCGTTAAACACCAAAAACAGCAGCAGGGCGAGCATATCCATAATACGTGCCAGGATAGGCATGTTGAGGTTGCTACCGGGGTCAACAAACGTCGCAAACGACAGCCCCATCTGCAGGCCGATAATCTCGCCGCAGTAGCGTATCGCGGCAAAAGCGAACTGCATGGTAAACCCGAGCGCAATGCCGATAAGAATCTGCTGTAGCGCCAGCCAGAGCGCGGCTGCCGAGAAAATCGGTACTTCCACCACCGGCAAAGAAGGGGCAATAACGAGGGTAATGATGATTCCCAGCCCCACCTTGACGCGTTTAGGCACCGAGCGTTCGCTCAAAATCGGCGCGGTGGTGACCAGCGCCAGCACGCGCAGCAGCGGCCAGAAATAGAGGCTGAGCCAGGAGAGCCACTGGTAGCTGGTAAAATTGAGCATCGCGCTTAGCCGATGATATAGGGCAGGTTGCTGAACAGCGTGCGCACGTAGTCTAGCAGCAGATTAAGCATCCACGGCCCGGCGACGATGATAGCGATAAACACAGCGATGATTTTTGGAATGAACGACAGCGTCATTTCGTTAATCTGCGTCGCGGCCTGCAGAATACTGATAATCAGGCCGGTGACCAGCGACACCAGCAGCAGCGGGGCAGCCAGCGCTAGCGCTACCTTCATCGCTTCGGTGCCCATCATCATGACGGATTCAGGGGTCATGGGTACTCCTTAACTGTAAAAACTCTGCGCCAGCGAACCGACCAGCAGCTGCCAGCCGTCAACCAGCACAAACAGCATTAGCTTAAACGGCAGCGCGATAGTGGCGGGGGGCACCATCATCATCCCCAGCGCCATCAGCACGCTGGCGATCACCAGGTCGATAATCAGAAACGGGATAAAAATGGTGAAGCCAATCTGGAAGGCCGTTTTCAGCTCGCTGGTGACATAAGCCGGGAGCAGAATGCGCATTGGCACGGCTTCTGGCCCCTGCATCGGCTGGCTGTTGGCCAACCGGGCAAACAGCGCCAGATCGGCTTCTCGCGTCTGGCGTAGCATAAATTCACGCAGCGGCTGCGCCCCTTTTTCCAGCGCATCCTGCATGGTGATTTTATCTTCGCTGAACGGCTGATAGGCGTCGGTATAAACCTTGTCGATGACCGGCGACATGATGAAAAAGGTGAGGAACAGCGCCAGCCCCAGCAGCACCTGGTTAGGCGGCGCGGACGGGGTGCCCAGGGCGCTGCGCAGCAGGCCGAAGACGATGATGATGCGGGTGAAGCTGGTCATCATCAGCAAAATAGCCGGAAGGAAGGTCAGAGAGGTAATAAATACCAGTGTCTGAATCGGCAGCGACCAGCTCTGACCGCCGTTGGCCAGCGGTTGGCTGATAAGGCCTGGAAGTTCAGCAAATGCCGAAGGCGAAAGCAGTAATAGCCCACTCAGCGCAAGGGAATAAACACGACGCATCAGGATCTCCCGGGACGCTTAAGCATATTTTTCATCAGTGAAGCAAACTCAGGCGCAGCGGCCTGCGGCTGGCTATCGGTTGGTGCGGGCGGCAGTTTATGCAGCAGCGTGACCTGTTGGGCAGTGACGCCTAGCACCAGGCGCGCGTCGTCGACGTTCACAATGACCACGCGTTCGCGAGCGCCAAGTGAAGCGCTGGCGCTCACTTTCAGCCCGCTAGCGGCCGGATTTCTCATCGCACCGGGCATCACGCGTTTGACTACCCACGCGGCGGCCAGAATTAAGACAATAATGCCCAGCAATGCACCGCTCACCTGAATCAACGGCGAGGTCATGGGTTCATTGACATGGGCAACGGTCACCGGCGTGGTGGCCGGTGCTGCCGCCGCACCGTGGCTTGACGGCGCGGCGGCGTGGGCAGTAGGGGCGGATGGCGCAGCGTGGTTGGTACTCATTTTAACGGCTCAGGCGGCGCATACGTTCTGACGGCGTAATGATATCGGTGATGCGTACGCCGTACTTATCGGCCACGACCACGACTTCGCCCTGGGCAATCAGATAGCCGTTGATCAGAATGTCCAGCGGCTCGCCGGCCAGACCGTCCAGCGCCACCACGGAACCTTGCGTCAGACGCAGCAGCTCTTTGATGGTCATCCGGGTGCGCCCCAGTTCAACGGTCAGCTTGACCGGGATATCCATGATCAGGTCAATATCCTGCAGGGTGCCGCTGACGTCGCCGCCGCCCAGTTGCTGGAATACCGCATCGGCAGCGCTTTTGCTGCTGGTCGTTTTCTGTTCGTTCAGCGCGTCAGCCCACAGATCGTCCACGGATCCGCTGTTGTCATCGGGTGGAGTATTCATATCACTCATTTGGGCTGTTCCTCGTTCAGCGAATTCAAAATCGGGTTGATCAAATGTTCTACGCGCAGCGCATATTGCCCATTAACCGTGCCGTACTGGCTGGTTAACACCGGCACGCCATCGACGTGCGCAATAATGCGATCGGGCTTCTCTATCGGCAGCACATCACCGGGTTGTAGTTTGAGTATTTGTGACAGTCGAAGCGAGATATCGGCGAAGTTCGCGACCAGTTCCAGCTCGGAATGCTGCACCTGACGCACCAGATTTTCACGCCAGTTCTGATCTTCATGACGTGAGTTCTCCAGCGGCGGGTTAACCAACAGTTCGCGCAGCGGCTCAATCATGCTGAACGGCAGGCAGATATTAAACTCGCCGGTCAGGTTGCCTATCTCTACGTGGAACGGGGTATTCACCACAATGTCGTTCGGCGAGGTGGTGATGTTGGTGAACTTCACCTGCATCTCCGAGCGCACGTACTCTACTTCCAGTGGGTTAATCGCTTTCCACGCGTCGCTATAGCCTTCCAGCGCCAGCTTCAGCATGCGGTTGATGACCCGCTGCTCGGTATGGGTGAACTCACGACCTTCTACCTTGGTTGGGAAACGCCCATCGCCACCGAACAGGTTATCCACGGCGATAAACACCAGGCTTGGCGAGAACACCACCAGACCGGTACCGCGCAGCGGCTTCAGATGGATCAGGTTAAGGTTGGTCGGCACCGGCAGGTTGCGGGCAAACTCGTGGTAGGGCTGAATGCGAATCGCCCCCACGGTGATGTCCGGACTGCGGCGCAGCAGGTTGAACAACCCCATACGGAAGTGGCGGGCAAAACGCTCGTTGATGATCTCCAGCGCCTGCAGACGTTCACGTACGACGCGTCGCTGGGTATTGGGATCGTAGGGGCGAATGTCATCTTCGCCTTTGGCACCCGCCAGCGGTTCGTTAGGATTGTCGCTGTCGCCGTTCAACAGCGCGTCAATTTCGGCCTGAGAAAGAATGCTATCGCCCATGGTGCTATCGCAAAATAAAGGCTGTATACAGCACGTCAGTAATGTTCTGTTTCGGCTGACCAGCAATCAACGGCGCGCTCAGCGTCTCTTTAATCTCGGCGGCGAGCTGTTTTTTGCCATCATCAGTAGCAAGCTTAGTCGCATCCTGGCGCGAGAGCAGCAGGAGCATACGGCTACGCACTTCCGGCAGATAGTCATTCAGTCGGGCGCGGTCGGTCTCAGACTTCATGCGCAGCGTCACGCCAACGTACAGCACGCGGTCGGCATCGCCGAGATTGACGGTAAAGGTATCCAGCGGGAAGAAGACCGGCGCAGCGGGCGGCGGCGCTTCTTTTGGCGCGGCGGTCTCCGCTTTATTGGTTAAACGCCAGTAGCTGTAGCCTGCGGTGGCGCAGGCGGCGAGCGTTACCAGCACCAACAGAGGGATCCAGAGGGAGCGTTTGCTCTTTTTATTGATAGCGGTGTCAGTCATCTGATGCGGTCTTCCTTTTTACTACTACTTATCCGATGATTATCCCGCCTCCCGCGCGGGTCAAAGCGTGGAAAAGACGGGAATAATCGTGTTACCTCGGGCGTTTAAGCAAAGATGTCTACCGCATTGTCCCCGCGAGCGGCGGATTGCAGGGCGGCAGGGACGGCAAGAAGCTCATTGTCGTCCTGATTTTCGCGGCCGTCAGCGTCGCTGCGCGCGGCAAACGACTGTTGAGATGAAGGCTGTTGTTGCTGCCCGGCAAAACCATCGCTGCTGATATTGCTCTGCCCCAGCTGAATACCGTTCTCCTCAAGCTGCGTACGCAGTACCGGCAGCGCAGCTTCCAGCGCGGCGCGAACGTGGCTGTGCGGTGAGGCCATCTGGATTTGTGCCAGGTTGTCTTCCACCTTCAGCGTAATGTGAACCTGACCAAGCGATTCCGGGTGCAGGCGCAGTTCGGCGGTCTGCTGGCCCGAACGGGTAAACAGCGTGATATGCTGGCTCACGTTCTGCTGCCAGTCCGGTGTGCCAAGCTGGGCGCGAATGTTTGCCGTTGCCGCTGCCGGAAGAACCGGTGCCGCATGGTTCTGGTTGGCGACCGGCGCCAGCGCAGCGGTTGCGGCCGTTGGGCTTGAGACGCTTTCAGATTCGGCTTTCTGCGTTGGAATCACAAAGGCGGAATCGGCGGGCAGCGTGCGAGCATCAACGCCCGTTTGTGTGGTCGGCGTGCCTTTGACATCCACAAAGCCCTGAGATTTTGCACCACCACGGCTGAGTGCGGTGGTCAGCGAACTGAGCGCGTCACCATTTTGCACCGGCGCCGTGACGGTTGCTGCCTGCTGAATCGGCGGAGTGACAGGTAGCATTGCCATCAACGCGCTGAGGCTTTTAAGGTCGTCGTCGCTGAGTTTGCTCTCAGCGGAATCGTCGTCACTTTTGACGTCCGCTTTACCGGTCGTGAGTTCACTTTTTAGATGTGCCGCCAGCGAGCTTAACAAGGCCTGAGCATCACTCGAAGCCGCGAAGTCACCGTCGCTTTCCGCGCTGGCGTTAGCCTGGGTGGCTTCCTGCTGAACCAGCCATTTGGTCAATGACTGTCCCTGAACTTTAATATCGCGCAGGCCTTTAGCATCGTCGCCGCTTAACAGTGCGGTTTTCGCACCACTTGGATCGGCGCTCTGGGTTAATGCGCCTGCCAGCAGCGCCAGAAAATCCTCGGGAGATCCCGGGGTTTTCGCCGTCGCGTCCGCGCCTGCAAGGTTCGCATCGCTAACAGCAAGGTTAGGCAGAGTAATCATTCGGGTTTCCTCAAGGTTGCGCGTTGGGCAAACTCATCCATTTTTTTCTGATCAAGACGGTTTTCTGCCAGCAGCGCGGCAGAGGCTTGACGGTCCTGGAGCGTTTGCCATGCCTGCAAACGCTGTTTTTTCTCGCGCCAGAAGTTCAGCGCCTGCTCCACTTTGTTATTCCACTGAACCAACTGCTGACGGTGCTGATCGATGGCTTTTTCCAGCGTCTGGATAAACTGCTGGTAGTTCTGCCATCGCAGGCTGGCAATGCCCTGCGTCATGTCGTTGTTCAGGCTGTTCTGGTATTCCAGTTGATAGTCCATCAACATCTTGAGCTGTTCTTCCGCCTGCTGGCAGCCGCGGCGCATTTCGCCCAGTACCAGGGCGGCGTTGTCCACGTCGGTTTCTGCCAATTCTTTCAGCGTTGCTAATGCACCGTGCTGCGCCATATTTGTGATCCTCTTGCTTCACTATGACGATGGGAAGATCAATTCCAGGGCCTGGATTGACGATTCCCAGTCTGCTTTTTCAAGAATGCCTTGCTGTAAAAATGCTTCCAGATGCGGCCAGAGCGTAATGGCCCTGTCGAGCATCGGATCGCTGCCCTTGGCGTACGCGCCGACGCTTATCAGGTCGCGGTTACGCTGGAAGCTCGAGAGCAGCTGCTTAAAGTTGCGCACCCGAGCGTAATGCTCTTCGCTGATGAGCGCGGTCATCGCACGACTGATTGACGCTTCAATATCAATCGCCGGATAGTGCCCGGCTTCGGCCAGCCGACGCGACAGCACGATATGACCATCAAGGATGGCGCGCGCGGAGTCGGCAATCGGATCCTGCTGATCGTCGCCTTCGGTCAGTACGGTATAAAACGCGGTGATTGAACCGCCGCCGGTGATGCCGTTGCCCGCACGTTCAACCAGCGCGGGCAGTTTGGCGAACACGGAAGGCGGATAGCCTTTGGTGGCCGGCGGTTCGCCGATCGCCAGTGCGATCTCACGTTGCGCCATGGCGTAGCGGGTCAGTGAATCCATGATCAGCAGGACGTGCTGACCGCGGTCACGGAAATCTTCCGCCACGCGGGTGGCATAGGCGGCACCCTGCATACGCAACAGGGGAGAGACGTCCGCCGGGGCGGCAATGACTACCGAACGCGCGCGGCCTTCGGTGCCGAGAATGTTCTCGATAAAGTCTTTTACTTCACGGCCGCGTTCGCCGATAAGCCCGACGACAATCACGTCGGCGCGGGTGTAGCGGGCCATCATGCCGAGCAGCACGCTCTTACCGACACCGGAACCGGCAAACAGCCCCATACGCTGGCCGCGTCCGACGGTGAGCAGGGCGTTGATTGGCCGCACGCCGGTATCCAGCACGTGCTCAATCGGCGTGCGCTGTAAGGGGTTAAACGGCGCGGTGATCAGCGCCCCGGTTTCGGTGGTGTCGGGTGATGGCAGGCCGTCGAGCGGTTTGCCGCTGCCGTCGAGTACGCGGCCCAGCAGCGCCGGGCCAAGCGGTAGCTGTTTGCCGCTTTGCAGGCCGTCGCCAGCAATATTGCGGGCATAGACGCGTGCGCCGGGCAGAATGCCTTCCACCTCTTCGAGGGGCATCAAGAACAGGCGATGACCGTTGAAGCCGACCACTTCGGCCTCCACTTCCTGCATCTCTGCCCCTTGCTGGCGCTCAATAATGCAGGTCGCGCCAAGCGGTAGCTGTAGCCCGGTGGCTTCCAGCACTAGCCCGGTAGCGCGAGTCAGGCGACCGTAGCGGCGCACGGCAGGCAGCTGCGCGATGCGCGCTTCGAAATTGTCGAGCGTATTCAGCCAGCGGGTCAGACGCACGGTCATTAGCAGGCTCCCGGTGCCGCCAGGCGGCACAGTTCCTGCCATCGCGTGGCTACGCTGGCATCGAGATCGCCTTCATCAGCGGAGACTTTGCAGCCGCCGGGGTGCAGCGTTGGGTCGCCGCGCAGCCGCCAGCCGTGCAGGTTGAGCGTGGCACCGAGCATCTCCTCAACGCGCGGTAAATCTTCCGGGCTGACGCGCAGCTGCGGTTTGCCGCTGAACAGCGGCTCCTGCTGCAACAGCGCCTGGATCTGCTTAATCAGCGCGGTGTTATCCACTACCGGTACCTGGCCGACAATCTGTCGCGCCGCTTCCAGCGCCATCTGCATCAGGCGCGAAGCAATCACGCTGTCGAGGGTATCCAGCGTATGCTGAAACTCGCTTGCCAACTGCTGCATTCGGGCGTGAATAGGGGCCTGCTCCTGTTTGGCCTGCACCAGACCCTGTTCGAGCCCCTGTGCCAGACCTTCCTGATAACCCTGCTGCTGACCGGCGGCATGACCTTCACGCAGCCCGGCCTGGTAGCCCTGTTCGTGGGCCTGAATCTGCAGCTGAGCCAACTGCTGCTGTTGCAGCTGTTCAGCGGAGATCTCCTCCTGCTCGTCACTCGGCTCGTCGAGGGAGAGCGGGGTAAACTCCATCTCCATCGGCGGCGAGAGATCGTCAGGCTGCCAGACTTTCCACGGCGTGGTATCAGACATAGGTGTCGTCTCCGCTGCCAATCACCATCTCGCCGGTTTCGGCCAGACGACGCACAATAAGCAGGATGGCTTTCTGTTCGTTCTCGACCTGAGACAGACGGACCGGGCCACGGTTGGCCAGATCGTCGCGCAGAATGTCGGCCGCACGCTGGGACATATTGCGCAGGAACTTCTCGCGCAACGGCGGCTCGGAGCCTTTGAGAGCAATGAGCAGCGATTCGGAGTCCACTTCCTGCAGCAGGCGCTGGATGCTGCGATCGTCGACCTCGACCAGGTTTTCGAACAGGAACATCTCGTCGATGATTTTCTGCGCCAGATCGCCGTCGAATTCGCGTACTGCGGTGATGACTGCTTCTTCCTGCTGCGTTTTCATCAAGTTGATAATTTCGGCCGCCGTTCTCACGCCGCCCATTTTGCTGCGCTTGAGGTTCTGGCCGTCGAGCAGGTTGTTCAGCACTTCGGTCAGCTCCGCCAGCGCCGCCGGCTGCACGCCGCCGAAGGTGGCGATACGCAGCATCACATCGTGACGCAGACGCTCGTCGAATAGCGCCAGAATATCTGCCGCCTGAGCACGTTTGAGGTGCACGAGGATGGTGGCGATAATCTGCGGGTGCTCGTCGCGAATAATATCGGCGGCGCTCTGCGGCTCCATAAAGTTGAGGGTTTCGATACCGCTGGTGGTTTCGCGGGTTTCGAGAATATCCTCCAGCAGGCTGGCAGCACGCTCTTCGCCCAGCGCTTTCACCAGCACCGTTCGCAGATATTCGTTGGCGTTGACGCTGAGCGCCGCAAACTGCTCGGCTTCTTGTTCAAACTCCGACAGTACGTCGGTCAGTTGCTGATTGGAGATCTGCTTTACGCCCGCCATTGCGGTACTCAACTGCTGTACTTCGCGGGTGCTGAGGTGCTTGAACACCTCCGCCGCGCGGTCTTCGCCAATCGTCATCAGCAGAATGACGCTTTTATCGATTCCAGAAAGGTTACTCATGGTCGTTATTCATCCATTGGCGAATGACCAGCGCCACGACGCGCGGATCGTTATCAGACATTTCGCGGATACGTTGGCTCATGACCTCAGCACCCAGGCGCTGGTTAGCGCGGCGCTGCTGCGTCTGCTCATCTTTGCTGAGGCGAACCTCAACGGCTTGCTGCGTTTCCTGCTTAACTTTGGTCTGCTCGGCAGCGGCTAATGCGAGAGCTTCGCGACGCTGAAGCTGCGGTTTAATCGCCTTACGCCACAGCAGCCATGCAACGATCACAACCAGTAACCAACGACCGGCGGACAACAGCTGATCGATAAACGACTGCTGTTTCCAGAACGGCAACTCGCCGCCGCTTTCATCGGTATCGTTAAACGGTGAGTTGACCACGTTCAGGGTGTCGCCACGGGTGGTGGAGAAGCCCATCGCTTCGCGGGTCAGATCTTCAATCTGCTTCATTTGATCGCTGGTCAGCGGCAGCGGTTTCCCGTCCGGCAGATTGCGATAGTTGACCACCACGGCCACCGACAGACGCTGGACATCGCCGACGTTTTTCTTGGTGTGCATGATGGTGCGGTCAAGTTCGTAGTTGCTGGTTTCATTGCGCTGCGTATTGCGTGGACCGGTGGTGGTCGCGGTATTCCGGTTCGCGGCAGTCTGACCGTTAGCCTGATTGGCTGGCGGTGTGCTGATCGGTGCCGAAGGCGCTGGAGCCGGCGTATTCGATAACGCACCTGGTACACCACCTGGATATGGGCTGCCCACCTGGTCGCTTTCGCTGACCTGACGGGAACGCACCGCCGCCTGGCTGGCATCGCCGTTCGGGCGATACTGCTCGTCGGTTTGCTCTTTATTGTCGAAGTTAAGCTGGGCGGTAACCTGCGCGTGGACGTTGCCGTTGCCGACAATCGGCCCCAGAATCGCTTCGATACGGCGCTGAACGCGGCCTTCCACGTCGGCCGTGTATTTTAACTGCGCATCGTTGAGGTCGCGGGCGTTGGTGTTGGACTGGGTCAGCAGGTGACCCCCCTGATCGACCAGCGTCACGTTACCCGGCGGTAAACCCGCTACGGCGCTGGAAACCAGATGCACCACGGCAGAAATCTGGCCTTCATCAAGCGCGCGACCCGGTTCCAGGTTGACGGTGATGGAGGCGGAAGGGGATTTTTGTTCACGGACGAACAGCGACGGCTTCGGCATGGCTAAGTGCACGCGGGCGCTTTTTACCGGGCCGAGGGTTTCAATGGTACGGGCCAGCTCGCCTTCCAACGCGCGCTGGTAGTTCACCTGCTCGCTAAACTGGCTGATGCCGAATTTTTCCTGATCGAGCAGTTCAAAGCCGACCGCGCCGCCCTTCGGCAGGCCGATCTGCGCCAGACGCAGACGCAGTTCGTGAACTTTATCCGCAGGCACTTCCAGCGCGCCGCCGTTATCGGCAAAGCGGTAGGGGACGTTCATCTGGGTTAACTGCGTGACGATAGCGCCGCCGTCCTGATCGGACAGGTTGCTGAACAGCGTGCGATAGTCTGGGGTTTTTGCCCACAGCACCATCGCCACCAGTACGGCCACCGCAGCTGCGCTGGCGACCATCAGTGGAATTTTAGGATTCGCGCGCAGGCGGTTAACCCACTCTAAGGTTTTATTTTGTGGCGTAGCCGTAGCACTCGCGCTCATTGCGCACCTCGTCGATCCTGATCAATGGCGTTAAACGTTAACGAAAACAAAGCAGACTCCCAGGTCAGAACACATAAAGATAGCCATGCCATTATTTGTTCCTTTAGGAAATTTGATGGGCCAAATAACCCGTTTTTATGGTGCTATTTAGCGCCTTTATCTTATTGACAAACTGGTAAGCTCGTTCCCAGGTTAAACACAATCCGGGAGTTCATATGGCGATTCAGGGTATTGAAGGTGTTCTGTCACAGCTGCAAGCCACGGCGGCGATGGCGCGCAATCAGAGCGTGGATACGCAACCAAGCATCAGCTTTGCCGGGCAGCTTCACGCCGCGTTGGATCGGGTGAGCGAAACGCAAAACAGCGCGAAGGCGCAGGCGGAGAAGTTTTCGCTGGGAGAGCCGGGCATCGCGCTGAACGATGTGATGACCGACTTGCAAAAAGCGTCGGTCTCGCTGCAGATGGGGATTCAGGTGCGCAATAAGCTGGTGAGTGCGTATCAGGACGTGATGGGGATGCAGGTTTAATCGTTAGTCCGTCCCGACAACGGTGCCGGATGGCGTTTCGCTTATCCGGCCTTCAACGGTAATCCTCCCTTCTGATTTATTCCTTTCATTTCTCAACTCTCCACGCAATGGTCAATTACCGTGAAACGGTAGTCAGTTTAACGCTATAATGTTTCTGTTTTTTTCTCCCGGAACAGGACGAATAATGAAAAAATTAGCCATTGTGGCGGCGCTGTTAACGCTGGCAGGTTGTGCGCAGATCACCGATTACTCCGCTGTGGTAAAAGCCCCTGCGCCGGCGGGGCTGGCAGGATACTGGCAGTCGGTTGGCCCGCAAAGCGCGCTGGTGAGCCCCGAAGCGATGGGCAGCCTGATTGTGACCCGTGATGGCGATACCCTGGACTGTCGCCAGTGGCAGCGTGTGATTGCTGTTCCGGGGAAACTGATGCTGCGCGATGCGGATGTCTATAACGTGACCAATAAGCTGGACGTTTACGCGGTGAAGCGTGACGGTAATACGTTGAAGTATGATGGAATGACGCTACAGCGCGTTGACCGCCCAACGGTAGAATGTGCCGCTGCGTTGACCAAAGCGCCGCTGCCGTCCGTACTGCCGTAAGGCACTGTCGCTCCGGCACAAACCGTTGTCGGAGCGAACCCTGTTAATGGTTCAGATCGACATTATCCTGAGGTACCAGCACCTGGCCCCCCTGTTTACCATAGGTCGACATCACCGACTTTTGGATCGACGATTGCCCCACCAGTTTGGCCAGTTCATCCATGCGCGCCTGTAGCAGACGTTTTACGGTGTTTTCATTATCCAGTACCGTGCGCAGCAGCGGACGAAGCTGCTCCTGAACCGGGTCGGTAGGTTCACTTATCTGGGTTAATTGAGCAATCTTTTGCACCGCATTAACGTATTCCATTTCACTGGCAATCAGTTCATCCCATAGTCCTTCCGTTGCAAGTCGCAGCATCCTGTTGCTTTTTTCGACCAGATGTTGGTACGCGAGATAAAGGTGCGGTGCATAGCTCATTAGACGGCGTCCTGAATCAAGTTAGGCGTAAGCAGAGATTCCTTCCAGGCATCGGCGATATTGCGCATGAGGTTTTCCACCTCTTCAACGGCACCAGTGTCATTGTGCAGGTTGGCCTGCAGAAGTCGTCTCACCATATAGGCGTAGAGCGATAACAGATTCTGCGTCAGCTCATCGCGGCTCTCTTCATCCAGACCGATTTTCAGGCCGTTTTCGATGATGTTGATTGCCTTCGACAAGGAAAGCCCTTTCCCCTGCAGATTACCGTCCTGCATAAACAGGCGGGCGCGGATTAGCGCGCTGAGTGCGCCGTCGAACAGCATGCTGACAAGCTGCTGCTGGCTGGCGCTCATCACTGCGCTTTCTACTCCAATCTGTGCGTAGGCCTGCGTACCTTTTGCCCCGTACATGATGTCTCTCCTGGTTAAGAATGATTACTTGGAACTGCTGGTGGATTCGAACTGCTGCGTTAAATAGCTGCTGGTGTTATTTAACGAGGTCATCAGCACGTCCAGTTGGGTAAATTGCTCTTTATAACGGGCGACCTTCACATCTATCAGATCGCTGGCGGCGTTATAGTCTTTGGTCAGCTTGTTCAGCGTCTTGCTAACCCCATCTTTAGCGGCCTGAATAATCCCAGTGCTGGAGAGCCAACTGGTCAGGTTATTACCGATGGTAGTGGTAATGCCGGTTTTTTTACCGTCGCCCACAATAAGAGCGCCGACGCCGGAGGAGTCTTTTTTCAGTGCGGCGCTGAGTTTGTCGTCACTGATGTTTAACTGACCGGTGCTTGGGTCAGAAGTGATGCCAATCTGGGACAGGGTCTTATAAGCCGAGGAGCTCAACGTGTTGCTCAATGCACTTTTCAACTGGGTCTGAATGGTGCGCAGCGTGGTGTCGCCAATCAAGGCTCCATTGCTGCTATCCTGGCTGTCGGAGCCGACATCGACCGCTGTGTATTTGGTCAGGCTGCTGAAGGTATCCTGCAGGGCGTTATAGGCCGTTACCCACGCTTTAACTGCAGCTTGTGCTTTCGTCGTATCCTGGGTGATGGTCAGTGTTTGGTTGCCGGTAGTTGTATCATTGAGGTTCAGCGTAATGTCTTCCAGCGCATCGCTGATGGTGTTGCTGCTGTTCACAATGGCAACGTTGTTTACCGTGAGCTCGGCATTCTGTGCCGTGACGCTCTCGGTCATGCCGTTAGCGCCATCGCTTTTGGTGCCGTTATAGCCCATAAAGCTTTGCAGCGCGCTGTCGCCGCTGACGCTCAGCGTCATGGCGTTATCCAGGCCGGTGTCATTTGAGGTAATTGAAAGGCGATAGGCACCGCCGACGTTAATGATACTGGCGCTGACACCCGCTTTGGCATTGTTGATAGCGTCGCGCATCCCGGTTAATGAGGAGTTTGCTGCGCTGATGTTAATGGTTACCGGCTCTTTACCACCACCCTGTTGAATGGTCAGGACACTGTCGCTGGTAGCGATGGCCGTTTTGTTGTCGGCCTGTGTTGCCTTGGTGGTCAGCGTTTGCGCCTGTGCCAGTTGCGTGACGCTGATGGTGTATTTACCGGCAATAGCGTTACCGGTGGTGGTGGCGCTGAAGGCGGTGGTAGAGCTAGCCGTGGTGGTGGCGGTAAACAGATCGGCTTTAGAAAGCGCGGTGTTAGCGGTCTGGAAGGCTTCCAGCGAGCTTTTCAGCGTGCCATAGGCGCTGAGCTTAGCGGTGTAAGAGGTCTGTTGTTTTGTAATCGGCGTTAACGTGGCTTTTTCCGCCGCGGTCAGGCTATCCAGAATGTCGCTCAGCTTCAGGCCCGATCCAATCCCCAATGAAGAAATGCTTGCCATTTTTATTCCTTAATGTGTCGACACGTAGAATGAATGTCTGGGTTATCGGCCTGAATGCGTCAAAGTTTACGCTTAATTGTTTTTTTTTAATGGCGAGAATAAGCGCCAGAGAAAAGAGTATTTCGACGGCTAAAAAAAAGTGAGTTTGGTGAAAAAAATTCTAAAGGTTGTTTTGCAGCAGACGATAACACCTTTGACGGCGATTGAGCCGACGGGTGAAAACCCATTACGTAATCAACGACTTGAAATATAGGATAACGAATCATGGCACAAGTCATTAATACCAACAGCCTCTCGCTGATCACTCAGAACAACATCAACAAGAACCAGTCTGCTCTGTCCAGCTCTATCGAGCGTCTGTCTTCTGGCTTGCGTATCAACAGCGCGAAGGATGACGCAGCGGGTCAGGCGATTGCTAACCGTTTCACCTCCAACATTAAAGGCCTGACTCAGGCGGCGCGTAACGCTAACGACGGTATCTCTCTGGCGCAGACCACTGAAGGCGCACTGTCTGAAATCAACAACAACTTACAGCGTGTACGTGAGCTGACTGTTCAGGCGACTACCGGTACTAACTCCGCTTCCGACCTGTCTTCTATCCAGGACGAAATTAAATCCCGTCTGGACGAAATTGACCGTGTATCCGGTCAGACTCAGTTCAACGGCGTCAACGTTCTGGCAAAAGACGGTAAAATGTCCATCCAGGTTGGTGCAAATGATGGTCAAACTATCGATATCGACCTGCAAAAAATAGATTCTTCTACTTTGGGCCTTAAAGGCTTCTCTGTTGCCGGTGGCAGTGTAAGTGTTGGTGACGCTATCACGCAGATTCCTTCTGCAACAGCTGGTAATCCGCCAGTAGCTATCAAATTTGCTGCAAGTGTCGCTACTGCACTGAACATCACTGATACTTCGGGCCTCAGCCTGCACAACGTAAAAAATGCGAATGGAACAGCATCAGGTAACTATGTAGTACAAAGTGGAAATGACTCCTATGCAGCATCTATTGCGGCAGATGGTACTGTTTCTCTGAACACCGCTGATGTCACTTATTCTGATGTTGCCAATGGTGTAACTTCAGCAACTCAATCTGGCAAATTAATTAAAGTTGGCTCCGACTCAAGCGGTAATGCAGTTGGCTTTGTTTCAGTTCAAGGCAAAAACTTCTCTGTAGCCGGCTCCCTCGCTAACAGTGGTCTTGCTGCTGCTACTAAAATTACCGTAGATGGTGGTACTGGTAATCCGGCTGTGATTAATCTTAGTTCTAGTGCTGATGGCACTACAACTGTAGCTTCGAAGGAATTTGCTGGTGCGTCTTCTAACGATCCTCTGGCTCTGCTGGACAAAGCTATCGCATCCGTCGATAAATTCCGTTCTTCCCTGGGTGCGGTACAGAACCGCCTGAGCTCTGCCGTAACCAACCTGAACAACACCACCACCAACCTGTCTGAAGCGCAGTCCCGTATTCAGGACGCCGACTATGCGACCGAAGTGTCCAACATGTCTAAAGCGCAGATCATCCAGCAGGCTGGTAACTCCGTGCTGTCCAAAGCGAACCAGGTTCCACAGCAGGTTCTGTCTCTGCTGCAGGGCTAATTGCTCGCAATCTAACAAACCCCGCCTCGGCGGGGTTTTTTTGTTGCTGAAATTTCACTTACTCCGCAAATAACCCCACATTTCTCCCACTGTTCCATCGATTAAAACGGCTATAGAAACGGATAATCGTGCCGATAACTCATATTAATGCAGGGCTGTTTATCGTGAATTCAATGTATACCGCTGAAGGTGTAATGGATAAACACTCGCTATGGCAACGCTATGTGCCGCTGGTGCGTCACGAAGCATTGCGCCTTCAGGTGCGTTTGCCGGCGAGCGTGGAACTGGACGATCTGCTCCAGGCGGGCGGTATCGGCTTATTGAACGCAGTTGAACGCTATGACGCTCTGCAAGGTACGGCATTTACGACTTACGCAGTGCAACGCATCCGTGGGGCGATGCTGGACGAATTACGCAGCCGTGATTGGGTGCCGCGTAGCGTCCGGCGGAACGCGCGTGAAGTTGCGCAAACGTTAGGACAGCTGGAGCAGGAACTGGGACGAAACGCGACCGAAACCGAAGTCGCGCAGCGGCTGGGGATCGCGATTGAAGAATACCGTCAGGTGCTGCTGGATACCAATAATAGCCAGCTCTTCTCCTATGATGAATGGCGAGAAGAATACGGCGACAGCATCGAGCTGGTGACGGAAGAGAATCAACACGAAAACCCACTGCATCAACTACTGGAAGGCGATCTTCGCCATCGCGTGATGGAGGCCATCGAGGCCCTGCCGGAGCGTGAGAAGTTGGTGTTAACACTCTATTACCAGGAAGAGCTGAACCTCAAAGAGATCGGCGCGGTTCTGGAAGTCGGGGAGTCGCGCGTCAGCCAACTGCACAGCCAGGCCATTAAGCGTCTGCGTATTAAACTGGGTAAATCGTAGACTGGTGTAACGTCACGTTAGCGCCAAAAATGCCGCATTATGTAATGAGAACCCGGAGTTATCATAATGATGCAGGTAAAAAGACGGCCATTAAGCCGCTATCTCAAAGACTTTAAACACAGCGAAACGCATTGCGCCCATTGTCATAAGCTGCTCGATCGCATCACCTTAGTGCGTCAGGGGGTGATCGTGAATAAAATCGCCATCTCCCGTCTGGATACGCTAATGGACGACAGCGCCTGGCAGCAGGAGCGTCAAGCCTGGTCCGCGTTATGCCGCTTCTGCGGCGATCTGCACTGCAAGGAGCAGAGTGCGTTCTTCAATATCATCGGCTTCAAACAATACCTCCTCGAACAAACCGACATGAGTGCAGGCACCGTACGTGAGTACGTTGTACGTCTGCGTCGGCTGGGCAATCACTTCGTCGACAATGACGTCCCGCGCGCGCTGCTGCATGAGCGTCATGCGGATGAGAAGCTCGAAGCCTGGCTGCCGGATACCAGCACCAACAATTATCGTATTGCCCTGCGTAAGTACCTGCGTTTTCAGCGCCACTTACCGCTAAACAGCGAGCAAAATTTCGCAGACTGTGAAACCTCTGATATATATTAAATTGGAATAAGATGTAGCTCATGGTTGTTTGTCATTGATGATGAACGGCTTACACTACGAAAAAAGTGATGCTTTTCGGGGGTATAATGAAGCTGAAGTTTCTGGGTCGTCAGGCGCTGATGGGCGCTATGGCCGTTGCGCTGGTCGCTGGAGCAAGCGTGCAGGCGTTTGCTGCAGAGAATTTATTAAACCAGGTTAAAGAGCGCGGTACGCTGCGCGTTGGCCTGGAGGGCACTTATCCTCCGTTCAGTTTCCAGGGCGATAACGGTAAGCTGACCGGTTTTGAAGTGGAGTTTGCCAACGAACTGGCGAAACACCTGGGCGTGAAGGCTGACCTCAAACCGACCAAATGGGACGGGATGCTGGCATCGCTGGACTCCAAACGTATCGACGTGGTGATTAACCAGGTCACCATTTCGCCGGAGCGTCAGAAGAAATATGACTTCTCCACCCCGTACACCATCTCCGGTATCCAGGCGCTGGTGAAAAAGGGCAGCGAAGACACCATCAAAACCGCCGCTGACCTGAAAGGCAAAAAAGTCGGTGTCGGTCTGGGGACCAACTACGAAGAGTGGCTGCGTAAAAACGTTCAGGGCGTGGATATTCGCACCTATGACGATGACCCAACGAAATACCAGGACCTGCGTGTAGGCCGTATCAACGCGATTCTGGTTGACCGTCTGGCGGCGCTGGATCTGGTGAAGAAAACCAACAATACGCTGGCCGTTGCGGGCGACGCGTTCTCCCGTCAGGAATCGGGTGTGGCGCTGCGTAAAGGCAACGAAGACCTGCTGAAAGCGGTTGATGGCGCCATCGATGCCATGCATAAAGACGGTAGCCTGAAAGCACTGTCGGAAAAATGGTTCGGGGCAGACGTGACAGAATAATCGTCATGCTTTAAAAAAGGCGCTGATTGAGCGCCTTTTTTTATTTAAGGCGCATAATAAAAACAAGACCAAGGAGATGCTATGTCACTGCAAAATTTAACCCGCTTTCCGCGCCTCGAATTGATCGGCGCACCCACGCCGCTGGAATATCTGCCGCGTTTTTCTGACTACATCGGCCGCGATATCTTTATCAAACGCGACGACGTCACCCCGCTGGCGATGGGCGGCAACAAATTGCGTAAGCTGGAGTTCCTCGCCGCCGATGCATTACGCGAAGGCGCTGACACGCTGGTGACCGCCGGGGCGATTCAGTCTAACCACGTACGCCAGACGGCGGCAGTGGCAGCCAAGCTTGGCCTGCACTGTGTGGCGCTGCTGGAAAACCCGATGGGCACGACGGCGGAAAACTACCTCAGCAACGGCAACCGTCTGCTGTTGGATCTGTTTAACACCCAGGTCGAGATGTGCGACGCGCTGACCGACCCGAACGCGCAGCTCGCCGAGCTTGCCACGCGCCTGGAAGCACAGGGTTTTCGCCCGTACGTCATCCCGGTGGGCGGTTCGAATGCGCTGGGCGCGTTGGGCTACGTTGAAAGTGCGCTGGAAATTGCCCAGCAGTGCGAAGGGGCGGTGTCGATTTCATCCGTGGTGGTGGCTTCCGGCAGTGCGGGAACCCACGCGGGCCTGGCCGTTGGCCTCGAGCAGGTAATGCCTGACGCGGAATTGATTGGCGTGACCGTTTCGCGCAAAGTGGCCGACCAGTTGCCGAAAGTGGTTACACTGCAGCAGGAGGTGGCCCGTAGCCTTGAGCTGACGGCAAGCGCCGGTATTACGCTGTGGGACGACTATTTTGCCCCAGCCTACGGCATTCCTAATGATGACGGCATGGAGGCAGTGAAGCTACTGGCGCGTCTGGAAGGCATTTTGCTTGACCCGGTTTATACCGGCAAAGCGATGGCCGGGCTTATCGACGGTATCAATCAGAAACGCTTTAAAGACGAAGGGCCGATTCTGTTTATCCATACCGGCGGAGCGCCAGCGCTCTTTGCCTATCATCCTCACATTTAAATAGAACGCGCTCATGCAAGAAAGTATTCAACTGGTTATCGACTCCGCGCCGTATCTGCTTAAAGGCGCGGTCTTTACGCTCCAGCTCAGTATCGGCGGGATGTTCTTCGGCCTGATTCTGGGCTTTATCCTCGCGCTGATGCGGCTCTCGCCCATTGGCCCCATCCGCTGGCTGGCACGCTGCTATATCTCTATTTTCCGCGGCACACCGCTGATTGCGCAGCTGTTTATGATCTACTACGGCCTGCCGCAGTTTGGTATCGAACTTGACCCGATTCCGTCGGCGATGATTGGCCTGTCGCTCAATACCGCAGCCTACGCGGCGGAAACGCTACGTGCGGCGATTTCGTCAATCGATAAAGGGCAGTGGGAAGCGGCCGCCAGTATCGGGATGACGCCGTGGCAAGCCATGCGCCGCGCGATTCTGCCGCAGGCGGCCCGCGTGGCGCTGCCGCCGCTGTCGAACAGCTTTATCAGCCTGGTGAAGGACACCTCGCTGGCGGCGACCATCCAGGTGCCGGAACTGTTTCGTCAGGCGCAGCTTATCACCTCACGCACGCTGGAAGTGTTCACCATGTATCTGGCCGCGTCGCTGATTTACTGGGTGATGGCGACGGTGCTGTCGGCGCTGCAAAACTATTTTGAAAATCAGCTTAACCGCCAGGAGCGAGATCCGAAATGAGTGCAATCGAAGTCAAAAACCTGGTGAAGAAATTCCACGGGCAGACGGTGCTGCACGGGATTGACCTGGAAGTAAAAGAGGGTGAAGTGGTAGCGATCATCGGGCCGAGCGGCTCGGGGAAAACCACGCTTTTGCGCAGCATTAACCTGCTGGAAGTGCCGGAAAGCGGCACTATTCGGGTGGGTGATATGACCATCGACACCGCGCGTCCGCTCAGCCAGCAGAAAGGGCTGATCCGCCGCCTGCGCCAGCACGTCGGCTTTGTGTTCCAGAACTTCAACCTGTTTCCGCACCGCACGGTGCTGGAGAACATCATTGAAGGGCCGGTGATTGTCAAAGGCGAAGATAAAGCAGAAGCCACCGCCAGAGCGCGGGAGTTGCTCGGCAAGGTGGGGCTTTCAGGGAAAGAGGAGAGCTATCCGCGCCGTCTCTCCGGTGGCCAGCAGCAGCGCGTAGCGATTGCGCGTGCGCTGGCAATGCGCCCGGACGTGATCCTTTTCGATGAGCCAACCTCGGCGTTAGATCCAGAGCTGGTAGGGGAGGTGCTCAACACCATCCGCGCGCTGGCCGAAGAGAAGCGTACGATGGTTATTGTCACCCACGAAATGAGCTTTGCCCGCGACGTCGCCGACCGGGCCATCTTTATGGATCAAGGGCGCGTGGTTGAACAGGGGGAAGCGAAGGCGCTGTTTGCGAACCCACAGCAGGCGCGCACCCGCCAGTTCCTGGAAAAATTCCTCATGCAGTAATAGCGGCGCGGACGCGCCCGGGATTAACGGCGCGCGTCCGCGTACGACTTATTTTTTATCGCAAATGATGCCCTAAGGTTATTTACGCGCTTTTAATGAAAAATTTTACTTAAGTATGCCTAATCAATAGGTAGGCTTTATATTGCCCTGAATAGAGCCAAATGGCCTGGTGGCGGTGTTTACGCGGCATTCGTTGCAAAAATAGGGGAAATTAGGATTATTTTGCCGAAGCGTGATATTTTATACATATAAATAAGATTTATGTGTTAGGTTTCTGTATTCATAAAAATGATTATTGATCAGGGGGTTTCTCGTAGTTATGAGAGACGATGATTTTTTCAGTTGGCGGCGGGAAATGCTGCAAATTTTCCAGGCGGCTTCAGCAAGCGATCAGATATATGCGCTCTTACAGCAGCAGACCGAATATCTGGAATATGACTTCTTCGCACTGTGCGTGCGCCATCCGGTGCCTTTCACACGGCCTCGCATCTCGGTATATACCACTTATCCCGACGCCTGGATGAGTCACTATAAGTCTGCGAATTATATGGCTATCGATCCGGTGCTGAAACCGGATAACTTCTCGTTGGGTCACCTGCGCTGGAACGATGAACTGTTTAGCGATGCACAGGAGTTGTGGCTCGCCGCGCGCAAGCACGGTTTGCATACCGGGGCGACCCAGTGTCTGATGCTGCCAAACCACGCTCACGGTTTCCTGTCGGTATCGCGCACGCGCGTGGCGCGTCAACCGCTTGCGGAAGACGAAATGGCGATGCGGTTGCAGATATTACTGGAGATGAGCCTGCTGGCGTTATTACGCGTCGAAGACGAAATGGTGATGCCGCGGGAAATGAAATTTAGTAAGCGGGAATTAGAAATTCTGAAATGGACGGCGGAGGGGAAAACATCGGCGGAGATTTCGATGATTCTGTCTATTTCCGAGAATACCGTAAACTTCCATCAGAAGAACATGCAGAAGAAATTTAGTGCGCCTAACAAAACGCAGATTGCCTGCTATGCGGCGGCGATTGGATTGATCTGACTCGTTCCTACGTTCTGCGTGCCAGACGGCAAACCGGCTGTAAGCAGCGATGCTTCAGCCGGTTTAAGATTACTGGCGATAAGCTTGTTTAATTTGCTTAACGGTGCTGGAAAATACGGCAGCCTGAGCTTCATCTTCTAACTGCGCAATTTGTTTTTCCATTTTAATAATCACACGCCCCGCATCTGCCTGCCCCATTGCCTGCAGCATCAGCGTCAGCATTGCCTTCAGGCAGGAAAGTTCCTGGGCCAGATTTTGATTATTTTCAGCGGTAGAAAAATCAGGTGTGCTCATTTATTGCCTCGTACAATTTCTGCGCATTATGCGCGTTCCGGATTATGAAAGCGGCGCAGTATACCACAAGCCGGAGGAAAAAAAGGAGCGCCTGTTTTTTGCGCGCAGCTCAGATCTGTTATTCATTATTATTTAGCGGTGAGAAGACAGGCAGTTAGCGCCGAATTGTTTAAATATGGTTCCTTCATCGTTAATTGTTGTTACATATTATAGGGGCTATTTATCAAATATACGACAAAGTGCCTGTTTACTCGGGTTATTGTTGTCCGCATACTGACTTTTGTGTTGGGCATCTTATTGTTTTTTAGGTCTTTCCAGCACCTGTACACGAATATTTCCAAAAACGAGATCGAAATCGGTGCTCTGGCATTTTTAGACTTTCACAGTTGATATAAAACCCGGTAGTATGGGTGAATTAAGAAGTAGTAGCGTTATCCCTATTCTGGAGATTATTCCTTTGATCAACGTCCTTCTTGTTGATGACCACGAACTGGTGCGCGCAGGGATACGACGCATTCTCGAAGATATAAAAGGTATTAGAGTGACCGGCGAAGCCAACTGCGGGGAAGATGCGGTGAAATGGTGCCGCGCCAACCCGGTCGATGTTGTGCTGATGGACATGAATATGCCGGGCATCGGTGGCCTGGAAGCCACGCGTAAGATTGCGCGCTCTGCCGTCGACACCAAAGTCATCATGTTAACCGTACACACGGAAAACCCACTTCCCGCGAAGGTGATGCAGGCCGGCGCTGCGGGGTATCTGAGTAAAGGTGCCGCCCCGCAAGAGGTGGTCAACGCCATTCGCTCGGTCTTCTCCGGGCAGCGTTACATTGCCTCAGACATCGCCCAGCAAATGGCGTTGAGCCAGATTGAGCCGGAAAAGACCGAATCCCCGTTCTCCAGTTTGTCTGAACGTGAATTGCAGATTATGCTGATGATCACTAAAGGCCAGAAGGTGAATGAGATCTCAGAACAGTTGAATCTGAGTCCTAAGACGGTCAACAGCTACCGCTACCGTATGTTTAGCAAATTGAACATACACGGTGATGTTGAACTGACGCACCTGGCAATTCGCCATGGCCTGTGCAATGCGGAGTCGTTAGCAAGTCAGTGAGTGATGTTTTTGATTCAAAAGCCTTTCTGAAAACCGTAACCAGCCAGCCCGGCGTTTATCGTATGTATGATGCCGGCGGTACGGTCATTTACGTTGGCAAAGCCAAAGATCTCAAAAAACGCCTTTCCAGCTATTTCCGCACTCAGGTTGCTTCCCGCAAAACGGAAGCCCTGGTGGCGCAGATAGCGCAGATTGATGTCACCGTTACCCATACCGAAACGGAAGCGCTGCTGCTTGAGCATAACTACATCAAGCTTTATCAGCCTCGCTATAACGTTCTGCTGCGCGATGACAAATCCTATCCCTTTATTTTCCTGAGCGGCGACGCGCATCCGCGTCTGGCGACCCATCGCGGCGCTAAACACGCGAAAGGGGAGTACTTCGGACCGTTCCCTAACGGCTATGCGGTGCGGGAAACGCTGGCGCTTCTGCAAAAGATCTTCCCGATTCGTCAGTGTGAAAACAGCGTCTACCGTAACCGTTCGCGTCCGTGCCTGCAGTACCAGATTGGTCGCTGCCTGGGGCCGTGCGTGAAAGGACTGGTAAGCGAGGAAGAGTATGCCCAGCAGGTTGACTACGTGCGGCTGTTTCTCGCTGGAAAGGACGACCAGGTGCTGACCCAGCTGATTGCGCGGATGGAGAAAGCGAGCCAGGCGCTGGCGTTTGAAGAAGCCGCGCGTATTCGCGATCAGATTCAGGCCGTCCGTCGTGTCACCGAGAAACAGTTTGTCTCCAACAACGGCGACGACCTTGACGTGATTGGCGTGGCGTTTGAAGCAGGTATGGCCTGTGTGCACGTGCTGTTTATCCGCCAGGGGAAAGTGCTGGGCAGCCGCAGTTATTTCCCGAAAGTTCCAAGCGATACCGAACTGGGCGAAGTGGTGGAAACCTTCGTCGGCCAGTTCTATTTCCAGGGCAGCCAGATGCGAACGCTGCCGGGCGAGATCCTGCTCGACTTTACGCTGAAAGACAAAACGCTGCTGGCCGATTCGTTATCCGAGCTGGCGGGGCGTCGCATTCAGGTGCAAACCAAGCCGCGCGGTGACCGTGCGCGCTATCTGAAGCTGGCGCGCACCAATGCGGTGACGGCGCTGTCGACTAAACTTTCTCAACAGTCCACCGTCCATCAACGCCTGCAGGCGCTCTCCGCTGAGTTAAAGTTACCGGCTATCAAGCGCATGGAGTGTTTTGATATCAGCCACACCATGGGGGAACAAACCGTTGCTTCGTGTGTGGTATTTGATGCCAATGGTCCGCTGCGCGCCGAATATCGCCGCTACAACATTACCGGCATTACGCCGGGCGATGACTATGCGGCGATGAACCAGGTGCTGCGTCGCCGTTATGGTAAAGCCATCGATGACAGCAAAATTCCTGACGTTATCCTGATTGACGGCGGGAAAGGGCAGTTGGGCCAGGCAAAAGCGGTATTTGCCGAGCTTAACGTGCCGTGGGACAAAAACCACCCGCTGCTGCTGGGCGTGGCAAAAGGCAGCGACCGTAAGGCGGGCCTTGAGACGCTGTTCTTTGAGCCGGAAGGTGAGGGCTTCAGCCTGCCGCCGGATTCCCCGGCGCTGCACGTCATTCAGCATATTCGCGACGAATCACACGATCATGCGATTTCCGGGCACCGTAAGAAACGCGCTAAGGTTAAAAGCACCAGTTCGCTGGAGACCATCGAAGGCGTGGGGCCAAAACGCCGCCAGATGCTGCTGAAGTACATGGGCGGGCTGCAAGGTTTGCAGCAGGCAAGCATTGAAGATATTGCGAAAGTGCCGGGAATCTCGGTCGGACTCGCAGAAAAGATCTTCTACTCGTTGAAACATTAGGGGCTCTGTAGCAACATAGGGCTAATATTTACTGACAACAGATAGTTACCTCGCCATGCAATATAATATTCCTACATTGCTCACGTTGTTCCGCGTCGTCCTGATCCCGTTTTTCGTGCTGGCGTTCTACCTGCCGTTCACCTGGGCTCCCTTTGTGTGTGCGCTTATCTTCTTTATCGCAGCGGTAACCGACTGGTTTGATGGCTATCTTGCGCGCCGCTGGAACCAAAGTACCCGTTTCGGTGCCTTCCTCGATCCGGTGGCGGATAAAGTGATGGTCGCGATTGCGATGGTGCTGGTGGCCGAACACTACCACACCTGGTGGGTGACGCTGCCGGCAGCGACCATGATTGCCCGTGAAATTATCATCTCCGCGCTGCGCGAGTGGATGGCGGAGCTGGGTAAACGCAGCAGCGTAGCGGTCTCCTGGATTGGCAAAGTTAAAACCACCGCACAGATGGCTGCGCTGGTCTGGATGCTGTGGCGTCCAAATATCTGGGTTGAGTGGGCCGGTATCGCGTTATTCATGGTCGCAGCGGTGCTGACGCTGTGGTCAATGCTGCAATATTTGAACGCGGCACGCGGTGATTTGCTTCAAGAGTGATCGTTTCGGCGTAATTTTCAGCAAACGATTCAAAGTTGAGAAAATTACCGTTGACTCACCGCGTCAGATAAGTAGAATGCAACGCATCGAACGGCAGCACTGATTGCCAGACGATAGCAAAATCAAGTGGTTAGCAAATCAACTTGATAATGCGGGAATAGCTCAGTTGGTAGAGCACGACCTTGCCAAGGTCGGGGTCGCGAGTTCGAGTCTCGTTTCCCGCTCCAAATTAAAAGCATCGGCATTAGCGGGTGTTTAAGCATCAAAGGCGCGTTAGCAAAGCGGTTATGTAGCGGATTGCAAATCCGTCTAGTCCGGTTCGACTCCGGAACGCGCCTCCACTTTTTTCCCTGGCCGGATGGTGGAATCGGTAGACACAAGGGATTTAAAATCCCTCGGCGTTCGCGCTGTGTGGGTTCAAGTCCCACTCCGGCTACCATGGGAAACAAAAGAATAATCAAAGCAATAAGCAGTGTCGTGAAACCACCTACGGGTGGTTTTTTTGTTTTTGTCCTTTCTACTCTCTTTTCATCTATCCCCTTATTTTTACCGTTTATTCTCCTCTGTATTTTTAATTTTGTCTTGTCTGACGCGTTCCGGCTTTGGGGTTTCGAGTAGTATCGATCATGCCAATTGCATTGAGGTACTGACGCTCGAGTTGATGCCGCTAAGAGCGCCATTCTGCAGTGGGGATGAGATGGACAAAGTAGGTGTTAGCATGAAAAGGATGGTTAAATGTCAATAACAGAGTTAGATACCAATTTTATCGAACGACTTAAAAATATTACAATTGATAGCGAATCTGAGCTCAACTTTTTTGAACTGGGCGGCTCCGGATATCTTGAAAATCCAACGTCAGACTTAATCGCGCTTTTTATGGGGGCTCAGAAGACCGTTTCGCCATGGTTGCTCAAAGCATTGTTGTGCAACCTGGATACAACTCTTGATGTTGATGATATTGATTTCACTTCGCTGGAAGTTCAGAGAGAGGCTCAAACAGCTGATGGAAAGTATCTGGATATCCTGATAAAGCATGATGAATTCATTATCGGCATTGAGCATAAGGTTCGTGCTGATACGTATAACCCTTTCCCAAGCTATGTAAATCTTATTGAGCGCTATGGTGATAACAATCAACGCGTTTATCGATGCATATTGAAGCCCGATAACAACTACGCGAAAGGTGCGGAGGGTTGGCAACTTGTCAATTATTCAGAACTGCTAACAACCGCACTGCAGCGTTTAGGCGGTGAGTTAATGGACAATCCGCTCAGCAAGTGGACTGTCTTCTATCAAGAGTTTTTAAATCATCTTAAAAATTTAAGCGAGACTAGCATGGATAGCGTATCAGATAAAAATGTCGAGTTCGTCACTGAGAACTTCAGCTCATTAATTAAGTCGGTCCAATTGCTTGAGATGTATGAGAGCGCGATAACCGAAGAAGCAAAGCTCGTGGTATCAGAAGTCCTGCCAGATGCGCATATCGCCACCAGTATCAATAACTGGAAGGACTACTATAAAGCCATTCATCTGATGCCTGGATGCTGGGGGCAGGGGAAAACCGGTGTGACCCTGGTTTATCGTCCTTCTTCTAATGGGCAAGGCGAAGCTGAGTTTTATGTGAATGGTTGGATTCACTCTGATAATTACCCAGATATTAATGCGCTCAAAGAAGAGGTGAGGCTTGCGTTAAGCAACGGGAGTTTTATTCCAACGGCCAGCCCTGAAGATTACGATGTCTCAATCACGAGCAAGGGGCAGCTTCTCGAGTTGAGTTTCTGGGGTAATACGCACAGTAAAAAGGATGCGATGATGCTTCTGAAAGATATGACTACGTGGGTAGATGAACGCATCGGAGCGTAGCGGTAGTGCGTGTTTAATAACCACCTGAATGCTCATATTTCTTGATTCTTGCGACAATATTGCTTTGCAGACAGAAATGATTGCCCGAAAACGATACCTCATTTTGAGGGCAATCATTCAACAGCTTATTCCTCTGATTCTCACAACCCAAATTACCTGCAAAATGATACCATCCAGCGATAGTCTGATAATAACGCTACGATGGTGATGCAAAGATGATGGACTCACATGCAGTAGGTCAGCGTAAAGCATTATGGGATGCTTTCTGCCGCGATCAGAACATAATTAAAAACAGCGCGCCGCTCTTCGAATTGGACGACGAATCTGTCGTGCGCATTCGCCAGATAGGCAAAACCGCATCCAGGAGTATTCTCTCGCGAAGCCTATCGATGGAAGAAAAGGTTATCACCGAGACCACCATTCTTATCGATGATATTTCGAACGCTCGTGAGCAGTTCGACGGACTTATTTATATGATGTTTACCCGCCAGAACGACGATGTGATGCCGCTCTATATCGGTAAAGCAGAGTCAAAAGGGCGCAGTAATCCGGTGTCCGCCAATATTAAAGATATCGCCCGGGTAAAAGACAAATTTGCTCGATGGGGGGATAACTACCAGTATCATATTGGCGATCTGAGCGCTTCCGTTCTGCCGGGACACGATGCTAAATACGTGACCTTAAAGTATCAGCACTGGGCTGAACGTCTGTTTGTTTCATATCCCTCGGAAAGGCCGCAGCTAAAACAGGATGTCTGGTTCTGGTGCAAAGCGTGGAATAAAAATGATGTCGGTATCTGGCCCGAGTTTGGCCCAACACGATTAACGTTCCTGGAATATCTGTTGATCGGCGTGGCAAGTTCGCTATTCCCTGACGTATTGCTTAATCGTGAAGGGCACAGCCGAAGCTAATTGCCCTATATCATGTCGGGGAGCCATGTACCCAGAAAAACGGATCACGACGCTTAGGTAACCCCCTCAGGTCAAATCCTTCATAAACTCACTGCGAAAGCGCGCAATTGGGTTTTTCTTGCGCGACCACCCAGGCTGAAAATGCTGCCAGTGCGCATCGCTGGCGGTGGCCAGCAGCTCATAATCGCCGCGGGTATCTCCCCAGGCGCGGAGATGATAGCGGCTGAGCGGGCCATAAACCGCCTCAAGGCGATTGATTTTGTGGATGCATCGGCAGTTATGGCCGACGATCCGCCCCGTTAACACGCCATCCTTGCTTTCCAGTTCGGTACCTATCAGCTTAATCCCCAGCTTTTCAGCAAAAGGCCGCAGGACGATCATCGGCGAGGCGGAGCACAGCGTTACTTCGGCGCCGGATGCGCGTTCTGCCGCTACCGCCATCAGCCCGGCCGGGCGCATCAGTTTTTTCCAGGTGCGCTGGCAGTAGGCTTCCGCTTTGTCCTGTACCCATTTTTCGTCACATCCGGCGAGGAAGGTGGTGATCAGCACTTCCTTAAGCTCATCGCGGGTCAGTCGGCGGCGAAAGCACTGCACCGAAGGGATAACGAGACGCAGCATTTTGCGGGCAAACCGGCGACGACCGAAGGCGAACTTCAGGAAGGGGATAAAGCTGTCGTGCCGGGTCAGGGTACCGTCAAAGTCAAAAACGGACAGGATCTGTTTATCGGCCTCGATTATCGTCATCATTTTTCTCGCGCTGGTAGGTATAGATAAAATGTTACCACTAGCCATAGCGGAAGCAAAATTAGCTCATTTCTCCCTGCACGCCATCTGCGCACCGCATCCCCCTTTGCACCACCAGGTAACATAAGTCGAACAATTTGCTACAAAAATGCACAAAGCGTGACTATTGCATTATTTATGTACTTTATTGTTAACGAGATGTGATCCCCGCCGTAATTTCACCGCGCCGAGGCAGAGGCTTGACCCGCGCACTCTATACTCAAAATTGTCAAATTCCAGGCAAGGGTGCGTAAAGTTGGCAACCATTTTGCTTAATGATTTGGCCTGAAAAGCGTAAGGAAACCTCGCCGTTATCAGCAGGATATTGTCAGGATGTCGTTGTTTGGTGCTCGCGCCAGTCGTTCGGCTTCACACCGTTATGCATAAACCTCTTTGCTAAGGTAGATAATAATGTCGCTGAAATTTATAAAAAGTCCGCTTTCTCTTGTGTTGGCAGGGTGTCTGGTGACGGCGTTTTCCGCCCAGGCCGATATCGTGATTGGCGTGGCAGGGCCGTTTACCGGGCCAAACGCCACCTATGGCGATCAATACTGGCATGGCGCCACCCAGGCGGCAGCGGACATCAACGCTGCCGGTGGGATTAACGGCGAGAAAATTAAGCTGGTGCAGGGGGATGACGCCTGCGAACCGAAACAGGCCGTGTCGGTCGCTAACCGCCTGGTCGATCAGGACAAAGTGCAGGCCGTGGTCGGCCATTTCTGCTCCTCTTCCACCATGCCTGCCTCAGAGGTTTATAACGACGCTGGGGTGCTTGCGATTACCCCGGGCTCCACCAACCCGCTGATTACCGAACGTGGGATGAACGATATGTTCCGCATGTGTGGTCGCGATGACCAGCAGGGCGGCGTCGCCAGTGATTTCATCATCGATAAACTGAAGGCCAAGCGCGTGGTGATTATCCACGATAAAGACACCTACGGTCAGGGGCTGGCGGATGCCACCCGCGCCGCGCTGGCAAAACGTGGCGTCAAGGATGTGATGTACGAAGGTCTGTCACGCGGGGAGAAAGACTTCAACGCCCTGGTGACCAAGATTGGCGCGCAGAAACCGGACGTGGTCTTCTTCGGTGGCTGTCACCCGGAAGCGGGCCCGCTGGTGCGCCAGATGCGTGAGCAGGGCGTACAGGCGAAATTCTTCTCCGGCGACTGTATCGTCAACGAAGAGATGGTCACCGCCGCGGGCGGGCCGCAGTACACCAAGGGTATCTATATGACCTTCGGTAAAGACCCACGCCTGATCCCGGACGGCAAAGCGGTCATCGAGAAATTCCGCGCCAACAAGTTTGAGCCAGAAGGCTACACCCTCTACTCCTACGCCTCAATTCAGGCGATTGCCGCGGCGTTCAAAGCCACCGGCGGTGCCGACTCTGCGAAAGCCAGCGCCTGGCTGAAAGCCAACCCGGTTGAGACGGTGATGGGCAAAAAAGCCTGGGACAGCAAAGGCGACCTGAAGGTCTCGGATTACGTGGTCTACCAGTGGGACGACCAGGGCAAGTACAAGGAAGTCGAGTAACGAGACGGAATCACGCTCAGCGCCGGTATGAGTTCATACCGGCGCTCAATAATAGATGACACAACACGAGCGAGCGATGATGGAGACATTCTTCCTGCAACAGTTAGTTAATGGATTGACGCTAGGTTCCGTCTACGGATTGATAGCCATTGGTTACACCATGGTCTACGGCATTATCGGTATGATTAACTTCGCGCACGGCGAAGTGTATATGATATCGGCCTATCTCTGCGCCATCGGTCTGGCGCTGCTCTCCTTTTTTGGTCTGCACTCTTTTCCGCTGCTGATCCTCGGCACGCTGGTGTTTACCATCGTGGTGACGGGAGTTTACGGCTGGACGATTGAGCGCATCGCCTATAAACCGCTGCGTAACTCCACGCGCCTGGCGCCGCTGATTTCCGCCATCGGCATGTCGTTAATTCTGCAAAACTACGCGCAAATCAGCCAGGGGCCGCGTCAACAGGGCGTGCCGACGATGCTCGACGGCGTGCTGCGACTGCATATCGGTGAAGGCTTTGTGCAGATAACCTACACCAAAATCTTTATTCTGCTGGCCTCGTTTGCGGGCATGCTGCTGCTGACCTGGATAATTGGCCATACCCGCCTTGGGCGCATGTGTCGTGCCGTGCAGCAGGATCGCAAGATGGCATCCATCCTCGGCATTAATACCGACCGGATTATCTCGTTGGTGTTCGTTATTGGCGCGGCGATGGCCGGGCTGGCGGGGGTGCTTATCACCATGAACTACGGCACCTTTGATTTCTATGCCGGGTTTATCATCGGTATTAAAGCTTTTACCGCCGCGGTGTTAGGGGGCATCGGCTCGCTGCCGGGGGCGATGCTCGGCGGGCTGCTGCTCGGCGTTGCCGAAGCGCAGTTCTCCGGAATGGTGAACACCGACTATAAGGACGTCTTCTCCTTTGGTCTGCTGGTGGTCATTCTGATTTTCCGTCCGCAGGGGCTGCTTGGCCGCCCGATTGTCGCCAAAGTGTAGGAGCCGAACATGACGCATTCAACGGCCGTACACGACGGTTTTTCTCTCAAGCGCTGCGTGCTGGATGCGATTTTCGCAGGCCTGGTGGCGCTGATTATCTTTGGCCCCATCGTGGGCGTGGTGCTGGACGGCTACAGCTTCAACTTTAACGGCCAGCGGCTGGTGTGGATTGTCGCGGCGGTGATGATAGGGCGTTTTGCCTTAAGTGCGCTGTCGATGACCGCCGTCGGCAGGCGCTTCAGCGCGCGGTTTGAAGGTGACAGTGCCGGGGTTTATGTCCGCTCGCCGGACTATAAAAGCAACATGCGTTGGGTTATCCCGCTGATCCTGGCGCTGGCGGTCTGCTTCCCGTTTGTGGCGACCAAATATGTGCTGACGGTGGCAATCCTTGGGCTTATCTACGTGCTGCTAGGCCTGGGGCTGAACATCGTGGTCGGGCTGGCGGGGCTGCTGGATCTTGGCTACGTCGCCTTCTACGCCATTGGTGCTTACGGGCTTGCGCTCGGGTATCAGTATCTGGGGTTGGGCTTCTGGTCGATGCTGCCGATCGCGGCGCTGATGGCCGCTGCCGCTGGCGCACTGCTCGGCTTCCCGGTGCTGAGGATGCACGGCGACTATCTGGCGATCGTGACGCTGGGGTTTGGCGAAATCATCCGCCTGGTGCTGAACAACTGGCTGAGCTTTACCGGCGGCCCGAACGGCGTATCGGCACCGCCGCCAACCTTCTTTGGCCTCGAGTTTGGTCGGCGGGCGAAAGAGGGGGGCGTGCCGTTCCATGAGTTTTTCCATCTCACCTACAACCCCAATATGAAGTTTATCTTTATCTATGCGGTGCTGGTTCTGGTGGTGCTGCTGGTGCTTTACATCAAGCATCGTTTAACCCGCATGCCGATTGGCCGCGCGTGGGAAGCGCTGCGGGAAGATGAAATCGCCTGCCGTTCGATGGGGCTTAACCACGTGCTGGTGAAGCTGTCGGCGTTTACGCTCGGTGCTTCCACGGCGGGTATCGCCGGGGTGTTCTTCGCCACCTATCAGGGGTTCGTCAACCCGACTTCGTTCACCTTCTTTGAGTCGGCGCTAATCCTCGCCATCGTCGTGCTGGGCGGCATGGGCTCGACCATTGGCGTAGTGCTGGCGGCATTTGTGCTCACCGTCACCCCGGAGTTGCTGCGTAGCTTTGCTGAATATCGCGTGCTGCTGTTTGGCGTGCTGATGGTGGTGATGATGATCTGGCGGCCGCGTGGCCTGATTCGTATCAACCGCAGCGGCTTTGCCGTGCGTAAAGGAGTCGCGCCATGAGCCAGGACGTGATTCTGAGCGTTGAGCATCTGATGATGCATTTTGGCGGCATTAAGGCGCTGAACGACGTTAACCTTGAGGTTAAGCGCGGGTCAATCACCGCGCTGATTGGCCCGAACGGCGCGGGGAAAACCACGGTGTTTAACTGCCTGACCGGCTTCTATAAAGCCTCCGGCGGCAACATTCTGTTCAATACCCGCAATAAAACCACCAACGTGATTCAAATCCTCGGGCAGAAATTCCAACCCGGCGACTGGATAAACCCTGCGCAGTTTGGCCAGCGGCTGTTCTATAAAATGTTTGGCGGCACCCACCTGGTAAACCGGGCCGGGCTGGCGCGAACGTTCCAGAATATCCGCCTGTTCCGCGAAATGTCGGTGATTGAAAACCTGCTGGTGGCGCAGCATATGCAGGTCAACCGCAACCTGATTGCCGGGGTGCTGAATACGCCAGCCTATCGCCGGGCCGAAAGCGACGCGCTGGATCGCGCCTTCTACTGGCTGGAGGTGGTGGATCTGGTGGACTGCGCGAACCGGCTGGCGGGCGAGATGTCCTACGGCCAGCAGCGACGTCTGGAAATTGCTCGCGCCATGTGCACCGGGCCGGAGATGATCTGCCTTGATGAACCGGCAGCGGGCCTGAACCCGGTGGAAACCCGGGCGCTAAGCAAGATTATCCGCTTCCTGCGCGAGCACCATGCGATAACGGTGCTGCTGATTGAACACGATATGGGGATGGTGATGGAGATATCGGACAACATTATCGTGCTTGACCACGGCGATGTGATTGCGCAGGGAAGGGCGGAGCAAATTCAGAACGATGAAAAGGTGATTGCCGCCTATCTGGGCACCAGCGAAGACGAGGTGAGCCTATGAGCGAGCCGATGCTGGAGTTTCGTGAGGTCGATGTTTTTTACGGCGTGATCCAGGCGCTTAAGCAGGTCTCTCTGCAGGTCAATAAGGGCGAAACGGTCTCGCTGATTGGCGCCAACGGGGCGGGCAAATCGACCCTGTTGATGTCGATTTTCGGCCAGCCGCGCATTCGCGGCGGACAAATTCTCTTCTGCGGTGATGATATCAGCCACAAATCGACCCACTACGTGGCCTCAGGCGGGATTGCCCAGGCGCCGGAAGGGCGAAGAATCTTCCCTGATATGACCGTTGAAGAGAACCTGCTGATGGGCACCATCCCGGTGGGTACACAGTATGCGGCAGACGATCTGCAAACCATGTTCGATCTCTTTCCGCGCTTAAAAGAACGGCGTAAACAGCGAGCGATGACCATGTCCGGCGGTGAGCAGCAGATGCTGGCGATTGCCCGCGCGCTGATGAGCCGCCCGAAACTGCTGTTGCTGGATGAACCGAGCCTCGGGCTGGCGCCGATCGTGGTCAAACAGATCTTCCAGACGCTGCGCGAGCTGGCGCGCAACGGCATGACCATTTTTCTCGTGGAGCAGAACGCGCACCATGCGCTAAAGCTGTCGGACCGCGGCTACGTGATGGTTAACGGTCAGATTCGCCTCAGCGGCAGCGGTGAAGAGCTGCTCGGAAATCAGGAGGTGCGTAAAGCGTATCTGGGCGGGGCGTAGCGTGCTATAACAGAGCATCTTTGGCTGCTGTATACGATAATTATGCCTACGCTCGAAACGTTTTTAACCTTCCTGGCCGCGCTGGCGCTGCTCGAAATCTCCCCCGGCCCTGACATGATGCTGACCATTGCGCGCGGCATCGGTCAGGGTCGGCGTATTGCGCTGCTCTGCGTGCTGGGGAACGTCTTTATTGCCGGGTTTGTGCAGGTCTCATTCCTGGTTCTCGGGCTGGTTACGGTGGTGCACGCCTGGCCGATGGCACTGGATATCCTGCGCTGGGTCGGCGCGGCTTATCTTATCTGGCTCGGTATCAAGATGTTGGCCACCTCCGGCACCGATACCCGCCTCAAGCGCACGGTGCGCATTTCCGGCAAGCAGGCATTGAAAGAGGGGGCCATCAACAGCCTGACTAACCCCAAATCGGTGCTGTTTATGTTCGCCTTCCTGCCGCAGTTTGTTGACCCAGCCGTCGGGCCTATCTGGCTTCAGCTGCTGATTTTTGGCGTTATTCAGAAGCTTGCCGGGATCTTCTCGCTGGGTACCGTAGCGATGGCCTCGGGCAGCTTTGGCGAATGGTTAGGCAAACACCCTGGTTTCCTCAAGTGGCAGGAGCGCTTTACCGGGGTGGTGATGATTGGTCTTGGTCTGCGTATGCTGCTCGGCGGCAGCGCCATGTCGCCGGGGAAAGGGCAATGACGCTGGAGTTCAACGGCAAACTCCTGCATCATTGCGCCTTAACTGATATGCCTCATCAACAACGATAGAGAAAGAGTATGAAAACGGGACCGTTAACCGAAAGCGAACTGGAATGGCTGGACGAAACAATTGCAAAGTATGCCACCGATGCGTCAATTATTGATGTGTCTGAACTGGACGGCATGCTGACGGCGATTCTGTCGTCTCCACTGGAGATTGAACCTGCCGAGTGGATGTTTGCCGTTTGGGGCGGAGCCGACCACGTGCCACACTGGGCGACTGACCGCGAGCGTGACCGTTTCGTCAACCTGACGCTGCAGCATATGAGCGACATCGCCGACCGTCTGAACGACTACCCGGATCAGTTTGATCCGCTGTTTGGTACCCGCGAAGAAGAGGGCCAGGAGCTGACCATCGTTGAAGAGTGGTGCTATGGCTACCTGCGCGGTGCGGCGCTGACCGATTGGTCCGGCCTGCCGGAAGAGCTGCAGGCGGCGTTTGACTGCATTGCGTTGCACGGTGATGAAGAAAAAACAACGGCGCTGGGTGCTTTTACCGCCGAGCAGTATCTCGACAGCATCGACAGCATCAGCCCGGCGGCGCTGGCGCTGTTTGACTACTGGATGGACAATCCGAAAGAAGCGCCGGTCAAACAACCGATTAAAAACGAGCAGAAGGTTGGGCGTAATGACCCTTGCCCGTGCGGCAGCGGTAAGAAATATAAGCAGTGCTGCGCAAAATAATGTTGTAGCCCGGACGAGGCGTTTACGCCGACTCCGGGTCATTCCCGGCGTCGCTTTGCTCGGCCGGGCTATGAAAACATTAGCCTACTGACGGTAATAGCCCCGTCGCAATCCCCGCCTGAATCAAAATCACCGCAATCCCGCAGGCAAAGACCAGCCACAGCACCGGTTTGCCACCCGCCACGCGATAGCCGCCTTCCGGGTGGTGTTTACGGCTTTGCATCGTCAGCAGCGACGGAATAATCAGCGCCAGTACCGCCAGCGCGACGCCGGCATAGCCGAGCGCCATCACGAACCCACGTGGGTAAAACAGCGCGAAGGCCAGCGGCGGCAGGAAGGTGATGGCACCGGTTTGCAGACGGCCACGCACGCTGTTTTTACGCTGGAACAGATCGGCCAGGTAGTCGAACAGCCCTAACGCCACGCCGAGGAATGAGGTTGCCAGCGCCAGGTCGGCAAACAGATGGACCGCCAGTTCGACGTGCGGTGAGGCCACCACTTCACGGATTGCCAGCAGCAGGCCGTTCAGCCCGGAGTGTTGTTCCATCAGCGCGCTGAACACCGGCGAGTCGATGCTGCCGAGCGTGGCGAGCTGCCAGAACAGATAGGCAACCAGCGGGATAGCGCTGCCGATAACAAACACGCCGCGCAGTTTACGAATATCGCCGTTCATATAGCTGACGATGCTCGGCACGCTGCCGTGAAAGCCGAAGGAGGTGAAAATCACCGGGATTGCCGAGAGCGCCAGACCCTGCTCGAGCGGTAGCGTCATCAGGTTGATCTTGTGGATATGCGGCAGCAGCAAGATCAGCATGACGATCAGAAAGATGATTTTGGCGCTGAACAGGAAACGGTTAAACAGATCGACCAGCGAAGTGCCAATACAAATCACCAGTCCGCCGACGGCGGTAAACAGCAGCACGCCAAGTGACGGCGGCATATCCATGCTGAACCACTGGCTCAGGCTGGAAGCCAGCAGTTCGCCTGCGCCGCTGATGTAGGCGGCGGTTAACGCATACATCAAGAACATCATGCTAAAACCGGTCGCCCACTGGCCGTAGCGGCCGAGGTAGCGTAGCGCCAGCGTCCCGAGACCGGTGTCGGCAGGTACGTGCTGGTAGACTTCCAGCAGCAGCAGGGCGGTATAGCACATCAGCGCCCATAGGCCTGCTAGCAGCAAGACGGTGACGCCAAAGCCTACGCCCGCCGATGCCAAAGGCATCGCCAACATTCCTGCGCCGATCGTGGTGCCGGCTACGATTAAAATACTCCCCAGGGTACGGTTCTTCACGCTTTCCTCTACTGCAGAACAGATTAACGACCAAAGATGTCGCGCAGAGTATGTGAAACCCGAAGGTTCGTCAAATCTGAATTACAGTAGGTGTACAGTATTATTTACGATTTAAGGCGGTGTGATAAAAGCTGCGTTAGCGCAAAACATGCAAAGTAAATGCAGTTTATGGTGGCGTTTTTTACAGGAGGAATAATGGAATCCATTCACGGTCATGAAGTTCTGAATATGATGATTGATTCAGGTGAGCAGTACAGTATTGAAAGCCTGGAAGCGGCCATTCATGCACGCTTTGGCGAGCAGGCGCGTTTTCATACCTGTTCAGCGGAAAATATGAGTGCTGGCGAACTGGTCGCGTTTCTGCATAAGAAAGGGAAGTTTATTCCGCAGGAGTCTGGCTTTACGACGACGGAAAGTAAAATCTGTCGCCATTAATCGGCAGCGGCGTGAAATACGCCGCTGCGCGAACCTTAATTTTGCGTATCGAGCGTGGCCAGCTCTTTATCAATAAAGTACAGGCCTTCACCGCTTTTACCCGCCAGCGTCAGCTTATCGATAACGGATTTAAACAGCTTCTCTTCTTCGTGCTGCTCAGCCACATACCACTGCAGGAAATTAAAGGTCGGATAGTCCTGATTGGTCATCGCGGCGTGAGCCAGTTCATTGATTTTACTGGTGATCAGCTGTTCATGCTCGTAGGTCACACGGAACAGTTCATCCAGAGACGCATATTCGGCAAACGGTGTCTGAATGGTGTTAATACGCGGCAGGCTGCCGGTATCGGTCAGGTAATCAAACAGGCGCTGCATATGGGTCATCTCTTCCTGTGCATGGCGGCGTAAAAAGGCTGCAGCCCCTTCAAAACTATTGAAGCTACACCAGGCGCTCATCTGCTGATACAGCAGAGAAGAATAGAGTTCGAGATTCATCTGTTCATTTAATTTCTCGATCATTGCCGCTTTAAGCATGTTTTCGCTCCTGGAAAAATACGTTACGAGTTAATTACAGCGGCACTATAAATTGTTATTAATTTATTTGCAAAAGGTAAATATAAAAACATTTATTTAATAATGCGAATGGGAATAAAACGCATTGACATAAATATAACGGTTTATTTTATTGTGATATTAACGCCGGAATACACCGGCGCGCATTTAATAATAGGCGGCGGAGGTGGGAACGTTGGCAATACCGCGGCACTGATACTGCAAGGTGATGTGCTCGTTCAGACACAGCGAACCGCTGGTGGTTGTACAGGTGGTGATAGGCTGGCCGTAGGAAAAGGCGGTGGAGTATCCTATCTGCTGGCAGGCCTTATTGGCCTCGGACTGGGCGAGATAGTTATCGGTTTTTGCATTCTGCAACATCGCCTGCCCATAGGTCAGACGGACGATGCCGCTGTTGGCATCAACCTGGCTTACGCTCGCCGCACGGGGTACGGTACAGGCCGTCAGAGCCAGGAGGGCGGGAATAAGAATGAGGCTTTTCATCAATTCGCTCTGCGCAATAATCGTGATCTCATTGTAGCCGTCGCCCCTTAGCGCAATCCTTTGAATAGCCGCTATAACCTGGGGCTAATCTTCTTGTGACTCATAAATCGCCTTAAACTGCGGGTGCAGCTCGCAGAACAGAGACACCAGCGTTGGGTCAAAATGGCTGCCGGCGCTGCTGACGATAATTTCGTAGGCGCTTTCATGAGAAAAACTTGGCTTATAAACGCGCTTTTGCCGCAGGGCATCGTAGACATCGGCCAGTGCCAGAATACGAGCTTCCAGCGGGATCTCCTCTCCGGCTAAACCTTCGGGATAGCCGGTGCCGTCCCATTTTTCGTGGTGATAGTGAATCAGGTTTTCTGCCACCGATCCCAGCACCAGCCCCTGGACGATACGCCAGCCTTTAATTGCGTGCTGTTGGATCTGTTTAAACTCATCGTCGGTCAATTTGCCTTTTTTTCGCAGAATATGTTCAGGCACGGCAATTTTGCCAATATCGTGCAGGGAAGCGAAGGTCTCTATCTCGCGGATATGCTTCGGCGGTAGCTTTAGCGCGCCTGCCAGCAGGCTGCAATAGGCTGCTACCCGGCGAATATGGCACCCGGTCTCATCATCATGGACATGGTTAATTTTCTCCATCGCCTCAACAATGCTGCGGTTAATGGCCCGGTTCTTATTCATATGCCGCCACATCATCAGCATCAGGCTAAGAATAAAGAACAGCAGGGCCAGCAGCCCAGCGCTGATAATCTGCAATGCGTTTTTGCTCAGGGAGGTGGATGCCGCAACGTTGGTCGGCGGCGTGAGTTGGTGGCGATTGCTGGAGATAAGATGCACCTGAGTGAGCAGCGCGTACAACGGGTGAGCAAGATTGACCCAGGTACCAATCTGGTAGCTGGAGTGGGTAAGCCCGGCAACCTTCAGCGCGCCACGAAACAGATCGCTACCGCGCAGCGCCTGCTCCAGCGAACTGAGGTCGCCAAGGATAAAGTCGATATGGTTGCTATCAATCGCATCGAGCAGTTCATCGATCGACGCTCGGGCAATCAGAGTGACATCGGTGCCGAACCGTTGACGCAGATAGTAGGCGGCAAACGAGCCGCGAATCACCCCCACGCGCTGATGGCGAACCTGCTCTTCATCGAGAATAAAGGGAGCGCCAGCCTTGTTGTAATAGGCGTTGTACCAGTTCACCAGCGGGCCGACTAACCCCTCCATTTGCGCGCCGTCGCGCACATCAATAATATCGGCAAGGTGGATAGGCCAGTCTTCATTTTTCATCCTTATCATGTAGTTATCAACAAATTGTACGTCGACGTTGATGTTCAGCAGGTCGCGTAAATCGTTCACCATACTGATCGCGCTGCCGTGATAACCCTGGTTGTCTTTCCAGATGATGGGCGCGAAGTTTTCATTCTTTGGCAGCCACAGGGTGAGCCGGTTTTCCTGCAGCCAGGTGTGCTCTTCAGGCGTGATGGTGAGGAAATGACGGAAGTACTCGAGCTGGCTTTGTTCCTCCAGCGCCTGCAGTTTCCCGCTTTGCAGCCATTCGTTGATCAACTGGTTGATGTTGTCGCGCAGCGAAATCAGCTCCGGGCTAATGCCAAATGAGGCGGTAATACGCAGCGAGTCAAACGGGCGGGAGAGGGTGTAGTAAAATTGCGGGCTACCGATTTCCCTGTCTTCATTAATATAGAAATCCGCACCGCCGCTGCGCAGGATCTGCAGCGCCTCTTTACTGCTGTCGACTTCAATAATCTGCTGGAACTGCAATGCCGGATAGGTTTCTCTCACCAGCGCCTGCGTAGGGTCGCTACGGCGAAAAATAACCCGTGTATTATTGATGTCAGTGATGGTTTTGGCCTGGCGAGTGATGCTGGCGGCAACGATCGAATTTTCAAGCAGGCGGGTCGACAGAATCGTGTTTTTCAGATGGTCTTTGGTTTGCAACACGCTGGCGTAGAGGCCATAGTCATGGTGGTTAAAGCGTTGCTCAAAGGTGGTGCCATCGATAGGGCGCAGCGTCAGGTTATAGCCGTAGCGCGCATTAATGGCGTGCAACAGTTCCGGGTAGAAGCCCTGATATTGCCCCCGCGCGTCGCGCCAGAACTCGAAACTATCGGCATCGAGTATCCATACGGGAATAGGGGCCGCCGCCCGTGTCTTTTGCGGCGGAGCCGCATGGGCGCGGGGCAGGCAAATTAGCAGCAGGGTCAGTAGAGCAAGGAGACCCAGCGCGTGTCGAAGTCCTCGGCAGTCCTGTGTCACAAATCAGTTCCTTTGTAGTGACGATTTCATCCATTGAAACGCAGACAAACAGCAGGGGCTTTCTGCCCATAGACCCAGTGTAGTCGACCATTCAGCCAGGTGATAGTAAATAAGTAATGGTTTGTGTAAGGTTTTATCTGCGCCACCTGGACAAAAATGTGACCTCATCGGTAAAAATCAAAACAACTTTTCATAAAATTTGAAAGTGTGTTTGCCTGGTAGTAAGGTGAATAGACTAATCGAACGACTGCGGGTAAGCCGCTTAGCTTTCAGGAGAGGAAAGAATGAAAATTGCACTGATGATGGAAAATAGCCAGGCCAGCAAAAACGCGACTATTCATCATGAGTTAAAAGCCGTTGCCGATGAAAAAGGCTTCCCGGTCTATAACGTGGGTATGAGCGATGAGAACGATCATCACCTGACCTATATCCACCTGGGTATTATGGCCAGCATCCTGCTGAACTCCAAAGCGGTAGATTTCGTGGTGACCGGCTGCGGTACCGGCCAGGGCGCGATGATGTCTCTGAACATTCACCCAGGCGTGGTCTGCGGCTACTGCCTGGATCCAGCAGACGCCTTCCTGTTTGCTCAGATCAACAACGGTAACGCGCTGTCTCTGGCTTTCGCTAAAGGCTACGGCTGGGGCGCAGAGCTGAACGTTCGCTACATGTTCGAAAAAGCGTTCACCGGCCGTAACGGCGAAGGCTACCCACCAGAGCGTAAAGAACCACAGGTGCGTAACGCCGGCATCCTGAACCAGGTTAAAGCTGCGGTAGTGAAAGAAAACTATCTGGATACCCTGCGCGCTATCGACCCTGCACTGGTGAAAACCGCCGTTTCCGGTCAGCGTTTCCAGGAATGCTTCTTTGAAAACTGCCAGAACAAAGAGATTGAAGCCTTTGTTCGCGAGATGCTGGCATAAGCCTGACGCTCAGCGGTTAAATAAAAACCCACGCCATGGCGTGGGTTTTTTGTTTGTGTCGCTTATTGCTTCACTTTCTTCGACACCGCGCTGCCCGCATCCCGCGTTAAGTGCAGCGTATCAATCATCCCCACCAGACAGATAAGCGCGATAAAGATGAACGCCAGCCGGAAGCTGATGCCCGGCACGTCGCTAAGGCTGAGCACGGCGCTAATCTTCTCTCCTAACCGTATACCGATGGCCCCAAGCGTGATGCCAAGGCCGATAGCCAGTTGGCTAGCCGTACTGAACAGCGTATTGGCGTAGCTCATCTGGGCGGACGGCACATCGGCAAAGGCCAGGGTGCTGACGCCAGTGAACTGAATCGAACGGAAGACGCCGCCGAGATACAGCACCAGCATAATGACCCACACCGGCGTTTGCGGGGTTAAAAAGGCACAGGCGACCAGCGCAATTACGTTCAGCGCGCCGTTGAGCAGCAGCAGGCGACGGAAGCCCAGCTTGCGGATAAGCGGCGTGGTGGCTGGCTTAATTGTCAGGTTACCGACGAACACCGCCAGCACCAACAGACCAGAGTGGAACGGGTCCATACCGAAACCGACCTGGAACAGCAGCGGCAGCAGGAACGGCACGGCGCTGATGGAGGCGCGGAACAGCGAGCCGCCGTACATGGTCACCCGGAACGTGGGCACCTGCAGCGCATCCATGCGGATCATCGGTGACGGGCTGCGGCGGAAATGGCGCAGGGCGTAATAGAAGGTCGCGGCGCCAATAACCAGCAGCGCGACGATTAATCCGCCCTGCATTTTTTCCGCTCCCAGCAGCTCCATGGCATACACCAGGCTCACCATCGAGACTGAGGTCGCCACAAAGCCCGGTAGGTCGAAAGGCCGACGCTCATCGTCGCGAATGTTCGGGATAATACGCAGCGCCAGCAGAATCGCAATGATGCCGAGCGGCACGTTAATAAAGAAGATCCAGCGCCAGTCGGCGACCTTGGTGATAAACCCGCCCAGCGGTGGCCCGATGATCGGCGCGATGAGCGCGGGCCAGGTCAGGGTGGCGATGGCGGTAATCAGCAGATGCTTGGGCGTGGTGCGCAGGACGGCAAGTCGCCCAACCGGCACCATGAGCGCGCCGCCGACGCCTTGTAAAATGCGCATTGCCACAAAGCTATGGGCGCTGGTCGCCAGGCCGCAGAAGACGGAGGAGACGGTGAAGATCGCCAGCGCCAGACTGAAGATCGTCCTGGCACCGAAGCGATCGGCAATCCAGCCGCTGGCGGGGATAAGCACGGCGAGGGTGATCAGGTAGGCGCTGATGCCGATGTTCAGGTCAACGGCTTCTACGCCAAAAGTTTTCGCCATATCAGGAAGGGCGGTGGCAATCACCGTGCCATCCAGGAACTCCATAAAGAATGCACCGGCCACAAGCAGCGCAGCAGGGGATACCCCGCGGCTCGCCTGGGCCTGGAGAGGCTCACTCATTGTTGTTTTACCCTATCAAAATAATTTTTAAAATTTATAGCTTTTGTAGATTTGGTAAGTGGTAGATTTCTATAACAAATTTTTTATAAATTTAACGCAATCGATAAAAATAGCGTGACTCAACTCTCAAAATGGTTGATTTTTGTGATGGCGGTCATATTATGTGCGTAAAGACAATAACACCTGCATAACAAACCGGAGCATCAACATGAAACAGCGCATGCGTAAAATCCTCAAAAGCATGTTTGAGAACTACTGCAAAACTTTCAAAGACGTACCGCCAGGCGCTATGTTCTGATAAAAAAAACCTGCCACGGCAGGTTTTTTTATCTTCTGCGAAAGTAGGTTACTATTACGCTCCGCAAAATAGGAGCAAAAAATGTCTCAGAACCTGACCCCGAACGATGAATTGGTATCCGATGTCGTGGCCTGCCAGCTCGTTATCAAACAGATCCTCGACGTTATTGACGTTATCGCCCCGGTTGAAGTCCGTGAAAAAATGGCGAGCCAGCTGAAAACCATCGATTTTACCACCCATCCGGCAGGGGCCGACCCGGTGACGATGCGGGCGATTCAGAAAGCGATTGCGCTGATTGAGCTGAAGTTTACGCCGCAGGACGCAACGCACTAATACGCGGTGAGGTATCAGGGCAGAGCGCCCTGAATACGCCTGAAATAAGGGCGGCGATCCCGCCCTTATGAATTCAATTAATGGTGCTGTTGAGAAACAATATTCAGCAGATGCTGATCGGTTTGCTGAATACACAGGCCTGCTTTACGCGCGCTGCGCACTTCATCCAGAATTGTCTTCAGCAAGATACCATCCTGTTCCTGTTCTTCTTCCAGTGCGTTCAGGAAACTCAGGGTGCTATCGTCATGAAGCACTTTCGCTTGTTCAGTTAATTCTGACAACGTTGACGCACGCTGGTGGTGGTCTTCGAGAGTTTTAAGGAAAAGATCTTCGAGGGTGGCACATTTATCTTCGCAAGTTTCAAAAGCCTTAACCACCGGATAAGCGCCAGATTTCTTCATATAATCGAACACCCGCATCATCTGCGTTACGCTGGACTGTGCCCGTGAACGTAGAAACGTCGCGGTTCCATTCAGCCGATGTTCTGAGCACCACTCGCTCAAACGCAAATAATGATTAGATGCAGAAAATTCAAGATTCATCTGTGCATTAAGCTTTTGAACCATTCCTGGAACTGCCATACAAATATCCTTATTACTGGTAGGAACGACACGCGTGACATCGCATAGTGCGTAATAGCTGCCAACCATGCGCTATTTCCGCGTTTGAGTGTGACTACATATTACCTGTAGTCCTTGCGTCCGACCGGGGGATATAATATCGCCCGGTCGAATAAAAGAATACTCTTAGTATGGATATAAGAAAAGTCTCACGAACTGCTTTTTACGTTTCGTTACAACCTATATTGTGAATAACTAACCAGGAAAGAAGGTATTCTCGTAACGCTATGATTAATAGTGGATATAACGAATATGTATATTCTCTGTAAGGCTTTGTTAACATAAGAGATTGCTATTGCAACGTATGCACTTAAAAGTGTGATCGTGATCTTGTTTTTATTGCTGCATTCGGTAATAACGAATGAAATACGTATTATTTACTATGAATGGCATTTTACGAATAATAAATGCTAACTAAATCGCGTATTTTCAGATGGCTGTATTAAATATCAGAATGATGTTCAATTTGTTTTAGATCATTTTTGGTATTAGCAGGCTAGAGGATTATGTTCTCGGTAATAAAAACTACGTAAAGTCCTTCCCGTTTCGTCGCTTCAGGGAAGACTCGTTGATTTCAAATGACAGGAGTTAAAATGAAACAGGTTGCTGTACTGCTGGCCCCGGGCTTTGAAGAAGGGGAAGCGATTGTCACTATCGATATTCTGCGCCGTTTGCACATCGGCGTTGAACTGGTATCGTGCGCCGAATCTCGCGCGGTAGTGAGTTATCACGATATTCCGATGGTCGCTGATGCGACGCTGGCAGAACGTCTCGATACGCTGTATGACGCGGTGGTTCTGCCGGGCGGCCCACAGGGAAGCGTGAATCTGGCGGCGAATAAAGACGTGGTTAAATTTGTCGCCGCTCACGATGCGGCAGGCAAACTGATCTGCCCAATCTGCTCTGCGGCAGCACGCGTATTAGCAGGTAACGATCTGCTGAAGGGGCGTCGTTACGTCTGCTCCGGTGATTTATGGCAGGACGTCAAAAACGGCGAATACGTTGATGCGCCGGTGGTGGAAGATGGCAACCTGATCAGCGGCAAAGGCTTCGGTCACGTCTTTGATTTCGCCTTTACCGTTTCTGCCCGCCTGCTGGGTGATGAAGCGCCGGTGCGCGACCACGCCGATCATATCTATTACCGTTGGTAATACTGCGAGAATTCCACCTAAAGGGATTTTCCCGCTGCTGATATAGAGATATCTGCTATTCCCCCGCGTGAATTGTCTGACAATTCACGCGTCTTATATGTACTTATTTGCTGAATATATGCATCACTTTACTGTAATTCTGCCGTGTGATGCCGCTCTCTTCTGCAAAGCCAATTCCTGGCTATTAATGTTTCAACAACGTTAACGCTGTTAATAAAACAGCTAATACATTGTTTTATGTCTAATTTAAATCACCTATTTGATTTTCCCTACATAAAAGAACATTAAGGCTGGAGTTAACCATGCACAAATTTACCAAAGCGCTGGCGGCCATTGGTCTGGCAGCGGTTATGTCACAATCGGCTATGGCCGAAAATCTCAAGCTCGGTTTTTTAGTGAAGCAACCGGAGGAACCCTGGTTCCAGACGGAATGGAAGTTTGCCGATAAGGCCGGTAAAGACCTCGGCTTTGACGTGATTAAAATTGCCGTGCCGGACGGAGAGAAAACGCTGAATGCGATCGACAGCCTGGCGGCCAGCGGGGCGAAAGGCTTCGTTATCTGTACGCCGGACCCAAAATTGGGGCCAGCCATCGTAGCGAAGGCGCGCGGTTATGACATGAAGGTGATTACCGTCGATGACCAGTTCGTCAATGCCAAAGGCAAACCGATGGAAGATGTGCCGCTGGTGATGATGGCCGCCAGTGAAATCGGCGCGCGTCAGGGGCAGGAACTCTATAAAGAGATGCAAAAGCGCGGCTGGGATGTCAAAACCACCGGCGTGATGGCGATTACCGCCAACGAACTGGATACGGCGCGTCGTCGTACCACCGGCTCAATGGATGCCCTGAAAGCCGCGGGCTTCCCGGAAAAACAGATCTATCAGGTCCCAACCAAATCTAACGATATCCCTGGCGCTTTCGATGCTGGTAACTCCCTGCTGGTACAGCATCCGGAAGTGAAACAGTGGCTGATTATCGGGATGAACGACAACACCGTGCTGGGCGGCGTCCGCGCGACGGAAGGCCAGGGCTTTAAAGCGGCGAACGTCATTGGTATCGGTATTAACGGCGTCGATGCGGTGAACGAACTGTCAAAAGCGCAGGCGACCGGCTTCTTTGGCTCACTGCTGCCAAGCCCGGATATCCACGGCTATAAGACCAGTGAACTGCTCTACAACTGGGTGCAGAAAGGCGCGGAACCACCGAAATTTACCGCGGTGACCGACGTGGTGCTGATTACTCGCGATAACTTCAAAGAAGAGCTGGCGAAAAAAGGTCTCTGAGTCCTGATAGTGCTCCCTTCGCAACGGCGGAGGGAGACGAGTTGTGTCATTGTGGAGGTTGCGATGCAACAGTCGACCCCTTATCTCTCTTTCCGCGGTATCAGTAAGACCTTCCCCGGCGTTAAGGCGCTGTCCGATATTAGCTTCGATTGCTATAGCGGCCAGGTGCATGCGCTGATGGGGGAAAACGGTGCCGGAAAATCGACGCTGCTGAAAATTCTCAGCGGCAACTACGCGCCGACCTCCGGGTCTTTGCTACTGCGTGGAGAAGAGATTTCTTTTGCCGATACCACTGCGGCGCTGAACGCAGGTATCGCCATTATTTACCAGGAACTGCATCTCGTCCCGGAAATGACCGTGGCGGAAAATATCTACCTTGGGCAATTGCCGAGCCGAGGCGGCTTCGTTAATCGCTCACTCTTAAACTATGAAGCGCGTCTGCAGCTGGAGCATCTGGGGCTGGATATTGACCCTGATACCCCGTTGAAATATCTCTCCATCGGCCAGTGGCAGATGGTGGAGATTGCTAAGGCGCTGGCGCGTAACGCCAAGGTTATCGCCTTTGATGAACCCACCAGTTCGCTCTCGGCGCGTGAGATCGACAACCTGTTTCGGGTGATCCGCGAGCTGCGCAAAGAGGGGCGGGTGATCGTCTATGTCTCCCACCGTATGGAGGAGATCTTTGCGCTTAGCGATGCGATAACCGTGTTTAAAGATGGCCGTTATGTTTGCACCTTTGATGATATGCAGACGGTAAGCCACGACCGATTGGTGCAGGCGATGGTCGGGCGCGAAATCGGCGATATCTACGGCTGGCAGCCGCGTGAATATGGCGAAGAGCGCCTGCGTCTTGAGCAGGTTAAAGCGCCGGGCGTGCGTACGCCAATATCGCTGGCGGTACGCAGCGGTGAAATCGTCGGTCTGTTCGGGCTGGTGGGGGCTGGGCGAAGTGAACTGATGAAGGGGATCTTCGGCGGCACCCGCTTGAGCGGCGGGCAGATTTACATTGATGGTCAACCAGTGACGATTGATAAGCCCGCGCAGGCGATTCGCGCCGGGATGATGCTGTGCCCAGAGGACCGTAAAGCCGAAGGGATTATTCCCGTTCATTCGGTGCGCGATAACATCAACATCAGCGCCCGGCGTAAACACATCCATGCTGGCTGCGTTATCAACAATGGCTGGGAAGCGACCAACGCCGATCACCATATTCAATCGCTCAATATCAAAACGCCTGGTGCCCAGCAGCTGATTATGAACCTCTCCGGAGGCAATCAGCAGAAGGCGATCCTGGGGCGTTGGTTATCCGAGGATATGAAGGTCATCCTGCTCGATGAGCCGACGCGCGGTATCGACGTAGGGGCCAAGCATGAAATTTATAACGTGATTTACGCGCTGGCAGCCTCCGGCGTGGCGGTGCTCTTTGCCTCCAGCGACCTGCCGGAAGTATTGGGCGTGGCCGACCGCATCCTGGTGATGCGGGAAGGGGAAATATCCGGGGAGTTGCTGCACGACAGCGCTAATGAACAACAGGCGTTAAGCCTGGCGATGCCTAAAGTCGGTCAGGCGGTTGCCTGAGGAAGGAGGTTACGATGTCATCTGTTACTACACCGGGCGCGCGTCGCACGTCGCTGAGCTTTGGCCGTATCTGGGATCAGTACGGCATGCTGGTGGTCTTTGCCGTGCTGTTTATCTGCTGCGCTATTTTTGTGCCTAACTTTGCCTCATTTATCAACATGAAGGGGCTAGGGCTGGCGATTTCGATGTCGGGTATGGTGGCCTGCGGGATGCTGTTCTGCCTGGCCTCCGGCGACTTTGACCTGTCGGTTGCCTCGGTTATTGCCTGCGCGGGGGTAACCACGGCGGTGGTGATTAATCTCACCGAAAGCCTGTGGATTGGCGTTTTTGCCGGTCTGTTGCTGGGGGCGCTTAGCGGTCTGGTCAACGGTTTTGTGATTGCAAAGCTGAAAATCAACGCGCTGATTACCACTCTTGCCACCATGCAGATAGTGCGTGGCCTGGCCTACATTATCTCAGACGGTAAAGCGGTTGGGATTGAAGACGAGCGCTTTTTTGCCCTCGGCTATGCCAACTGGTTAGGGCTGCCGGCACCGATCTGGTTAACCGTCGGCTGCCTGATTATCTTTGGCCTGCTGCTCAACAAAACCACCTTTGGTCGTAACACGCTGGCGATTGGTGGCAACGAAGAGGCGGCGCGTCTGGCCGGGGTTCCGGTGGTGCGCACCAAGATTATCATCTTTGTGCTTTCCGGTCTGGTGTCGGCTGCTGCGGGGATTATTCTGGCGTCGCGCATGACCAGCGGCCAGCCGATGACCTCAATCGGCTATGAGCTTATCGTTATCTCGGCGTGCGTACTTGGCGGGGTGTCGCTGAAAGGGGGGATTGGTAAGATCTCGTACGTGGTCGCCGGGATCCTGATTCTGGGGACGGTGGAGAACGCCATGAACCTGCTGAACATTTCGCCGTTCTCGCAGTATGTGGTGCGAGGATTGATTCTGCTAGCGGCGGTGATTTTTGACCGCTATAAACAGAAGGCGAAGCGTACCGTCTGATCGTTTGGTGTTTGTCCCGGCGTCGCGTTGCTCGGCCGGGCTACAGATAGGCATTTTGGTAGCCCGGCCGAGCAACGCGACGCCGGGTTTTGCATATTGTTACAGTGTCACTAACAGCACATCCACGCCACTATTTCCCGCAATGGCTTTCGCCGAGCAGGTCGCACGCGAAAAGAAGCTTTGGTTATGGTTCCCACAGATAACCAGGTCAACCTGATGGTTCTTGCAGAACGCTTTGACATGGTCGCACAGTTCACCGGAAGCGATATGTGTTTTCCAGATGGGGTAGTCTGCCGCATCAGTGAGACTTTGCAGAAACGTTCGCGTCTCCTCCTGCATTAGCTCGCGTAAGTTCTCCATCATCGGCGCAGCCAACTGGTTATACATTTCCGGGTCGGTAGACAGCGTCATCAGGCTAATCCGCGCGTTAGCGGGCCTGGCGATGGCGACGGCTTTCCTTAGCAGCTCATGACTCTCTGGGGTAGGCGCAACGGCCACCAAAAGATGTGAGTACGACATCAGACCTCCTTGCTCGAAGAATACGCACGCTTAACCTTCCATCTCTTACTCTTTTTACCGCACCGCTGCAAGCGGAAGACGGAATATTGCTGTCTATAACTTAATCTAATACATAAGCAAGTTTTATGCGAATTATTGGTGGAATTATGCGCAGATTGCATAAGCCACGCTGAATATATTATGTAACCGATAGCGATCTTAAATATTTAATTTTTGCTGAAATGATGTTAATGAAAAGTAAATAACAAGCGAATGAATTTGCTGCGAATGAATCACTGTTTCAATTTGTTGAATTTAAAATGAATTTTATTTATTAAATGAAAGTATGATCTGTGATAATTTTTTCGCATCTGGCTCACGTAAAGTCCTTCCCCCTGGCTGGATGTTAAATTGTTTTGGTGAATGAATATCCGTTAGGCTGGAATAAAATAGCGAATTTTTTGCTTAAATAATGCGCAAAGCACAATCGTGACTGATGGATTACTCCTAAAAATGGGGTTTGATTTTGTGAAGTGGATCATATAAATTTCAAATTAACAGTGAAGTAACATTGTATGTGTCACATCTGGCGAGTAAAGTTGCGTCGAATTAGGAAAAATCTTAGTAAATTGTAAGAAATGTTTAGATTTGTCGGGCCGAGGTTAACGCCCAGACCGACGATCCTGCAGAAAGATTTGCCTAATCGGCTATGCATTTCGACCGATTCATTTTTATCGGGCCTTGCCCGACGACATCACGGGGTATGCGGTTTGACCGCATAAAAGTACTAATTGGTTATTCGGGATGGGGAAAATGCATACATCCGAGTTGCTAAAGCACATCTATGACATCAATTTGTCTTACTTGCTTCTTGCACAGCGTTTGATTGGTCAGGATAAGGCTTCTGCTATGTTCCGTCTTGGTATCAACGAGGCCATGGCAAAAGTTCTGGGTGAACTGACTCTGCCGCAGATGGTGAAAATTGCGGAGACCAACCAGTTAGTTTGCCAGTTTCGTTTTGATGATGCTCAAACCATCACCCGCCTTACGCAAGAATCACGCGTTGACGACCTGCAGCAGATCCATACCGGCATTCTGCTTTCCACCAGACTGCTGAATGAAGCCAGCCAATCAGGCGAACCTGCACGTAAGAAAAGGGCCTGACGATGAGCGAAAAAAGCATTGTTCAGGAAGCCCGCGATATTCAACTCGCCATGGAGTTGATAACGCTGGGCGCCCGTTTGCAGATGCTGGAAAGTGAAACCCAGCTCAGCCGTGGTCGTCTGATTAAACTGTACAAAGAACTGCGCGGCAGCCCGCCCCCAAAAGGAATGCTGCCGTTTTCCACGGACTGGTTTATGACATGGGAACAGAATATTCACTCTTCCATGTTCTGCAATGCCTGGCAGTTTTTACTCAAAAGCGGACAGTGCTCCGGCGTGGATGCCGTGATCAAAGCCTATCGCTTGTACCTCGAACAATGCCCACAGCAGGATAATGGCCCGCTTCTGGCGCTGACCCGCGCGTGGACGTTAGTCCGTTTTGTTGAAAGCGGAATGCTTGAACTCTCCAGCTGTCACTCCTGCGGCGGCAATTTTATTACCCATGCGCACCAGCCAGCGGGCAGCTTTGTTTGCAGCCTTTGCCAGCCACCATCCCGCGCAGTAAAAAGACGTAAACTTTCTGACAATCTTGCCGATAGTAATCCACAACTGCTGGATGAACAGATAGAGCAAGCTGTTTAACCTCACACGGTGTAGAAAACATACTCCAGCAGCGGTCCTAAGGGCCGCTGCTTTTTTTTACCCGTAGGTGAGTGAAATTGCTCGTCTGTCTCCACTCATGGTCAACGGTGGAAGGATGATAACGTGCTTATCTTAATAGGTTACCTGGTTGTTTTGGGGACAGTTTTCGGCGGCTACATGATGACCGGCGGACACCTTGGGGCACTGTATCAACCGGCTGAGCTGATAATTATCGGCGGGGCGGGGGTCGGCGCGTTTATTGTCGGCAACAACGGTAAGGCCATCAAAGGTACGCTTAAGGCGCTGCCGCTGCTGTTTCGTCGCTCGAAATACACCAAAACGATGTATATGGATCTTCTGGCGCTGCTCTACCGGCTGATGGCGAAGTCGCGTCAGCAGGGGATGTTCTCCCTGGAGCGCGATATTGAAAACCCAAAAGAGAGCGAAATTTTTGCCAGCTATCCGCGCATTCTGGCCGATAAGGTGATGCTGGAATTTATCGTCGATTATCTGCGTCTGATCATCAGCGGCAATATGAACACCTTCGAAATTGAAGCACTGATGGACGAAGAGATTGAAACCCATGAAAGCGAATGTGAAGTCCCGGCGAATAGCCTGGCACTGGTGGGCGACTCGCTGCCCGCGTTCGGTATCGTGGCGGCGGTTATGGGCGTGGTTCATGCATTAGGCTCAGCGGACCGCCCGGCGGCGGAGTTGGGGGCGCTGATTGCCCACGCGATGGTCGGTACTTTCCTCGGGATTCTGCTGGCTTACGGCTTTGTTTCGCCGCTGGCCAGCGTGCTGCGCCAAAAGAGCGCGGAAACGACTAAAATGATGCAGTGCGTCAAAATCACGCTACTGTCGAACCTCAACGGCTATGCGCCGCCGATTGCCGTCGAATTTGGCCGCAAAACCCTTTACACCAGCGAACGTCCATCGTTCATCGAACTGGAAGAACACGTCCGTGCGGTGCGTAACCCGGCAGGCCAGCAGCAGACCACCACCGAGGACGCATGAAAAACCAATCGCATCCTATTGTCGTCGTAAAGCGGCGCAAGCATAAGTCGCACGGTAGCGCCCACGGTTCGTGGAAAATTGCCTATGCGGATTTTATGACCGCCATGATGGCCTTCTTTCTGGTGATGTGGCTTATCTCCATTTCCAGCCCGAAAGAGCTTATCCAGATTGCGGAATATTTCCGTACCCCGCTGGCGACGGCGATTACCGGCGGGCCGCGCATGGCAAACAGCGATAGCCCGATCCCCGGCGGCGGTGATGACGTCACCCAGCAGCAGGGTGAGGTGCAAAAACAGCCCAATATTGACGATCTGAAAAAACGGATGGAGACCAACCGTCTCAAGCGTATTCGCGGCGAGCTGGACCAGTTGATTGAGGCCGATCCGAAACTGCGCGCGCTGCGTCCGCATCTGAAAATCGATCTGGTGCAGGAAGGGCTGCGTATTCAGATTATCGACAGCCAGAACCGCCCGATGTTTAAAACCGGCAGTGCTGAAGTGGAGCCGTACATGCGCGATATTCTGCGCGCTATCGCTCCGGTGCTGAATGAAATTCCTAACAAAGTCAGCCTCTCCGGCCATACGGATGATTATCCGTATGCCTCCGGTGAACGGGGCTACAGCAACTGGGAGCTGTCGGCGGACCGCGCCAACGCCTCGCGTCGCGAACTGGTCGCTGGCGGGCTGGACGACGGCAAAGTATTGCGCGTTATCGGGATGTCTAACTCGATGCGCTTGTCAGAGCACGGCGGCAACGATGCGATCAACCGTCGCATCAGCCTGCTGGTGCTGAATAACCAGGCTGAGCAGGCCATTCTCCATGAGAATGCCGAGAGCCAGAATGAACCTTTAAGCGTATTACAGTCGCCGAATACCGCTTCAGACGCGGCAGGTACTACGCCGCCCCAACCCGACTCGAGGTGATAGCGTGAGCATGGATATCAGCGATTTTTATCAGACATTTTTTGATGAGGCCGACGAACTACTGGCCGATATGGAACAGCATCTGCTGAACCTGGTGGTGGACGACCCTGATGCTGAACAGCTGAATGCTATTTTCCGCGCCGCGCACTCGATCAAGGGCGGGGCGGGAACCTTCGGCTTCACCGTGCTGCAGGAAACGACGCACCTGATGGAGAACCTGCTGGACGATGCTCGTCGCGGGGAAATGCAGCTCAGCACCGATATTATCAACCTGTTTTTGGAAACCAAAGATATTATGCAGGAACAGCTCGACGCCTATAAAAGCTCCACCGAACCGGACGCTGCCAGCTTCGAATATATCTGCAATGCGCTGCGTCAGTTGGCGCTGGAAGCAAAAGGTGAAAGCGTCCCACCTGTGGCGGGTAGCGCACGCTTAAGCGTGGTGGATAACGCTGTGCAGCAGGCAGAATCAGCGACGCCTGCCGATGCCAGCGCAACGGCCGGTAAAAAGCAGATTACGCTCTCACGCCTGAAGGCGGGCGAGCCGGATATGCTGGAAGAGGAGCTGAGTAATCTGGCGACGTTAAGCCAGGTCACTAAAACCGCCGACAGCCTGAGTGCGGTGATTGACGATAGCGTGGATGAGGACGATCTCGTCGCCGTGCTGTGCTTTGTCATTGAAGCCGATCAGATCGATTTCTCGGCCGCGCCAGCTGCGGTTGAAGAGGTGGCTGAAGAGGTGGTTGAAGAACCGCAAGCCCCAGTTGAAGTGGCGGTTGCTGCACCCGTTGCCGTTGCAAGCCCTGCCGCACCGCGCGCTGAGCGAGAAAAACCGGCGGCCCGCAGCAGCGAGTCCACCAGTATTCGCGTGGCGGTAGAGAAGGTCGATCAGTTGATTAACCTGGTGGGTGAACTGGTTATCACCCAGTCGATGCTGGCACAGCGCTCCAATGCGCTCGACCCGGTATCGCACGGTGACCTGATTACCAGCATGGGCCAGCTGCAGCGCAACGCGCGCGACCTCCAGGAATCGGTGATGTCGATTCGTATGATGCCGATGGAGTACGTTTTCAGCCGCTTCCCGCGTCTGGTTCGCGACCTCGCGGGCAAGCTTGGCAAGCAGGTCGAACTGACGCTGATGGGCAGCTCGACCGAACTGGATAAGAGCCTGATTGAACGCATTATCGACCCGTTAACGCACCTCGTGCGCAACAGCCTTGACCACGGCATCGAACTGCCGGAAACGCGTCTGGCGGCAGGTAAATCAGCGGTGGGTAACCTGATTTTGTCTGCTGAACATCAGGGCGGCAATATCTGTATCGAAGTAACCGACGACGGTGCAGGGCTGAACCGCGAGCGCATTCTGGCGAAGGCGATGTCGCAGGGAATGGCGGTAAATGAAAGCATGACCGACGAAGAGGTTGGCATGCTGATCTTTGCGCCGGGCTTCTCCACCGCCGAGCAGGTGACCGATGTCTCCGGGCGCGGCGTGGGTATGGACGTGGTGAAACGGAACATCCAGGAGATGGGCGGCCACGTTGAGATCCAGTCGAAACAGGGCACCGGAACGACTATCCGCATTCTGCTGCCGCTGACGCTGGCGATACTCGATGGCATGTCGGTTAAGGTCAGCGAAGAGGTCTTTATTCTGCCGCTCAACGCGGTGATGGAGTCGCTGCAGCCGCGTGAAGAAGATCTGCATCCGCTGGCGGGGGGCGAGCGCGTGCTGGAAGTGCGCGGCGAATATCTGCCGCTGGTCGAACTGTGGAAAGCCTTCGACGTGCAGGGCGCCAAAACCGAAGCCACGCAGGGGATTGTCGTTATCCTGCAAAGCGCCGGACGCCGCTACGCGCTGCTGGTGGATCAGTTGATTGGCCAGCATCAGGTGGTGGTGAAGAACCTTGAAAGCAACTACCGCAAAGTGCCGGGGATCTCGGCGGCCACCATTCTTGGCGACGGTAGCGTCGCGCTGATTGTCGATGTCTCTGCACTGCAGGGGCTCAACCGTGAAAAACGTCTGGCGAGCACCGCCGCCTGATACGCAGAAAAAAGGGAACAACATGACCGGTATGACGAATGTAACAAAGCTGGCGGGTGAACCGACTGGGCAAGAATTCCTGGTATTTACGCTGGGCAATGAAGAGTACGGCATCGATATTCTGAAGGTGCAGGAGATCCGCGGTTACGATCAGGTGACGCGCATCGCCAACACCCCGGCCTTTATTAAAGGCGTGACCAACCTGCGCGGCGTGATTGTGCCGATTGTTGACCTGCGCGTGAAGTTTAGCCAGGAAGACGTGGAGTACAACGACAACACGGTGGTGATTGTCCTGAACCTCGGTCAGCGCGTGGTGGGGATTGTGGTTGACGGCGTTTCCGATGTGCTGTCGCTGGCGGCGGAACAGATTCGTCCGGCGCCGGAGTTTGCCGTCACCCTCTCAACGGAGTACCTGACCGGGCTTGGCGCGCTGGGTGACCGTATGCTGATTCTGGTGAACATTGAGAAGCTGCTCAACAGCGAAGAGATGGCGCTGCTGGACAGCGCTGCAAGCCACGCGGCTTGATAGCGATTAACAGGGTTCATCGCTATAACACGATGAACCCTGTTTTAAATGTGAAGCACCGCAATATTTTAAATGGCCGACATCAATATTTAAAAACTGTGCACTTAATACATTCCTGACCCTCAATTCTTGATAAGCCACGCTTTATTTTTATTACCATATTGGTTAGCCATTAAATATAATTATTTAAGTTGTGAATGACATATTTAAATCAATAATCCCCGTATATATTTAATGTATTTTTCTTTGTGGTAACTTTATCGCGATTCCCTCGGTGGTCGATAAGTAATAATCTAAAATGACGATAGATTAGTCTGCTATGATATTTTTATGTTAAAAATGGCGGTGTTTGTTGTATCTATTATTATTTTTAAATGTTTGTTAAATATAAATGAATGGTTTCTTGTTTATATTCTGAAATGTTTACATCAATATTTGCAGTAAAATCTTAATAAATTGAATTACTAATTCATTAATTTGTAAAATCATCGACATAATGTGATGGGTCGAAAGAAAATGATTCTTAGTGATCGTCATCTTATTTTTTATTATTTCGCATAGAAAATAGAATCCCGCTGCAATTAATATTTTGGTCGTGGAGAGAAAACTTTCTTTCCCATTATTAAATTCAAAAGTGGCAAAAACATAATCTTAAATATTGATTAAGGGATTTCTATGCGCGTAAAAACTGTAATGATTAAACCCTCTATTATCGCTCTGGCCATTACCGCAGCGGTAGGTGCTCCAGCTTATGCGCTGGCTGCCAGCGGCGACTTCGCCTCGCCGGCCTATACGGCAACGCAGACTAAAGGTGAGATGGTTTATCAGGGCGATGACACGGCAATTTCTATTATGGGTTCCGTTCGTCTGTACGCCAAAGACGATTCCGCGCATAGCGTAGAACATAATATCCAGAACAACGACTCACGTCTTGGCGTGGCGCTGCGGCAGAAAATTAACGACAAAGGCTATTACGCCGTTGGGTATTACGAAACCGGGATGCACGGCCTGGATTCCGCCACGGACGATCAGGGCAACGATGTTTATACCCGACAGGCCTATGCGGGCCTCGGCAATGAAGAATACGGCGTGGTGACCTTCGGTAAACAATATGCGCCAACCGACTGGGGTTTGGGGATTGATACCACTTACGCCTATGGCGGTAAGGCAAAACACGACACCGCCGGGATGTCGACCGATATCGTTAACTCGGCGGCCATTTATTATTACAACACTAAAGCGTTTACCGTGGGTGTGATGGGGCAGGGCAACGACGACGTTGATAAAATTGGCTTCGGCAGCGGCTATGGTGACGGCCCGGATATGCACGACGCCTATCATGACGGCTCGGCAACCGTTCACGGCGGCGGCGCGCTGGCGGCGCAGTATCGCTTCGATAACGGCTTCTCTATTCCGGCGCGGCGGCGTACAACAACTATACGGTGAATCAGGGGACGGAAACGGTCAACGAAGATTACAGCACCACGGGCGGTACCGTACCGGTCACCTATGTCACCGGCCCATCCTATGACGGTAATACCTATTCTATGGGGATGAATGCCAAATACACCGCCAACTTCGATGGCTTCACCTGGTATAACGCTGCCCAGGCGACCTACTACATCAATAAGGTGGATGACGTTAACGCGGCGACCAGCGGTACCAGCAACGCCACCGATGACCAGGAAACGATTCTCGGTCTGGAATACGCCTCCCAGTTCAAAATAACCCCGGAATGGAGCGTATACGCCAACTTCGACTGGAGTGAGGGCGGCGACGCGATGGACGGCCAGCATTTCCAGTCCACCACCCTGGGTACGGATTACTGGTTAGGCAAAAACGCCGTGACCTATATCGAGTACGGCTATGAGAAAGCCAGCGGCAATACAGACGAGTCGTACAACGTCTCCGATCACCTTGCTGCCGTGGGTCTGCGTATCTTTATCTAAACCGCGTTTTACCCCGTCTCCGGCCAGTGAGGCGGGCTGTTTTTTTCATTGCGCTTGAGTATTGCTTTTCGGTCGTCAGGGGAGGGGAGTTGGCTTCGGGGCGACGGTGAAAGGTTTTTTGATGGATTTAGCCAGACCCTGGGGTCTGGCTTTTGTTTGTGGGCGAAGCGCCGCCGGGAACGGCTCAACCCTTACATATTCTGCTGCACAACCTCTGGCTCAATTTCTTCGAGCTGACCTTCGTTCTGCGACAGCATCGCCGTCGCCACGCCGTTACCCAGCACGTTGATAGCCGAACGTCCCATATCGAGGAAGTGGTCAATACCCATCAGCAGCAGGATGCCCGCCACCGGAATGTTGAAGCTAGGAATGGTCGCCGCCAGTACTACCAGCGCAGAGCGCGGTACGCCGGCGATACCTTTAGAAGCCAGCATCAGCGTCAGCATCAGTACGGCAATCTCAGAGAAGCTTAGGTGGATGTTGTACGCCTGGGCGATAAACATTGAGGCGAATGAGCAGTACACCATCGAACCGACCAGGTTAAACGAATAACCAATTGGCAGAACGAACGACACGATATTGCGAGAGCAGCCGAATTTGGTCAGCTGTTCCAGGGTTTTCGGGTAGGCCGCTTCGGAGCTGCTGGTGGTGAATGCCACCAGCACCGGATCTTTCAGCATGCTCAGCAGACGGAAAACGTCTTTCTTCAGCACCATATAGCCGAGCGCCACCAGCACGCAGCAGGTCAGCAGAATCGCCACATAGTAGCCGCCGATGAACGATGCATAGTTAAGCAGAATGCCCAGACCTTCAGTGGCGATTACCGAAGAGATAGCGGCGAAGATGGCCAGAGGTGCTACGTACATCACGTAGCCGGTCACCTTCAGCATAATATGGGAAACCACGTCCAGTGCGGCAACCAACGGGGCATTGAACTTCTGACCCAGCGACGCGCCGCCGATACCGAAGAACATCGAGAAGACCACAATCTGCAGAATTTCGTTATCCGCCATGGCACCGACGATGCTGGTCGGAATGGTATGGGAAAGGAAGCCCTTCAGGCTCATACCGCCTACCGCCAGACCGGTTTCCACCGCGTCTTTTGGCACGGACAAATTCAGGCCACTGCCCGGATGCTGCAGGGTCACGATAAACAGACCCACCAGAATAGACAGCACCGAAGAGCTGATAAACCAGACCATCGCTTTACCGCCCACGCGGCCGATAGTGGAGGTTTCGCCGAGCTTCATGATCCCGACCGTCAGAGTACTAAAGACCAGCGGTGCGATAACCATTTTGATTAGTCGCAGGAATATATCGGTAAGCAGAGTGATGTTACTGGACCAGACTTGAATCGTTGTTGCGGATGCATAGGAATGGATCATTGCGCCGGTCAGAATGCCTGCCAGCATGAAAATCACGATAAAAACCGTGAGTTTATTTGCGTTTGCCACGAAAAATTACCCCGTCAGATTACAAAAATGTCGTGCGATGAAAAATGCTTTTTTAGTTATGTAATGTCATTAATCATTCACCACATAAATTGTATGAAAATGAGGTGATTTACAACTTTTTTTTATATCTTATAAAAAGCGTTGTTATTCAGTGACTCGCATCAGCCCCGTTTTGCCCCCGCGATTTTTACCCACCCACCGCATAAAGTTTCTTTTTGGGATGCCGATAACAGCCGTAACAAGTCATAGAGAAGGTGCTGTATGTTAAACCGTATCCGCGTTGTCACGCTGCTGATGTTGGTGCTGGTCGTCTTCGCACTTTTGCAGTTAGTCTCCGGGGGCTTTCTGTTCTCCTCGTTGCATCAAAACCAACAAAGCTTTGCGCTATCTAATACGCTTCGAACCCAACAAACCGAGCTCACGAAATCGTGGGATCTTTTACTGCAAACGCGTATCAACCTCAGCCGCTCTTCGGCGCGGATGATGATGGATGCGGCCAATCAGCAGAGCAGCGCCAAAACTGAACTGCTGAAAAACGCGCGAACCACGCTGGAGCAAGCTGCCGGCCACTTTGCGCGTTTTAGCGAAACCCCTGCGCTGCCGGCAATGAGCGATGCCAGCCAGCAGGTGGCCAAAACCTATCAACATTATTATGCCGCGCTACAGGAGCTGGTCGGCTTCCTGGAAGCGGGCAATATGGATGCCTATTTCGCTCAACCGACCCAGGGTATGCAGAACGCGCTGGGTGAAGCGATGACCCAATATGCCAGCCAAAGCGAAGCGCTCTATCAGAACGCCTTTACCACCAGTAGCCGCGACTATCAGATAGCCCGCTGGCAGCTGCTGGTGCTGGCGGTAGTGCTGGTCGTGGTGATGGTCGGTGCCTGGTTTGGCATTCGCGCCATTCTGCTGAAACCGCTGGCATCGGTGATGGGCCATATCCGCCATATCGCGGCGGGCGACCTGACCCCAACGCTTTCGCTTCGCGGGCGCAACGAAATCACTGAACTAGCCGACACCGTGAATCACATGCAGGCCTCGCTGATTGATACCGTGACGCACGTTCGTTCGGGGGCTGAAGCGATTTACCACGGCACCAGCGAGATTGCGGCGGGAAATAACGATCTCTCGGCGCGCACCGAACAACAGTCGGCTTCGCTCGAAGAGACGGCGGCCAGCATGGAACAGCTGACGGCAACCGTGAAGCAGAATGCCGAAAACGCCCGTCAGGCATCGCATCTGGCACAAAGCGCCTCTGAAACCGCCCAGCGCGGCGGCAACGTGGTGAACGGTGTGGTGAACACCATGCATGAAATCGCCGCCAGCTCGCAGAAAATCTCCGATATTACCGGCGTTATCGACGGTATTGCCTTCCAGACCAACATCCTGGCGCTGAACGCTGCCGTTGAAGCGGCGCGCGCCGGCGAGCAGGGGCGTGGTTTTGCGGTGGTGGCTGGCGAGGTGCGCAATCTGGCAAGCCGCAGCGCGCAGGCGGCAAAAGAGATCAAAGCATTAATTTAAGATTCCGTCTCACGGGTCGATACCGGTTCTGTGCTGGTAGAAAGCGCGGGCGAAACCATGACCGATATCGTCAATGCGGTTACCCGTGTGACCGATATTATGGGCGAAATCGCCTCGGCTTCCGATGAACAGAGCCGCGGGATCGACCAGGTGGCGATTGCCGTCGCAGAAATGGACAGCGTCACCCAACAAAACGCCGCGCTGGTGGAAGAGTCGGCAACGGCCGCCGCCGCGCTGGAAGACCAGGCTGAGCGTCTGAATCAAGCCGTTGCGGCTTTCCGCCTTAACGTCGCGTCCGCACAGCATGCAACAAAAACTACCCCGGCCCCGATAGCGGCGAAACGCCTCGCGTCGAGTGGCGAACGGGCTGCCGACAGTAACTGGGAAACCTTTTAATTTTATCCGCGGTCTTTGCCGCCTTTAGGAGTGTGGTGATGCTTTATCGTATTCGAATCTCTACCACGTTGTTTCTGATTTTGATTCTCTGCGGCATTTTGCAGATTGGCAGTAACGGACTCTCTTTTTGGGCTTTTCGCGATGGGCAAAGCAATATTAATCAGATAGACCAGAGCAGCCAGCAGTTGAACACCTTGACCGAGTCACGCGCGGCGATGCTGCAGGCCAGCACCATGCTCAACAAGGCCGGTACGCTGACCGCGCTGAGCTATCCGCCGGATGAAGTGCGCAGCATTGTCGGTGATGTGAAGCAGAATTTGTCACAGGCAGACGCGCTGTTTCAGGGGTTCATGGCGCTGCCGTTGATGGGTGAACACGACAAAGAACTGCAGGCGCAGACGGCGAAAACCTTCACCGCCTGGCATGAAATGTTAGCCCATCAGACGGCCTGGCTTGAGAACAACCAGCTGGCAGAGTTTGTGGCGGCACCGGTACAAAAATCGCAGGACCAGTTTGATAACGACTACGAAAGCTGGCGCAAAAATATCGAGAACTACGTGGCTTCCGCTGAACGCGAAAGTCAGAGCGACTACCAGCGTTCGACCATCACCTTTATTGGCATGGTGATTATTTCGGTACTGATCACCGTCGGCGCGCTGTGGTGGGTTCGCCATATGGTGGTTAAGCCAATGGAGATCATCAGCCGTCACTTTGACAACATTGCCCACGGCAATCTGGCGCGGCCGATTTCCGTCTACGGCAAAAACGAAATTAGCGCCATCTTCGCCGGTCTGAAAACCATGCAGCAATCGCTGCGCGACACCGTCGGACAGGTGCGGGAAGGCAGCTATGCGATGCATACCGGGATTTCGGAAATTGCCGCAGGCAACAACGATCTCTCTTCACGTACTGAACAGCAGGCCGCTTCGCTGGCGCAAACGGCAGCCAGCATGGAGCAGCTGACTGCCACCGTTAGCCAGAACGCCGATAACGCCCGTCAGGCTTCTAACCTGGCGCACGGCGCGGCGGATACAGCAAAACGCGGCGGCGAGCAGGCTTCTCATGTGGCTCGCACTATGCACAACATCGCCACCAGTTCACGCAAGATAAGCGACATTATCAGCGTAATTGACGGTATTGCTTTCCAGACCAACATTCTGGCGCTGAACGCCGCGGTGGAAGCCGCGCGTGCGGGCGAGCAGGGACGTGGGTTCGCGGTGGTGGCAGGGGAAGTCCGTAACCTGGCCAGCCGCAGCGCGCAGGCGGCGAAAGAGATCAAAGGGCTGATTGAAGAGTCGGTGGCCCGCGTGCAGGAAGGGTCGGCGCTGGTGGAAACCTCCGCCAATACCATGACCGAGATTGTGCAGTCGGTCACCCGCGTGAACGACATTATGGGTGAAATTGCCTCCGCCTCGGACGAACAGCGTCGCGGTATTGAGCAGGTTGCGCAGGCGGTGACGCAGATGGACCAGGTCACCCAGCAGAACGCCTCGCTGGTTGAAGAGGGCGCGGCGGCGACGCAGCAGCTTGCCGACCAGGCCGACCGCTTAACCAACGTGGTATCGGTATTTGCCCTGGAAGAAGTGAAAGCGGCGGCCCCGCGCGAGAGCGAAGAGCTGACCGCGGTACCCGCAGTTTCCTGAATGATGTGATGTAAGAAGGCGCTATGACTGTATCTCTGCCAAATGGGCAATCGCAATTATTGAGTCAACTGACACAGCGCCTGACGCTTACCGACGGTCAATTCCGTCGGATCTGTCAACTGATCTACCAGCGCGCCGGTATCGTGCTGGCCGATCACAAGCGTGACATGGTTTACAACCGCCTGGTGCGACGTTTACGTACGCTGAACCTCGACGATTTTGGTCACTACCTCAGTCTGCTGGAGGCCAACGGCGACAGCCCGGAGTGGCAGGCGTTTATTAACTCGTTGACCACCAACCTGACGGCGTTTTTCCGTGAGGCGCACCACTTTCCGACGCTGGCGGAGCACGCCGCGCGTCGGCAGGGGGAATACCGGGTGTGGAGCGCGGCGGCCTCGACCGGGGAAGAACCTTACTCCATCGCGATTACCCTCGCCGACACGCTGGGGACCGCGCCGGGGCGCTGGAAGGTCTATGCCAGCGACATCGATACCGAAGTGCTGGAAAAGGCGCAGAGCGGCATTTACCGCATGGACGAGCTGAAAACGCTCTCCCAGCAGCAGCTTCAGCGCTATTTCATGCGCGGAACCGGGCCGCATTCAGGTCTGGTGCGTGTGCGTGCCGAACTGGCGAACTACGTGGATTTCTCCACGCTGAATTTGCTGAATGCTCACTACCAGGTGCCGGGGCCATTTGATGCGATCTTCTGTCGCAACGTGATGATCTATTTCGATAAGACCACGCAGCAGGAGATCCTCAAACGCTTTGTGCCGCTGCTGAAACCGGACGGCCTGCTGTTTGCCGGGCATTCGGAAAACTTCAGCCATCTGGCCCGTGAGTTCAGCCTGCGCGGACAAACGGTCTATGCGTTAAGTAAGGGAAGAACATGAAAAAAATAAGGGTCCTCTCCGTGGATGATTCGGCGCTGATGCGGCAGATCATGACGGAAATCATCAACGAACATGACGATATGGAGATGGTGGCCACCGCGCCGGATCCGTTGGTTGCTCGCGACCTGATAAAAAAATTTAATCCTGACGTACTGACGCTGGACGTCGAAATGCCGCGCATGGACGGCCTCGATTTTCTTGAAAAGCTGATGCGCCTGCGCCCGATGCCGGTGGTGATGGTGTCATCACTGACCGGAAAAGGCTCGGAAGTCACGCTGCGCGCGCTGGAGTTGGGGGCGGTGGACTTTGTCACTAAACCGCAGCTCGGGATTCGCGAAGGGATGCTGGCCTACAGCGAAACCATCGCTGAGAAAGTGCGTGCCGCATCGCGTGCGCGCGTTAGCGCCCACAAGCCTATGCCCGCACCGGTGGCGCTCAAAGCAGGCCCGCTGCTCAGCTCCGAGAAACTGATTGCCATTGGCGCGTCGACCGGCGGCACCGAGGCGATTCGTCACGTGCTTCAGCCGCTGCCGCTCTCCAGCCCCGCGCTGCTGATAACCCAGCATATGCCACCGGGCTTTACCCGTTCGTTTGCCGAGCGGCTCAACAAGCTCTGCCAGATAACGGTGAAAGAGGCGGAAGACGGTGAGCGCGTGCTGCCGGGCCATGCCTATATTGCGCCGGGCGATAAACATATGGAGCTCGCGCGTAGCGGGGCTAACTATCAAATCAAAATTCACGACGGGCCGCCGGTTAATCGCCATCGCCCGTCGGTTGATGTGCTGTTTCATTCGGTTGCGAAGCACGCGGGGCGCAATGCCGTGGGGGTGATCCTCACTGGTATGGGCAACGATGGTGCGGCCGGGATGCACGCGATGTATCAGGCGGGAGCCTGGACCATCGCGCAGAATGAAGCCAGTTGTGTGGTGTTCGGCATGCCGCGTGAGGCCATCAATACCGGTGGCGTCAGCGAAGTGGTCGATCTTAGCCAGGTAAGCCAGCAGATGCTGGCAAAAATCAGTGCCGGACAGGCAATACGTATTTGATCAGGAGAATTATTTTATGGCGGATAAAGAGCTTAAGTTTTTGGTTGTGGATGACTTTTCCACCATGCGTCGCATCGTGCGCAACCTGTTAAAAGAGCTGGGATTTAACAACGTTGAAGAAGCAGAAGACGGCGTAGATGCGATGAACAAATTGCAGACCGGCGGTTTTGGCTTTGTGATCTCCGACTGGAACATGCCAAACATGGACGGCCTGGAGCTGCTGAAAACGATTCGCGCTAACGGCGCTATGGCAGCGATGCCGGTGCTGATGGTGACGGCGGAAGCGAAGAAAGAGAACATTATTGCCGCCGCACAGGCTGGGGCCAGCGGATACGTGGTGAAGCCATTCACCGCGGCGACCCTGGAAGAAAAATTGAACAAAATCTTCGAGAAACTGGGCATGTAAGGTGACGAACATGATGCAATCTTCCATCAAGCCCGGCGATGAACACTCCGCCGCGGATATTATTAGCCGCATTGGCAATCTGACCCGTATGCTGCGCGATAGCCTGCGCGAGCTGGGGCTGGATCAGGCCATTGCGGAAGCGGCGGAGGCGATACCCGATGCCCGAGATCGCCTCGACTACGTGGTGCAGATGACCGCGCAGGCGGCGGAACGCGCGCTCAACAGCGTGGAGGCTTCGCAGCCGCATCAGGATGAAATGGAGAAGGGTGCAAAAGCGCTGACCCAGCGCTGGGACGCCTGGTTTGAGAATCCGATTGAGCTTGCCGACGCTCGCGAACTGGTGACCGATACCCGCAAGTACCTTGGCGACGTGCCGGGGCACACCAGCTTTACCAACGCGCAGCTGCTGGAAATCATGATGGCGCAGGATTTCCAGGACCTGACCGGTCAGGTTATCAAGCGTATGATGGACGTGATTCAGGAAATTGAACGCCAGCTGCTGATGGTGCTGCTGGAAAACATTCCCGAACAAGGCGCTCGCCAGAAACGCGAAAACGACAGTCTGCTCAACGGCCCTCAGGTTGATACCTCCAAAGCGGGCGTGGTGGCCAGCCAGGATCAGGTCGACGACCTGCTGGACAGCCTCGGCTTCTAAAGTCACGCCCCCGGCGTCGCGATGCTCGGCCGGGCTACCTTCAAAACGTAGCCCGGCCGAGGCGGTTACGCCGACGCCGGGGTAAACCCCTCTGCATTTCCCGAAAATGAAACCAACATCACGTTGGCTTACGCCTGAGTGCCACCCCGTTATATAGACTTGTCATAATTATTGCGCTTAAATAGTTATCAATGAGACCTGCAACAATATTTATTTTTCAATCCTTGCTATTAATTAAGGTCGGAATGTTATTGCCCAAATAAACTCGGGAGTGCGCATGCGAATATTACGCGACAGTGACTTTTTTCACTCGGAACAACATGCATTTTGCCTGTTCACTATGAATAACCAGTTAATGGAAGGCGTACATGGGCATGAGTTTGATGAGCTGGTTATTGTCCGGGATGGCAGCGGGTTTCATATTGTTAATGATATTGTCCACTTTATTTGTAAGGGTGATTTCTTTCTCGTTACAAAGAATGATACTCACAGCTACGTTTCCACTAATCACCTTTCGGTGATTAATATATTAATTCGCAGAAATCATAATTTTCATTTTTTACAGAATATCGACGCTTTGCTGCAGTGCGTGAAAACACAGTTGCAGTCGCGCAAGGACCGCACGCTAACGCCGAGTGAACTGGCAACTATCGAAGGCTGGAGCGAACAGATCATCGCGCGTAACGAGCACGACTACGACGCGCTCTATTTTTCGCAGTGCGAAGCGGCATTTCTCAACGTGATCAACACGCTGTGCCTATGTGGCCGTCAGGGAGAGACGCTTAGCATCGAGGAAAAAGGACGCGCAAGCCTTATCAAAACGCTGAAATCCAACAGCCTGCGACAGCTAGACTGGAGCGCGCTTAGCGATGATAACGGCGTCGCACGGCGTACGATGTTCCGCTTTATCAAACGCATTACCGGCTATACCCCGGTGAAATTTCAGATGCTGTTTCGGGTGCTCAAAGCCCAGGAACTGCTACGCACGACCGATAAAACCGTCAGCGAAATAGCTGCCCGCTGCGGCTTTATGAACGCCATTAGATTAACTGAATCATACAAACGCTATTTTAATTATTCACCCACCCATGAACGGGAACTGCATTCACGGGTGTTAACGCAGATCTGATTTTCGGCTAATAACAATAAAACGACAGCAATTTTATCTCAACAATCGCGGTGAGAGGGGATTCTGCACCCGTCTCCTTTCATCTCACAGCATTAAGGGATAGGTTATGGCAAAAAATAGCACACCCGGCCCCTGGTATATCGGGGTGGTGTCAGGAATGGCATCGTATATTGATTCTGCCGCCATTGTTTCTAATGGCACCGCACTGGTTATTTATCAAAAAACCATCGGCATTACCGCGCTGGAAATTGGTATTTTATCCGGCCTGTTAACCCTCTGTATCGCCGCCGGAGCATTCTGCGGTGGCCGCCTTGGTGATCGTATTGGGCGGCGTAATGTCTTTATTATCACGATGGCGATGATCGTTATCGGCACGCTGGCGCTGGCGTTTGGTGCGAGCTTCCACTTCCTGTTGGTTGGGACGTTGCTGGTGGGGTTGGCTACCGGGGCCGATTTACCGGTGTCGCTGGCGACCATTTCTGAAGCGGCAAACGATGACAACCGCGGCAAAATTATCGGCCTGTCGAACCTGCTGTGGCTGGTGGGGATTGGCGCGACGATGGGCATCTCAGCGGTCGTTGGCGACTGGGGACGAATTGGCGCGCAAATCATGTATATGCACGTCGGACTGGTGGCGGCAGTGCTGCTCATCCTACGCTGGTCGATACCTGAATCGCCGCTGTGGCTTGCCGCTCGCGACGAGCAGCGCCGGGGCGTGGCGACCGTCCGCGCGCAGAAAAACGGCTGGCGTGACCTGCTGGACAGCAAATATCTGTGGCCGTTTCTCTCCCTGTGCGCCTTTTACACCTTCACCAATCTGGCGGCCAATACCGGCGGGCAGTTTGGCACCTTTGTCGCCGTCAACGTGGTGGGCATTTCTGTTAGCACTAACTCGCTCTGGGGGTTGTTGATCCTGCCGGTGAGCGTCGCCTCAGGACTGCTGTTTATGCGCATTGTCGATACCTCAAAGCGCATTCCCTTTTTCATCTTTGGCGCGGTGATGATGTCCGGCGGCTACTTTGTGCCGGTGCTGCTGAATTTCTCGCCGCTCTCATGGTTCTGCTGCCTGCTGTTTACCAATATCGGCACCGGCTTTGCCTTTGAAGGGATCATGAAAGTGTGGGCTCAGGAGTCGTTCCCGACCATGCTGCGCGCCACCGCCCAGGGGGTGATCGTCGGCGTGGCCCGCTTGACCTGCGGCCTGCTGGCCTTCGTCACGCCGGTGCTGCTGAGCGCCGGGCCGACGGTGCTCTACTGCCTGCTGACGGCGATTGTGGTCGTCGGCATGGTCATAGGCTGGCTGTGCTTCCACGGCAAGCAGCGCAATGAATTTAATGCAGAAACGGAAATGGTTGCGGCGGCGGATACGCGGACTGCGGCACACGACACGATGCGGGTGAAAGCCTGAACACGACGTTATTGAGGGAATAACTATGTTGGTAGTAGAGAACGTTACGCTTAACTATGAACGCGCGCTGGCGGGCTGTGAGACGCTCCCGGTATTCGGTTGGACCATCAGCAGCAGCTTACGCAATGTCGTGCAGCGGAGTTGGCGGCTGCAGTTGGCGACATCGGCCAGTTTTGATGACCCTTGCTATGACAGCGGCGACATCCACGATGACCGCTCGAATAACGTGGAGCTGACTGCGTTTACCTGCACGCACTCCACCCGCTACTACGTGCGGGTTCGCATCACCGACAATCACGGCCAAAGCAGCGACTGGAGCCCGGCATCCTCGTTTATCACCGGCCTGCCTGCCAGGGCGTGGCAGGGCGAATTTATCTCAGCGGAGACGCCGCAGGATAAAGCCGAGTCGAAAGGGACGTTGCTGCGTCAGGCGTTCACCCTGCCGCAGGGGGCTGATATTGTTTCGGCGGTGGTCCATGCCAGCGCGCTGGGGCTTTATCAGCTGTGGCTTAACGGGGAAAAGGTCGGCTGCGATGAGCTGGCACCGGGCTGGACCAGCTACCACCACCACCTGCTGTACCAGACCTGGGACGTGACCGAACGGTTACGAGAAGGCGCGAATGCCATCGGGGCAATGGTGGGGGCGGGCTGGTACAAAGGGGATATGAGCTTTAACCGTTACCGCAACTACTACGGCGAGCAGACCGGGTTTATCTGCCATCTGGTAGTCACGCTGCGCGACGGTAGCCAGCAGGTCATCGCCAGTGACGGGCGCTGGCTAGGCAGCGACTCGGCAATTCTGTTCTCGGAAATCTATGATGGTGAAATCTACGACGCTCGGCTCGAACAGCGTGGCTGGAGTGAGCCCGGCTTTGCAGCGCAGGGTTGGCGCGCGGTGAACGTGCTGACCGCCGACCGTGTGGTGCTGCAGCCGCAAACAGCCTGCCCGGTGCAAGAGATTGAACGCCTGACGCCGCGTGCGCTGTTCACGACGCCGAAAGGCGAGACGGTGCTTGATTTTGGGCAGAACCTTAGCGGCTGGGTCGAGTTTTGCGTGCGTGGCGAAGCGGGCGACAACGTTTCGCTGCGCCATTTTGAGGTGCTGGACGCGGAGGGTAACGTCTATCTGGATAACCTGCGCACCGCCAAACAGCGCATCGACTACACGCTGCGCGGCGACGGTGAGGAACGTTATCACCCGCACTTTACCTTCCAGGGCTTCCGCTACGTGATGATTGAACGCTGGCCAGGGACGCCGACGCTGGATGATTTTACCGCCGTGGTACTGCATTCGGCGATGACCCCAACCGGGCATATTGAAACCTCTAACGCCGAACTGAATCAGCTTCATCACAATATTCTCTGGGGGCTCAAGGGGAACTTTGTTGATATTCCCACCGACTGCCCGCAGCGCGATGAACGCCTTGGCTGGACCGGTGACGCGCAGATTTTCTGCCGTACCGCCAGCTATCTGATGCAGACGCACACCTTCTTTGCCAAGTGGCTGGAGGATCTTGCGCATGACCAGACGCCAGAAGGCGGCGTGCCGCACGTGATCCCCGACATTCTGACCGGCAAATGTGATAACGACCGTTTCCTGTCGCACGGTCGCACCCACTCGTCCGCCGCGTGGGCCGATGCGGCGGTGATCAACCCGTGGACGCTGTATCTGATGTATGGCGACACCCAGACGCTGGCGCGACAGTACCAGAGTATGAAGGCCTGGGTGGAATTTATGCGGGCCAATGCGGTCGACAATATGTGGTCATGGAAGCTGCAGTTTGGCGACTGGGTAGCGCTGGATGCCCGTGAGGGCAGCTATTTTGGTGCGACGCCGAACGAACTGACCTGCATGGCCTACTATGCGCTGTCGACGCAGTTGCTGGCGAAGTCGGCGAAGGTGCTTGGCCATCTGGAAGATGCTGAACGTTACACAGCGCTGCATGCTTCGATCGTCGACAGCTTCCATCGCGAATTCTTTACGCCGAACGGCAGGCTGGCGGCGAGAACGCAAACCGCGCATATTCTGGCGCTCTACTTCCAGCTGGTGCCGGAGGCCTATCGCGAACGCACGGTGCAAACCCTGCTGACGCTGCTGGAGGAGCAGGATGGGCACCTGGTGACCGGGTTCGTTGGCACGCCGTACTTCTGCCATGCCCTCAGTGAAAACGGTCAGGCCGATGCGGCGTGGCAGTTGCTGATGAAGGAAGATTTCCCTTCCTGGCTGTATCAGGTGAAGGCCGGGGCAACCACTATCTGGGAGCACTGGGACGGCGTGAAGCCGGACGGCACCATGTGGAGCCCGGACATGAACTCGTTTAATCACTATGCCTACGGCGCCATCGGCGAATGGCTGTACCGGGCTGCGGCGGGGATCAACACCGAAGAAGAGGCGCCGGGCTTTAAACGTTCGGTGATACATCCGATTCCTGGCGGCAATCTTCAGTGGCTGAAAGCCCATTATGCTTCGGTTTATGGTGATATTGGCGTTAGCTGGGTGCTGGCCTCCGCGCAGGAGGGCCAGACGGTGACGCTGGAGGTGGAGATCCCGGCTAACACGCGCTCGACGCTGGTGCTCGACGGGGCGCATACGCTGCTGGAAACTGACGGTATCGACTTTGCCCCCTCATCGGCAGGCTATTGCGCCGAAGTGGGCTCAGGGCGTTATCGGGTTATCTTCCAGCGCTGACGGATTCATTACCACGGCGGCCTTTGCGCCGCCGTTTTAAATAAACGGCCGAACTCCTCCCTTTTCATTCCGTTATTCCCCGTATTGGCAACGTCCCACATCGAGATAATACTCGCGACCGTAATTGCGAGAGTGAAGCCGTGGCAGAAGAAAGCGACGACGACAAAACAGAAGACCCCACACCCCAACGACTTGAAAAAGCGCGTGAAGAGGGGCAAATCCCGCGATCCCGCGAGCTGACATCGGTGCTGATGCTGCTGGTGGGCGTTTGTGTGCTCTGGCTGGGCGGGGAGTCCCTTGCGCGTCGGCTGGCAAACCTGCTCTCCGGCGGTCTGCGTTTTGACCACAGTATCGTTAACGATCCCAATTTGATTCTCGGGCAGATAATCATGCTGCTCAAAGAGGCCATGCTGGCGCTGCTGCCGCTGATTGTTGGCGTGGTGACGGTGGCGCTGGTGGCTCCAATGATGCTCGGCGGCCTGGTCTTCAGCACCAAATCCCTCGCCCTCAAACTCGACAAACTCAACCCGCTGCCGGGGATTAAACGCATGTTCTCTGCCCAGACGGCGGCGGAACTGGCGAAAGCCATCATGAAAGCAGTGCTGATGGGGACCGTGGCAGGTTTCTTTATGTGGATGCACTGGCCGCAAATGATGCGACTGGTGAGTGAATCGCCGCTGTCGGCGATGGGCAACGCCCTCAATATGGTCGGGCTCTGTGCGCTGTTGGTGGCACTGGGGATTATCCCGATGGTGGGGTTCGACGTCTTCTGGCAGATCCACAGCCATCTGAAAAAGCTGCGCATGTCGCGTCAGGATATCCGTGACGAATTCAAACAAAGCGAAGGCGACCCGCACGTGAAAGGGCGTATTCGCCAGATGCAGCGCGCGGCGGCGAGACGACGCATGATGGCGGACGTGCCAAAAGCGGACGTTATCGTCAATAACCCGACCCACTACTCGGTGGCGCTACAGTACGACGAAAACAAAATGAGCGCGCCGAAAGTGGTGGCGAAAGGCGCGGGGCTGGTGGCGCTGCGCATTCGCGAAATCGGCGAAGAGAATCGTATCCCGATGCTGGAAGCGCCGCCGCTGGCACGTGCGCTCTACCGCCATGCGGATATCGGCCAGCAGATCCCCGGCCAGCTCTACGCGGCGGTGGCGGAAGTGCTGGCCTGGGTCTGGCAGCTTAAACGCTGGCGACTCGCGGGCGGTCAGCCGCCGAAAAAACCGGATAACTTACCGGTGCCAGAGGCACTGGATTTTTTGAACGAGAAGGACTCTGATGGCTAATCTTGTCGCAATGCTGCGCCTCCCCAGCAACCTGAAATCCACCCAGTGGCAGGTGCTTGCCGGGCCGGTGCTGATCCTGCTGATCCTGTCGATGATGGTGCTGCCGCTGCCGGCCTTCGTCCTCGATCTGCTTTTTACCTTTAACATTGCGCTGTCGATTATGGTGCTGCTGGTGGCGATGTTCACCCAGCGAACCCTGGAGTTTGCCGCGTTCCCGACCATCCTGCTGTTTACTACCTTACTGCGCCTGGCGCTGAACGTGGCCTCCACCCGTATTATTCTGATGGACGGGCATACCGGTGCGGCGGCGGCGGGTAAGGTGGTAGAAGCCTTCGGCCACTTCCTGGTGGGCGGTAACTTCGCCATCGGTATCGTGGTGTTTATCATCCTCGTTATCATCAACTTTATGGTTATCACCAAGGGTGCCGGGCGTATCGCGGAAGTGGGCGCGCGCTTCGTACTGGACGGGATGCCGGGCAAACAGATGGCGATTGATGCCGACCTGAACGCCGGGATCATCGGGGAAGATGAGGCGAAAAAACGCCGCTCAGAAGTGACCCAGGAGGCGGACTTCTACGGTTCGATGGACGGTGCGAGTAAGTTCGTTCGCGGTGACGCCATCGCCGGTATTCTGATCATGGTCATCAACGTCATCGGTGGCCTGTTGGTCGGTGTATTGCAGCACGGGCTGGATCTCGGCAAAGCGGCAGAATCTTATACCCTGCTGACCATCGGTGACGGTCTGGTCGCACAGATCCCTGCGCTGGTTATCTCGACCGCGGCGGGCGTTATCGTCACACGCGTCAGTACCGAGCAGGACGTGGGCGAGCAGATGGTCGGCCAGCTGTTCAGCAACCCGCGCGTGATGCTGTTGAGCGCCGGGGTGTTGGGTCTGCTGGGCCTGGTGCCGGGCATGCCAAACCTGGTGTTCTTACTGTTCACTGCCGCGCTGTTAGGGCTGGCCTGGTGGATCCGCGGTCGCGAAATGAAAGCGCCGGAACAGCCTCAGGTGGCTAAACCTCAGGAAGCCAGTACTCAGGCCGTTGAGGCCACCTGGAGCGACGTACAGCTAGAAGATACCCTCGGCATGGAGGTGGGCTACCGGCTGATTCCGATGGTGGATTTCCAGCAGGACGGCGAACTGCTGGGGCGTATCCGCAGTATCCGTAAGAAATTCGCGCAGGAGATGGGCTTTTTGCCCCCGGTGGTGCACATCCGCGACAATATGGATCTCCCGCCTGCACGCTACCGTATCCTGCTTAAAGGCGTTGAGATTGGCAGCGGCGAAGCCTATCCGGGGCGCTGGCTGGCAATTAACCCGGGCACGGCGGCGGGGACGCTGCCGGGTGAAGTCACCACCGACCCGGCCTTTGGTCTGGCGGCTATCTGGATCGAAAGCGCGCTGAAAGAGCAGGCGCAAATTCAGGGCTTCACGGTGGTGGAAGCCAGTACCGTGGTAGCGACCCATCTTAACCATCTGATTAGTCTCCATTCGTCTGAGCTGTTTGGTCGTCAGGAGGCGCAGCAATTGCTGGATCGCGTCTCGCAAGATATGCCGAAGCTGACCGAAGATCTGGTGCCGGGCGTGGTGACGCTGACTACGCTGCACAAAGTGCTGCAAAATCTGCTCGACGAAAAGGTGCCGATTCGCGATATGCGCACCATTCTGGAAACGCTGGCGGAACACGCGCCTATTCAGACCGATCCTGGCGAGCTGACCTCGGTGGTGCGCGTGGCGCTAGGCCGGGCGATTACCCAGCGCTGGTTCCCGGGTAATGATGAAGTGCAGGTGATTGGCCTGGATACGCCGCTTGAGCGTCTGTTGCTGCAGGCGCTGCAGGGCGGCGGCGGGCTGGAGCCGGGGCTGGCGGATCGTCTGCTGGCGCAAACTCAGGAGGCGCTGGCACGTCAGGAGATGCTCGGCGCGCCGCCGGTGCTGCTGGTGAACCATGCGCTGCGTCCGCTGCTGTCGCGCTTCCTGCGCCGCAGCCTGCCGCAGCTGGTGGTGCTGTCGAATATGGAGCTGTCAGATAACCGCAATATCCGCATGACCGCGACCATTGGAGGTAAGTAATGCGCCGGTTGCTGTTATTACTCTTTCTGCCGATGCTGGCGCAGGCGGCAGGCGAGGGGGCCTGGCAGGCGAGCCATATGGGCATCACGCTGAACTACCGCGGCGTTGCTGCCTCGTCGGCACCGCTGACCGCGTCACAGCCCGTTCAGGGGGCAACAACGCTGGTGGCCTGGCGCTATGAGCTGAATGGCCCAACGCCTGCAGGATTGCGCACCCGGCTGTGTTCGCTCACCCGCTGTACCGAACTTGATGCCCAGAGTGGTACCACCATGGCATTCAGCCAGGTATCGGCGGCGGAGCCTTTTCGTTTTATCTGGGAAGTTCCAGGCGGAGGGCGATTAATTCCAGCATTGAAGGTGCAAAGCGTACAAATCATCGTTAACTATCGCTAACTGCCGCACAATTCACCAATCGCCACCCCAATCTGGTGGCGATGTCGCATTTCTGGTCCTTCCTTTTGATCGTAAAGAAACGTTGTTTTATAAATCAGTGACACATATGCCACGACTCTTTGCATTTTTGCCAATCCAGCCGTCGTGCTGGCAGAAATAGGAAGGTATCCCTCTACGCATACTTTTACTGTAGCCGTGTCAGTACTCCTTTTGGTGAAGCGATAGCGCGCCGAAGGAGTTCCAATAATAAAAGGCACAGGATTGACGGCAATGAATAGAACGCGAAAAATAGGATTGGTGAATTACTTCGCCTACGGTTCGGGCGATTTTCTCGGCGCAGGCACCACCGCGCTGACCGCCGCATGGCTCCTCTACTTCTACACCACCTTCTGTGGGCTCTCTCCCATCGAAGCGACCTTTATTTTTGCAACCGCCAGGGTACTGGATGCGGTTGTCAGCCCGTTGATGGGCTTCTTAACCGATAACTTTGGCTCAACCTGGTTCGGTAAACGCTTCGGTCGTCGTAAATTCTTTATTCTGCTCGGTATTCCTTGCGTGTTCAGCTACTCCTTTATGTGGATAGGGGACATGGGATTCTGGTACTACCTGGTGACCTACCTGATCTTTGATGTGGTTTACACCATGATTCTGGTGCCGTATGAAACGCTGGTGCCGGAAATGACCGACGATTTCAAACAGAAGACCAAATTCTCCGGTGCGCGTATCGGTATGGCGCAGATGTCGGCAATTCTGGCTTCCTTCCTGCCTGGCATCCTGCTGACTCACTTTGGTAAAGACAACGCGGTCTCCTTCTTCTACGCCAGCCTGGTGTTCTCCGTGCTGTGCGCGCTGATGCTAACCTTTGTCTGGTTCTTCACCTGGGAACGTCCACGTGAAGAGTGGACGGCGGCGGCGCTGCAGGCTGAAGCCGAGAAGAAACATCTGACTTTCGGGCAGAGCATGAGCCGTCTGTTCATCGAACTCTCCTCAACGCTGCGCATTAAGATTTTCCGTCAGCATCTGGGGATGTACCTCGGTGGCTATATCGCTCAGGACGTGTTTAACGCCGTCTTCACCTACTATGTAGTGTTTGTGCTGATGCAGGAAGCCTCGGTGGCCTCTAACCTGCTGGGTACCATGGCTATCTTCCAGTTCATCGCCGTTATCGCCATGATCCCGCTGTGCATTCGCTTTGGACCGGCGCCGTCTTACCGCATGGTGGTGGTCCTGTTTGGTATTGGCTCGTTCTCCTACGCGGCGCTGTACTACGCAGGCCTGAGCGATATCTACTCGCTGCTGCTGCTGATTTCCGCGGTGGCCGGTCTGGGCCGTGGCGGTATCAACTACGTACCGTGGAACACCTACACCTATATTGCTGACGTGGATGAAGTGATCACTGGCCAGCGCCGTGAAGGCATCTTCGCGGGCATTATGACCCTGACGCGTAAAGCCTCTCAGGCGGGTGCCGTGATGCTGGTGGGGATCATCATGCAGCTCTCCGGCTTTGTCTCCGGGCAGAAAACCCAGCCGCCTGAAGTGAGCCACACCATTCTGCTGATCCTCAGCATGGGGACCATCATCGTGCTGGCGTTGGGCTTCCTGGTCTCACTGCGCTTCAAGCTGAACCTGAAAACCCACGGTGTACTGCGTGAAGAAACCGCGAAAATGCGCGATTCCGGCCACGTGGTACCGGAAACCGTCACTGCCCAGGCGCGTGAAACCGTCGAAATGCTGGCGGGTATGCCGTACGAATCCCTGTGGGGCAACAACAATATTGGTTACCTGAATCGTAATAAACCTGCTGCACCTTCGCTGAAGCAGGCTGCAACATTGAATTCGACTTACAACAGAGGTTAGAGATATGAAAGTTTGGCCCGTCAAACATAGCCCATTATTACGTCAACCGGAGCGTTTTATCTCCCGGGAAGAGCTGAAAGCCTTGATTCAGACGGTGACGAACAATCTGGTGAATATCAAGGATGAGACTGGTCAATTTCTGCTGCGCCTGGACGATGGTCGCGTGATTGACACCAAAGGCTGGGCAGGTTGGGAGTGGACGCACGGTGTGGGTCTGTACGGTATCTATCAGTACTACCAGCAGACCGGCGACGTGGCGATGCGCGACATTATTGATAGCTGGTTCGCCGACCGCTTCGCTGAAGGCGCGACCACCAAAAACGTCAACACTATGGCCCCGTTCCTGACGCTGGCCTATCGCTATGAAGAGACGCGCAACCCGGCGTATCTGCCGTGGCTGGAAACCTGGGCCGAATGGGCGATGAACGAGATGCCGCGCACCGATCACGGCGGTATGCAGCACATCACGCTGGCGGAAGAGAACCATCAGCAGATGTGGGATGACACCCTGATGATGACCGTGCTGCCGCTGGCGAAAATCGGCAAGCTGCTGAATCGCCCGGACTACGTGGAAGAGGCGGTGTATCAGTTCCTGCTGCACGTGCAGAACCTGATGGACCGGGAAACCGGGCTGTGGTTCCACGGCTGGAACTACGAAGGAAACCACAACTTTGCCAATGCGCGCTGGGCGCGCGGCAATAGCTGGCTGACTATCGTGATTCCTGACTTCCTTGAGCTGGTGGATTTGCCGGATAACAACGCGGTGCGTCGTTATCTGGTACAGGTGCTGAATGCGCAGATCGCAGCGCTGGCGAAATGCCAGGACGACAGCGGCCTGTGGCATACGCTGCTGGACGACCCGAACTCTTATCTGGAAGCGTCGGCGACCGCTGGTTTTGCCTACGGCATTCTGAAAGCGGTGCGTAAACGCTATGTTGGTCAGGAGTATGCGGACGTTGCGGAGAAAGCCATTAAGGGCATTGTGAAGCACGTTTCTCCAGAAGGGGAGTTACTGCAAACCTCCTTCGGTACCGGGATGGGTTCCAACCTCGATTTCTATCGTGAAATCCCGCTAACCTCCATGCCGTACGGCCAGGCCATGGCGATTCTGTGCCTGACGGAATATCTGCGTAAGTTCTTCTAAGCCTTAGCGCTTCAAAAACCCGGCTATGCAGATGGCCGGGTTTTTTATTGCCCTTTCCATCAAAAAAAGTTGTTATTTTTACTTTTGGTTATAAAAAAATTTTAACCAGATCGCATTCCTGGCGCATGGCTAATAGCCGCAATGACAATGGTGATATAGCTCACATTTCATCATTCACCATAAGAATATAAAAACAGTGTTTCAAAATAATAAAACACGAGGTTTAATTTTATGGCAAGAAATGCGGCTTCAGCCCCCCACGGGCTGCAGGGAAGACCTGTCAATCTGCGCCATCAACTGGCATACGGAGGCGGAAACCTTTTGGGGAGCGGCGCGCTGGCGATCAGCGGCGCGTGGCTTCTGTACTTCTATACCACATTCTGTGGTCTGACGCTGATTGAGGCGGCGTTCATTTTCTCCGTTGCAAGCGTCATTGACGCAATCAGTAACCCGCTGATGGGTTATCTCACCGATAATTTTGGTAAAACCGCGCTGGGCAAACGCTTTGGCCGCCGCCGTTTCTTCCTGCTTATCGGCATTCCACTGATGATGTTCTACCCGCTGCTGTGGGTAGAAGGGTTGAGCTTCTGGTACTACCTCGCCACCTACGTCATGTTCGAGATTATCTACACCTCGGTGATGGTGCCATACGAAACGCTGGCCACCGAGATGACCGACGATTTTGCGCTGCGCTCGAAGCTGACCGGCTATAAGGCGATTTTCGGTAAACTAGCTAACTTCCTCGCCGCGTTCATTCCTGGGCAGTTTATCCTGATTTACGGTAAAGATTCAGCGACGCCGTTCTTCCTGACCGGCCTGACCTACGGCGCGATCCTCATCGCGGCAGTAGCCTGCCTGTGGTACAACAGCTGGGAGCGCCCGCGCGAAGAGGAGCCGGAAGCTCAGGTCAAATCGACCCTGCTGCAAACGCTGGTGTCACTAGCGAAAGATATGCGCTCCACCTTCTACCTGCGGGTATTCCGTAAGCACCTCGGCATGTACCTGTGCGGCTTTGGCGCTGAGTGGCTGTTCGCGTCAATCTTTACCTACTTTGTTATTTTCGTACTGCAGCATGACCCGGCGATGGTGGCGGGGCTGAACAGCCTGAACTCCATCCTGCAGCTGATTTCCACCGCGCTGTTTATCGGCCTGTGTGTGAAAAAAGGCTTCAGCAAGCCGTACATTATTGCGCTTTGCATCGTGATTTTCGCCGTATTCCTCTACACCTCACTGTGGTTCTTCCATCTGCCAGTGCATCTGGCGACCATTCTGATGTTCGGGATCACGATTATTTTCGGTTTGGGCACCGGCGGCGTGTACTACATTCCGTGGACGGTCTATACCTTCCTGGCCGACGTGGATGAAGTCTATACCGGTCGCCGCCGCGAGGGGATTTACGCCGGTGCGATGACCTTCTCCGGCAAAATCCTGCGCTCGATTATCGTCTTCGTGATGGGGGCTATTCTGAGCTACTACGGCTTCCAGTCTAAAGCGCACGTACAGCCGGAAAGCGCGGTGAACGCGATTGCGGTGGTGTTCTGCGGCGGTGTGGCGCTGTTGGCGCTGATGGCTATCGTCTTCAGTAAGCAGATGAAACTGGACCGCGAAACCCACAAAGTGGTGCTGCAAGAAGTGGCGCGTATTAAAGCGGGCGGCAAGCTGGAAGATATTACCCCTGAAGTGCGCGCGGTGGTGGAAGACCTGGTCGGTCATCGCTACGAAGAGTGCTGGGGCAATAGCCCGCTGTTCAAAAAAGATGAATCTCCGGTTGTGGTTGAGGCCGTATCCGCCGGGCGCTAATGCACCCGACGTTCACGTCAACTTACCCCTGGGGCGACGGCAGCTGCGCGTCGTCCTGGGGGACAAACAGATGGTCGAGGATCTGGCGCATCACTGGTGCCGCGACCACACCATCACTCCCCCCGTTTTCCAGCACCAGCGCAACCGCAACCTTCGGATTTTTATACGGCGCAAAAGCGGTATAGAAGATATGGTCACGCAGGCGCGTTGGGATCATTTTCGCGTTATAGGTTTGGTTCTCTTTCAGGCTGAACACCTGCGAGGTGCCGCTTTTCGCCGCGATACCGTAAGGCGCAGTATGGAAAAACTTATAGCCGGTGCCGTTTGGCGCGTTGGCCATACCGAACATCGCCTGGCGCACCAGGTTCCAGTACGGTGAGGCGGCACTGGCAATCTGCGGTTCATTAGCCGGTTGTTGATACGGAATAACCGTCTTGCCGGACTCTTCATCTTTCAGCAGGTGTGGCGGGATCACGCGGCCGTTGTTGAGCAGGGCCACCATCGCTTTCACCATCTGAATTGGGGTGGCAATCCAGTAGCCCTGACCGATGCCGACGGAAATCGTGTCGCCCTGATACCAGGCTTTTTTGTGCACTTTCTCTTTCCAACCGCGGCTCGGCAGCAGGCCGGTGTACTCTTCGTCCAGATCGATCCCGGTTGGCTTGCCGTAGCCAAACTGGCTGAGCATATTATTGATGCGGTCGATGCCCATCATATAGGCCACCTGATAGAAGAAGGTGTCGGCGGACTCTTCAATCGCTTTGGTGACGTCCAGCATACCGTGGCCGGTTTTTTTCCAGTCGCGATAGTGGCGCTGGGTCCCCGGTAGCGTCCAGGTTGGCGCGCCAAAGAAGCTGGTTTGCGGAGTGATCACACCGTCGAGCAGCGCCGACATCGCCATATAGGGCTTCACCGTGGAGGCGGGCGGATAGAGCCCCTGGGTGACGCGGTTAATCAGTGGTAGGTTCTTATCCTGCAGCAGCGAATTGTAATCTTTGTAGCTTATCCCTTTCACAAACGGGTTCGGGTCATAGCTGGGGTTTGAGACCATCGCCAGCACGGAACCATCGTGCGGGTCTTCTACCAGCACCGCCGCGCGCTGACCAACCAGCAGACTTTCAATGTATTCCTGTAGATGCAGATCCAGCGTCAGGTGAATGTCTTTACCCGCCACCGGCGGCACGTCTTTTAGCAGACGGACGATGCGCCCGTGGTTATCGACTTCCACTTCCTGGTAGCCGGTTTTGCCGTGCAGTTCATTTTCGTAGTAGCGCTCGATACCCTGTTTGCCGATGTTATGGTCGGCGGCATAGTTTTCCGCAATGCCTTCTTTATCCAGCGTTTTCAGATCGCTATCGTTGATTTTCGACACGTAGCCCAGCACGTGCGCCAGCTCGGCACCGTAGGGATACTGGCGGTCTTCATAGCTGTCGATCGTCACGCCGCTAAAGCGGAACTGGTTCACGGAAAAACGGGCGATTTCAACGTCGGAGAGGGCGCTCTTTAAGACAACAGGACGGTACCGACTGCTGGACTTAAGCGCTTTATGGAACTGGTCAATATCGTCAGGCGTCAGGTCAACGAGCGGCGTCAGTTCGCGCAGTAGCGCGTTCATGTCGTCGATTTTGTAAGGCGTAACGGAGATATCGTACCAGGTGACGTTCTTCACCAGCGGAATGCCATTGCGGTCATAGATAATGCCGCGGGTCGGCGCGACCGGCAGCATCTTGATGTCGTTGGCATCAGAACGTGTGGCGTAGTAGCTGTGTTCGTCAATCTGCAGATGGTAGAGATTGAAAATCAGTATGCCAAAGCAGACCACCACCAGGCCAAAGGCCACGATCGCGCGGCGCATGAAGAGCTTTCGCTCCGCTTCATAGTCTCTAAAAGTCATTACGGTACCCAGTGTTTAAGCCGCCTAATCATACGGAGCGGTCACTGGCATGACAGACAAAAAATGTACCATCCCTATAGGGAAATGTGTCATTCCTTGTGTTTTGTAACAAATTGCGGGGATTTAGCCTGTAGCCCGTCCAGACAGAGCGCCGCCGGGAAATGCGCGATATAAAAAACCCGCGACATGCGCGGGCTTTTCACATCACTCGAGATGATTACATACGTTCTACGGTTTCGATACCCAGGGTATCCAGACCCAGCTTCAGGGTTTTCGCCGTCAGCAGCGCCAGTTTCAGACGGCTATTACGCACGCTTTCGTTCTCGGCGGAGAGGATAGGGCAGTGCTCGTAGAAGCCGGAGAACAGACCTGCCAGATCGTACAGGTAAGCACACATCACGTGCGGGGTACCGTCGCGAGCGACGACGTTTAGCGTCTCTTCGAACTGCAGCAGACGCGCCGCCAGCTGTGCTTCACGGTCTTCAGTGATGGTCACTGCGGCATTGATGATAGCGCTCTCTTCCAGCTCCGCTTTACGGAACACGGACAGCACGCGGGTATAAGCGTATTGCATATACGGCGCGGTGTTGCCTTCGAAGGCCAGCATGTTGTCCCAGTCGAATACGTAGTCGGTGGTACGGTTTTTGGACAGATCCGCATATTTCACCGCGCCGATACCGACGACGTTGGCCAGTTTTTCCAGCTCATCTGCTGGCATATCCGGGTTCTTCTCTGCCACCAGGCGACGTGCGCGCTCCAGCGCTTCGTCCAGCAGATCCGCCAGCTTGACGGTACCGCCAGCACGGGTTTTGAACGGCTTGCCGTCTTTACCCAGCATCATGCCGAACATGTGGTGCTCCAGCGGTACGGAATCCGGCACGTAACCGGCTTTACGTACGATGGTCCACGCCTGCATCAGGTGCTGGTGCTGGCGGGAGTCGATGTAGTACAGCACGCGGTCGGCATGCAGGGTTTCGTAACGATATTTCGCACAGGCGATATCGGTGGTGGTGTACAGGTAGCCGCCATCCTTTTTCTGGATGATGACGCCCATAGGCTCACCTTCTTTGTTCTTGAACTCGTCCAGGAACACCACGGTTGCGCCTTCGCTCTCCACCGCCAGACCTTTGGCTTTCAGGTCCGCGACGATACCCGGCAGCATTGGGTTGTACAGGCTTTCACCCATCACGTCATCGCGGGTCAGGGTGACGTTCAGGCGATCGTAGGTCAGCTGGTTCTGGGTCATGGTGATATCGACCAGCTGACGCCACATTTTACGGAAATATTCGTCGCCGCCCTGCAGCTTCACGACGTAACTACGTGCGCGCTCGGCGAAGGCTTCATCTTCGTCGTAGTGTTTTTTCGCTTCGCGGTAGAAACCTTCGAGGTCGGCCAGCGCCATCTCACCGGCGTTCTCCTGCTGCTGCTTTTCCAGATACGCAATCAGCATACCGAACTGGGTGCCCCAGTCGCCAACGTGGTTCGCGCGGATCACTTTATGGCCCATCAGCTCCAGCGTACGGACGGCAGCGTCACCAATGATGGTGGAGCGCAGGTGGCCGACGTGCATCTCTTTTGCCACGTTTGGCGCGGAGTAGTCCACCACGATAGTCTGTTTTTCTGGCTGGGTGATGCCCAGACGATCGCTTTTCAGCGCCTGGCTTACGTGCTCGGCCAGGAAGGCTGGGTCGAGGAAGATGTTGATAAAGCCTGGCCCGGCGATCTCGACTTTATTGGCAATGCCGTTCAGATCGAGATGAGACAGTACCTGCTCTGCCAGTTGTCGCGGTGCCATGCCCAGTTTTTTGGCCACTGCCATCATGCCGTTAGCCTGATAGTCGCCGAACTGTACTTTTGCTGACTGACGAACCTGCGGTTCGCAATCGACAGGCGCGCCTGCCGCAATCATGGCCTGACTGACTTTTTCTGAGAGAAGAGCCTGAATATTCACCGGAATACCTTACGTTTTAGACGCTGCAACCTGCACGGCCCAGCGCCGGGTGTGGATAAATTAAGGCGGGAGTATACTGCATTTGCCTGATGCCGTCAGCATCGGGCCGCCCTCTGCCATAGTGAAAAAACGTTGCCTGAGCAGGGATTAATCGCTCATCTCGCCGAACGGTTGGTTCGCGGCCCACAACAGGGTAGATTAGCCTTTTCATGGAATAAGAGTAGGGCTGAAATGGCAAACTGGCAGACTATCGCGGAACTGCAGGATATCGCAGCGGATCTTCCGCGCTTCACCGACGCACTGGCGGCGCTTTCCCAACGGCTGGGGCTCGATATCGCGCCGCTCAACGCCGACCATATCTCGTTGCGCTGCCACCAGAACACCACCGCCGAACGCTGGCGTCGCGGCTTCGAGCAGTGCGGTACGCTGCTGTCGGAAAATATCATCAACGGTCGACCGATTTGCCTGTTTAAACTTGAGGAGCCGGTTTGCGTGGCCCACTGGCAGTTTACGGTGGTTGAACTGCCGTGGCCGGGTGAGAAACGCTACCCGCATGAAGGCTGGGAACATATCGAAATCGTTCTGCCGGGCGAGCCGGAAGGGCTGAACGCCCGCGCGCTGGCGCTGCTGTCTGATGATGGGCTGAGCCAGCCGGGTATTTCGGTCAAAACCAGTTCACCAAAAGGCGAACGCGAGCGTCTACCGAACCCGACGATGGCGGTCACCGACGGCAAGGTGACGGTGAAATTTCACCCGTGGACGATTGAAGAAATTGTTGCCAGTGAGCAGGCAATGTAACCAGCCAGTGTAACTATGTGAACTAACGCCGGGTCTGCAGGCGGGAACGGTGGCATGATCTTTCGCTGAATCAAACGGAGAGAAATATGGCATTGCTGGAAATCTGCTGTTACAGCACGGAATGCGCGGTTATCGCGCAGCAGAATGGGGCGGATCGTATTGAACTGTGTGCGGCGCCGCTCGAGGGCGGGCTGACTCCGTCATACGGTGTGCTGAAAGCCACGCGTCATCGGGTGACGATTCCCGTCCACCCGATTATCCGGCCTCGAGGCGGTGATTTCTGTTATACCGACGGCGAGTTTGCCACCATGCTGGAAGATGTGCGTCAGATTCGTTCGCTGGGTTATCCCGGCTTTGTGATTGGCGTGCTGAATCCTGAAGGGCAGGTAGATATCCCCCGCATGCGTCAGATTATGGTGGCGGCAGGCCCGCTGGCGGTGACCTTCCATCGCGCTTTTGATATGTGCGCGAATCCTCAGCAGGCTATTGAACAGCTTGCGGAATTAGGGGTTGCCAGGGTTCTCACCTCCGGCCAGCAGTCGTCGGCGGAAAAAGGTATTTTATTAATTCGGGAACTTATTGGTAGGAGTGATACTCCAACCATTATGGCAGGTGCAGGTGTAAGAGCGAGCAACCTTTCTCTCTTCCTCGAAGCCGGTGTCAAAGAAGTGCACAGTTCAGCCGGGCAATGGGTGCCCTCCGAAATGCGTTACCGCAACTCCGGACTATCAATGTCAACGGATCCTGAAGCTGATGAGTATTCTCGCTATACCGTCGATGGCGCGGCGGTAGCGGCAATGAGAGAAATCATTGAGCGCCACGTGTAGCTAAAAGTTTTTTACCGCGTGTCATATTCGCCCAATATGATGCTTGCTTGTACCAGGCCCCTGCCCATTAAACAGGGGCCTTTTTTTCGCCGTTATATTTCACCCTGCCACTGCGTTGGCTTTCCTCGCTCGCCCCAGTCACGTACTGATGTACGCTCCTGGGGACTCGCTGCGTCACCGCCTTGTTGCAGAGCGAAATATTTAGGCGAATCGCCGTCATATTTCACCGCGTTGGGTACGAACCTGTAGCCCGGCCAAGCGTAGCGCCGCCGGGAAGGGCACAACCGTTACGGTTTACGCGCAATCAACACCGCGCGCAGCGGTGCCGGATAACCTTCAACCGTTTTGCTCGGATCGTTTGGATCGAGGAAGTCGGCCAGCGACTCGGTGATCATCCACTCGGTGCGACGCTGTTCCTCGGTGGAAGTCACGCTCATATCGGCGATACGCACGTCAACGAAACCGCACTTCTCCATCCAGTTTTTCAGCGCCAGCGCCGACGGAATAAAGTAGACGTTACGCATCTGCGCATAGCGGTCGCCCGGTACCAGCACCGTGTTCTCATCGCCTTCAACGACCAGCGTTTCCAGCACTAGCTCACCGTCGTTGACCAACTGATCTTTCAGCTGCCAGATATGCTCAAGCGGCGAACGGCGGTGGTAAAGCACGCCCATAGAGAAAACGGTATCAAACGCCTTCAGCGCCGGAAGCTGCTCAATGCCCAGCGGCAGCAGGTGTGCGCGCTGATCGTTGCCCAGCAGTTTACGCACCGCCTCAAACTGGCACAGGAACAGATGGGTTGGGTCGATACCAACCGCCATGTGCGCACCTGCGCCAATCATGCGCCACAGGTGATAGCCGCTACCGCAGCCCACGTCGAGAATGGTACGCCCGCTCAGGTCCGAAAGGTGCGGCAACACGCGCTCCCATTTCCAGTCAGAGCGCCATTCGGTATCGATGTTCACGCCGTACAGCGAAAACGGCCCTTTACGCCACGGCATCAGGTTACGCAACAGGGTATCGATGCGTTTAACCTGGCCTTCGCTCAGCGGCGTTTCACTTTCAGCGGTAACGCTGTGTAGCAGGTCGAGCTTCCACGGCTGAATTTCCGGCAGAAATTCAACGGCGTTGGACCACTGCTTAAACAGACCGTGCTGGTCGCGCTGCCAGGCGCCAATCTGTGCGGGCAGCGTTTCCAGCCAGTGAGATAGCGGGCTTTTTGCGATTTGCTGATAAAAATTGCCAAACTCGATCATGCCGGGGTTCCCGCTTTCAGTGCCACCAGAGAGCCAAAGTTAAAGCACTGGAACCACAGCTCGCTATGCTCAAAACCAGCCTGACTCAGGCGAGCTTTGTGGACTTCAACCGAGTCGGTCAACATCACGTTTTCCAGCATGCTGCGCTTCTGGCTGATTTCCAGTTCGCTGTAGCCGTTGGCGCGCTTAAAGTCGTGGTGCATGTTGAACAGCAGCTCACCGACGGTCGCATCTTCGAAGCTGAACTTCTCTGACAGCACCAGCGCGCCGCCAGGGTTCAGCCCCTGGTAAATTTTGTTGAGTAATGCCTGACGTTCTGCGGGCTCAAGGAACTGGACCGTAAAGTTCAGCACCACCATCGAGGCGTTATGAATCTCGATATCGCGAATATCGCCCTCAATGACATCCACCGGGGTCGGCGCTTTGTAGGCGTCGATATGGCGACGGCAGCGTTCAATCATCGCCGGAGAATTATCAACGGCGATAATGCGACAGTTGTCGTGGGCAATGTTACGGCGGATGGAAAGGGTGGCGGCACCCAGTGAACAGCCAAGGTCGTAAACCTGGGTACCCGGCTGCACAAAGCGCTCGGCCAGCATGCCGATCATGGAAATGATATTCGAGTAGCCAGGCACGGAGCGCTGGATCATATCCGGGAAAACTTCGGCTACCCGTTCATCGAAGGTCCAATCGCCGAGGCGGGCAATCGGTGCAGAAAAAAGCGTATCGCGGTCAGACATTAGGTTAAATCCGGAAAAATAAAAACGGCGTATTGTGCGCTAACGCAGCGAGAAAACCAACTCCCACGGCATATACCACAGGTTCACCAGCACCATTAGCAACAGCGAAAGATAGGTGGCGATCATGCCTGAACGTCGCCAGCGGAACAGCCGATGGTGAAAACCGTAGTAGTGCATCAACCGCCCAGCGAGCAGCATCAGGCCGCAGAGGTGCACCATCCAGGTCTCTGCGCCGTTCATTTCCATAAACAGCAGCAGGGCGACGCCAATCGGAATATATTCCACCGCATTGCCATGAATGCGAATGGCGCTTTGCAGCTCGCTAAAGCCGCCGTCACCGTAGGCGACGCGATAAAGTCGGCGCAGGCGTACGACGTCGAAGGAAAATTTTATCAGCAACAACGCCGCGAGTACGGCGTACAGCGCGCTAACCATACAAACTCCCTTTATGTTGGCAGAGGCTACTCATTATCATAGGTATGAATGTCAAAAAAGAGAAGATTGTTGTGGAATCGACGGGGCGGAACCCAGTTCGGGAAGGACGGAATGCAGCGCATCCCACAGAGAATGCACCAGCTCAGGCGCCTGGGCGATATCCGGGGTGTGCAAAAACAGATAAGGCGTGGTGGTGTGCTGCCACTGCGCCAGTTTCTTCAGCCACGGCGCAAACATGGCCTGATTCTGCGCCATATCATCGCTGCCGATAAATCTCACCATGGGCTGTTCAGCGGTCACCACCGCATGCACCGGCACTTTCGGCTTTTTGCGCTGGGCTTCTCGTACCGCTTCGTTGTGAGGTTTAGCTGCATGTACCGGTCGGCTATCGAGGATCACGCGATTTACGCCACGCTCGTGCAGGCCACGGTTTAGCAGTCGCTCGCTGTCGCTCTTATCGAAAAACTGCGGGTGACGCACTTCAACGCCATAGTGAAAAACGTTCGGTAACCCGTCGAGAAAAGCCCACAGCGCGGGAAGGTCACGAGGGCCAAAGGTGGCCGGAAGCTGAAGCCAGTACTGCCCAATTCGCCCAGCAAGTGGCGCCATCCGTTGGAAAAACTCAAGGGTCAGATCGTCGCAATGACGCAGGGCGGCCTGGTGCGAAATGGTGGCCGGGAATTTAAAGCAGAAACGGAAATTATCATCGGTCTGCGCCAGCCAGCGGTCGACAATGTCGGCCTTCGGCAGAGCGTAGAGCGTGGTATTGCCCTCCACGCAGTTAACATGTCGGGTATGTTGGCTTAACTGACTGATTTTAATAGTCCTCTGCTGTTTGTTTGTGGCCTATGGGGCATCAATGGGGCAAAATCACCCAGCTTCTGATTCAGCATTGCGATCTGCTCTGCGTTATTATCTGCCATCCATGCGCCGTACACATTGAAAACCATTTGTGCGCTAGCGTGCCCCATCTGACTGGCTATAAAGCTTGGGTTGGCCCCGGCGGCCAGTGACCAGCACGCGTAAGTGTGGCGCGACTGGTAAGCCTTTCGATGCCTGATCCCTGCCTTTTTTAACCCCGCGTCCCACGAGTCACCAAACGAATCCACCTTATAAATAACCCCCACATCCTTACTTCGACGGACTAGCTTAGGGTTAAAGACAAAAGTACACCTGTGCTTCGCTGTTCGGCCATACTCACGCAATTGCACGTTGATGTGATGCTGTTGCCCGAGCCTGGTCATTTCCATCTGATTCCTTAAAACATCGATGGCTGGCTGAATGAGGTGTATCACCCTATCTGTACTGGCGTCAGTTTTCGGTAGTGTGAACTCGCCCAGCTTTGTATAATTACGGCGAATTGTTATTGTACCTGTCTCAAGGTCGATATCTTCCCATGCCAGGGAAACCAGTTCCCCGTGACGAACACCTGTGTACACCGCCAGTGACCACATGTTTTTCGTTTGCTGATGCCGGCATGCATCTATCAGACGGATGAATTCATCACGACTGAGCGGGTCTGGTTCTACCCTGGCCCTTTTTAATGGCTTTATTCCATTAAAGGGATTTGCCTTTATGTACCCATTATCGGCGGCGAACTGGAACATTCCGGCGATAGTAGTCATGTAGTAGTTGACGGTGACAGCGCTCCGGCCCTTAACGGGGATCCTGCCCTTTACAGCGCACTGATAACCCATCAGAAGCTCTTTTCTGATGTACAGCAACTCTTCTTTCTCAATTGCCGTCACCAGTCGGTTAACCCCGATCAGCGGCACAACAACTGCCACGACCGACTCGTACCGTTTGTGTGCGTTCGCGCTGATTTCCATCTTTTTCAGATCCAGCCACTTCTCTTCGAGTTCTTTCACTGTGATTTCTTTCTTGCCCAACCCAAAAATTTTAAGGTTAGGTGAATCTGGAAACCGTTCAGCATAATCAAAGCTTCCTGTGCGGATGGCAAAGCATACCGACACCCTAAGCTCTCCGGCGATCTTCCTGTTCTTAGCGGTGTCAGGGACACCGAGATTTTCCCTGACACGCTTACCTTTATAGTTAAACCAGATGCGCAGACTGCCACCGTGGTTTTCGACGCCTGTTGGATAGGTGATTTTATCCATTGATTCCTCCAGACGCCCAAGAGCAGAGTGAGCTTACCTTTTTCATGACATCAAATCACCCTAGCTGTTTGTTTTTCATCGAAGCGACCCATGCATCGACCGCTTTACGGTTGTACATACACTCACTGGAAGGCTTTGGACTGCCATCAGGTGACACGTGGATATACTCCCGGCCAACCATCCAGCATTCTTTTCTGGCTCTAAGGATGGTTCCAGGCTTAAGCCCGGTAACAGCGATAAGAACGCTCTCGCAAACCCACTCGTTCGGGGCTAACTGGATAACATTACTCATATTTGGCTCTCCACTTCTACCGGCTGCACCCGGTTACTCAGGTTTATTAGTAACGCTATCTAGTTTCACGGCATTGGTCATGGCAGCGCGGCAGGCATCATACGAATCACGCATAGCCTCCTTGACCCACCCCAATGGTTTTTGACCGCTACTTTTCAGCCATTCGTCGAATGAAGGCACTACCGGCGCTGGCGGTGCGATGTACAGCGGAATGACGCACTCACCAGATGGTGACGATAGCGTTCGCAATAGGTGCTCACCATCTTTTGCAGCTGCGATTGTTTCTGCACTGCAATACATTACCGGCTCCCCCTTCGCCTTCCGCACTTCCCGCACCTCTCTCATCAACGACAGCAGCTTGGGCGTCATGCCGTCACGCTCTAACTTCCATATCATCTGGTCGAGTTCTTCATCGGTTACTGGTACTTGATGGTCTGTTAACTGGTTATTCATCGCCGCACAAATCCTCGTATTTAACAAACTCACCAAAGCACTGAAGCTCAGCGCCAGCCATGAAATACCCCAGCGCGGCGGCGCGTTCGGTATCGCTTTTGAATGATGCTACCGGGTAACGTTCGTAGAACTTATTAACCAGGTTTGCTGGCTTCAATTCTGGCTCCACTGCTATCGCTTTGCGGCGCTCTAGTAGCTCTTCCAGTCCTTTAATTGCATCAGCGACGATATAGTCCATTACACCGCCGCTAGCGTAGAACATGGTGCGCTGCAGCTCGTCACGCACGCGTATGACGCGCTCAGCCGTAAGAGGTCCGTTTGCCGGGTGGTTAGCTGGGTCTGTTAAGTTGATTGTCATGCGTTAATCTCGATGTAAGAACGGATAAATTCAGCGGCCGCTTGCGCGTTTATGGCGTTACCGTAACCCTTAAGTCGGCCTGTGCGGTTGCGGCCTGCCATTGCTCGTAATGAGGACTTGCCGTGTCCCAGGCTTTTGGCAAACCTTGCAACCAGCGGGAATGTGCCGGATTCAACTGGACGCCATTGCCCATCTCGACAAAAGAGCCAGTCCGCATCTCGCCAAAAACCGTTAACCTCAAGGGGCCTGCTGTGTAAGCCTGCCGAGGTAACTGATCCATTCTTTCTTTCCCATCCCGCTGCGCCGTCATTCCCGAGGTGTCTTTCCAGTCGCGAGTTGTTGGAGTCACCCAGCCCGCTAAAGCCGCAGCCCACCCGATTTTGTTCGGAGTTGCTCGACCATCCCCGCTCATCTGAACTGTCGTTGCGTTGGTAATATTGCTTACCTGCGGAGTTGGCCATCCCGTTAATCTCGCAGCTCCCGATACGTGCTGCAGGCCGCGACGCGTCTCCGGCTGCGGATTCGTATTCGCTACCAGGGTGGGCCACCCAGTAGGCCCGCTCTCTGATATGCGGCGCACCGATGCTCGCTGACGTAAACGGCACAAGCCCGAAGGCGTAGTCCATTCCTTCCAGGTCTGCTTGTACAAGGTCGAACCATACATTTGCGTTACCAGCTGCAACCTGTTCGCCAAAGACGTGCTGAGGTCTGCGCTCGCTAATGAGGTGGAAGAAGGCTGGCCATAAGTGCCGCTCGTCAGCAAACCCATCGCCTTTGCCTGCCGCGCTGAAAGGCTGGCACGGACAGGAGCCTGTCCAGACCGGTTTATCGTCAGGCCATCCGGCAAGGCGCAGGGAATGCGACCAGATGCCAATTCCGGCGAAAAAGTGGCATTGGGTAAAACCTCTGAGGTCGTCAGGTTTGACATCTTCAATACTCCGTTCATCAACTTCGCCTGGTGCAATGTGACCGCCGGCGATTAAATTTCGCAGCCACTGCGCAGCGAATGGATCAATTTCGTTGTAATAGGCACCCATCAGAGCTCACCGCCACATTGTCCTTCTCCTTCGATAACCTGGATGCCAGCGGCACGGAGTGCAGTTGCGCAGTCCTTTCTCATGCTGGAGGTGCCAGCAGCATACCCTTGGTACCACTCAGCATTGGAGCCCAGGACAGGTAGCTCTGGCAGCTTCACGGTGACGGTGCGGGACTCCAACTGTTCCTTCAGCCCTACGATCTTTTTTTGCGCAACAGTCAGTTCACCAGCTAGATTCCACTCTGATTTTGAAATCACTTCCAGCGCCTCTACCAGCGCCTTAGCTTCATCTTCTCTCAGCACCACGGTGTCATAGCTTTCTGTCTGTTTTTTGATTTTGGCAATAAGGGACAGTGCGGAGATATCGTTCATTGGGCACCTCCAAAAATCCACTGATTGCCTGCATGCGCCTGGAATTTGCAGGACGTATCCGGCATCACAAGCTCATGCACCACTTCACCAGTTTCAACAAAGTAGTAATTGCTGTCGGTTACGTTGTTGATGAAGAATGCCTCTCGTTCACGTTCTGACATGCCGCCGATGATCCGAAGCACCTTCTTGGTAATCGGCCGGTAATCAGGCTCAACCCCTGCTAATTTTGCTGCCGCATAGTTGTGGTGCCCGTCCATCAGGATGGTGTACTGAACACCGCGTATTACGATGGGGTAAACAGACACGATAAAGCGCTTAAAGCGAGAGGCTTTATCTGCGACTTTTGCTTTATCCAAAAATCTCTGGCTGCTGATTAACTGGCCTTTGACTGTGCTCATTGGGCTGACTCCTGTTTCTTCGCGCTCAGTATCATTCGGCTTCCATCATCCATATCCCAGGCTATCTCACCGCCCTCGGCCATAACCAGTTGCCAGACTAACTGCGCAGCCTCGTTGGTGACGTCACGCCCACGGTCATTTCCCACACGTAAGCGTCCGCCGCCGTCCAAATCGCGCATTTTTGCAAGGGTGATCGTTTTGCTCAGCGGGGAGAAGCCGAGTTGAAGTTTTGCTGTATTGCTCATTGCTCGGCTCCTTGGCGTAACTGGGCGGCGTGGTCTCTTGCAAATCGAGCGGACTCTCGCCAACTGTCAGCTATGCTTCTGTTAGCCTCATGCGCTGCCAGCGTGAAATATAATTCTGCAATCTCATCCACAGCCTGCGCCCGAACTTCAGCCAGGTACGCGTCGGTGTTCGGCATGTTCCCGAGATCGTTATAGGCTGCCACGATTTCAGCTACACGCTCTTGCCCCAGTTCATCGCAGATGATTTCAGTGATGTCGTGAGTAACGTTTGAAAAGACGGTTACTGCTTTAACGGCTCTGTCATTCTCCGCGACCACCTGCTCCAACTTCAGCTCCAGATTGTGAATAGTCGCGTTTGCTGCTGTGAACTCGCGACGTGATTCCTCCAGTTCTGAGCACGCTCTCTGAACTGCATAAGCCATAACAGCGGTATCACGATCATCATTTGCTTCCGCCTTACACAGAAGCTGAGCGGATAGGGTAGATAGGTCAGCCAGCTGCTCGCTGGTCATTTGTTGGTTAGTTGCTGTCATGGCTATTCTCCTGCTGCTGCTTGTACTGTTTGACGAAGAACGCAACGGCTTTTGATTGGCTGGCAACAATGGTTTTGTCCCCCATGTCCAACCAGACGGTTTTGCCGCGGTAAAGTGAGGCCCGCCCAATGTCTTTACCGTCTAACATCACATAAAGACTTTTACCGCGAATTTCTGTTGTAGGGATGGGCTGAGACAGGCGATAAGTTTCACGCGCCTCAGCTATAGCTTTGTGCTCGTCGACAATTGCTAGGGCTTCTGCAAGAGCTGCACCTTCCAGTGTGAACACACCTTCGTCACTGATAGAAGCCATGGACATCAGTTCTACGAACCGACGCGCACTCTTCACGTTAAGTTCGGGAGCTATAGAACTGCGGGTAACTTTCGTTTTTCCCTGGGCAGCCGCAACAGCCTTGTCATGCTGGAGAACTTCACCTGCTTTCTCTCCAAACTCTTTGACGCGATCTACAGCAACATCAACGGAAACGGCACCGGATTTAACTTCCTGCTGAACGTCATAATTTGCGGTGCTCAGAGTCAGCAGTTTTTCAACCGTAGCGACTGACTTATTGACCAGCTTTGCGATCTCGCTAGTGGTCTGGTTAAACGCGTTATGCAGTTCCTGAATCACCGCGGCCTGTTCGATATCAGATAGCGGGAGCTGGTTGTTACTGGTCATGATGCGCGCAAGGCGCTGCACGTCGTTTCCGTTGAACGGCATGATGTGAATGCGGTCTACTGGCTTACCCGCGTCCCGGCAACGCGCATAACAGCGACGACGGCGGTGACCTTCAACAACCCACACACCACCTTCATCGCGGGCAATCACTTCCAGAGGTGGTACTGAACCACCGTTCATCAGATAGTTGAACAGGTCGTCATCTGCCTGGCGGGTACGTTCGTCGTCTTCACGTTTGTTGAAACCTTCACGAACGTGAATATCGTCCAGGCTGATAAACATGCCTGTATCAGTTCGTTTGATGGTCCCGTCACGGGTCATCATCTTGAATGAGTTAGCCATCACTGAGCCTCTTCAGTAATCGAAACGGTAGTGACATAGCCAAATTCACGTAGTTCGCGCTGTGCTGACAGTACGTGAAGGTTGCATTGCGACTTGGTGTGTCGCTCAGTGACCCGATCACATTCCCGCGCCCAGTTGATGACGTCTTCAGCAAGAGCCTTACGCTGTTCCATCGATTCACACAGTGCCACGCTGGTGATGTTCAACCGGTTCGCCAGCTCGTTCATCAGCCACTGAGAAGCAGGTGGAAGGAGAGGGGCGGCTTTACGGGCAGCGTCAATCAGCTGCTCTCTTGTCATGCGTGGTTGTTGCTCTGAAATGGCTACTAAGTTGCCCATTGTTAGTTTCTCCGTGTTATATGCGCCCTGCACGGCGCTGAATTTTGGTTACACGAATCCCTCACCAGAAGGTGATTAAAAGTTTTGGGTTTCGTTTCAGTAAGCACCCAGGATAGGGCACTTAGTGAAACGGGCGACTGCAATCGCCTGTTAGCTTCTCCACTCAACTGGAAGCGCGCTCCGGTTGGCTGATTTAACGACTGACACACTTAACGAAATGGACAGAGCGCGCTTTCAGTTGAGTAAAAAGGGCGGTACCAGAGAACTTCAAGGGATGGTACTGGTACCGCCAATACTGCCTACAGCTATCTTACTTCCTGGTAACTAGGGTTGTGGCGGTGGTGCCTCCACCTGCCGGGTCGACCATTCCCGGCGACGTACACTAACCAAGACACATATTCATTTTTAAGCTGAATAAGCTGGTGGCCTCGTCACGTGCGCATAGCCGCAATTACCACAACGCAGAGCGCACTACATTTGACCAACCTGCCGCCGATCTACCCGCCTGACTGTTTGACTGACATACTACGTAGCCACGACTCAGGACTATAAGGTTCTAACGGGTTCCGGTGTAATGCGCTTTGCTGTTGTGTTCGCGGGGTCTACTTCCCTCCTGTCACGGTTCTTTCCCCGCGTCATCATGTGTTCATTCGGTACATGAAACCCTTTTTCCGGGCTTTCACCGTCCCCATCTGTTTTTAAAGCCACTCAGATATCGTCTGGGCTTGCTCGTCTTTCCGAGCCGTCAGCGGTCTACTTCCCGCCGTCACTGCCGTCGAGGGAGCTGGCATCTCTCCGTTTTCACAGTTGAACGTCTGCCGCTGTTATCGGTGCAGGTACCGCCACTGTCCAGGACATTTATCAGGACCGTCTCCAAGTGGTAACTCTTCCAGTCCCGATAAACATCCTCGCAAGGGTGCTTATCGGGATTGAACGTTGTCAGCCGTAGTTCTTCATGCACACTAGCAACACCTTTAAGTTGTAATTTAGTTGTGCAAAGGTAAGGTGTCAACAACTTTATGTGGTTTGATTGAATCGAAGTTGAATGTAAGGATGTACAAAAAATAGGAGGCTGTATGGAAGACAAGCTTTACGTATTTAACTACACACACAATAGAGATAAGCTTTTTGCTAACTTAATTAGCATCATTGATGGAATTGTTGCTGATGGCGTTGTCCGAGATGAAGAGATTCTTTATCTTGATACATGGTTGCTTGAAGCAAATCAGGTGTTCAGAAATGGTGTTATTAAAAGTTTGTCAGCGAGAGTCTCAGATATTTTAGCCGACGGGGTTATTACGGAAGAAGAAAGACAAGACCTTAAAAGCAGTCTGATAAAGATACAAAGAGAAATAGGTGATGCTGCCAACTTACTGATTTAGTGTATGATGGTGTTTTTGAGGTGCTCCAGTGGCTTCTGTTTCTATCAGCTGTCCCTCCTGTTCAGCTACTGACGGGGTGGTGCGTAAC